>JBIJAV010000021.1:0-59115 GCA_044345595.1 Terrimicrobiaceae bacterium
AAAAGCGGGTTGAAATTGAAAGTATCGTTTTGTGCGGCGTGGGCGGTGTCGGTTTTGTTCACACCACCACTGTTCGCCTGCCTTCCCGCACGAAACGACTTTTTTCAATCGCCGGATTCGGGTTGAATCCAGCGGCCGCCAAAAGCCTCTCAGTATTGGAGCGATCAGCCTGCTCGATGGCTGCGCAACCGGAAAAAAGTAGAATCATCAGCGGGAGGAGGAATTTCATGAAACAAGAACATCGAACAAAAAAACCGCGACATAAGCAAAATAAATGCATTTCGATATCTCTACGCATGATTTCCGTCTTGAGTTTCCCTTTGACAAACGGAATAGTAAAAATGCTTCCGACGCTATCATCTATGCAATACGGTTCCAGCGACCCATTTTATTTCGGTCCAAGGTCTGAATTCATCGCGTCACTCATGTTCTTTGTGGTGTGCGTTAAGCACACACTCGCAAGGGGGTGCGCATCGTCGGCAGCAGAACTGCCGTCCGCGCCGTTCCTGTGGAGAGGATTTCTCCGCACGGCGGGTCGGCCACGCAACGCAATACTAGAAACCATGTCATCAGAATACTCACCCAGCGGAACACGCCGCTCGTCACGCCGAGGGTCCGGCCGACGCTCCGATCGCGGCAGCCGATCCGGCTCCACCCAACACGAAAACAAACCCAAAGCCAAAAAATCGCTCCTCGCACGCATCCTCGGATTCCTGACCGGAAAACCTGAGGAAACAAAAAGACCTGCCCGCGAGGAACGCCAAACCCGCACTACTGAAAGCGCCTCCTCCGAGCGCCCCGCCCGCGAGCGCCAGAGCCGCAGCGAGCGCCCGACCGGCATGCGCACACCGGAGGTGGTCGAAGTCACTTCGCCCCGCCTCTATGTCGGCAACCTCTCGTTCGACGCTGGCGAAAGCGACCTGTTCGACCTCTTCAACGGAGTCGGGTCAGTGCAGAATGTCGAAATCGTTGTGAATCGCCACAACATGCGCTCCAAGGGATTTGCCTTTGTGCAAATGCAGTCGGTGGATGAAGCAAAACGCGCTGTCTCGGATCTCCACGACAAGGAATTCATGGGACGCAAACTCGTGGTGAGCGGAGCCAAAGCTCTTGAGGAGCGCCGCTCCGAACGCACCGCCGCCCCGGCAGCTGAGTAACACACAAACATCCTTCGCCAAGGGGCCCCGTCCGATCATCGTGACGGGGCCCACAGGCGCGGGAAAATCCGCTCTCGCCGTCGCGCTGGCGCTCCACCTCGGAGGAGAAATCGTAGGGGCGGATGCTTTTCAAATTTACACCGGACTGCCGATCCTCACGGCCCAAGCCACGCCGGCCCAGCGCGCGCTGGTTCCCCACCACTTGGTGGGTTTTTTAGATCTCAAGCAAGGGTTCGATGCTGCAATCTATGCAGAAGAGGCTTGGCGCTGCATCCGAGACATCCAATCGCGCGGTCGCGTGCCAATTTTAACCGGAGGAACCGGCCTCTACCTGAAAGCCCTCACGCACGGCTTGGCGGAAATGCCCAAAACCGATCCCGCCTTGCGCGCCCGCATCACGGCCATACCTATTGAAGATGCGCTGGCTGAGTTGTCTGAAAAAGATCCGGCGGCACCTTCTGCGATTGACACTCAAAATCCTGTGAGAGTCCGCCGCGCTCTCGAAATCGTTATTCTCACCGGAAAGCCCTTGGCTGAATCCCGTGACGCTTGGAGCAAGGACAAGGGGCTTTTTCGCGGGCTCGTGCTCACGCGGGATCGCGAAGATGTGCGCAGTCGCATCGCCGCGAATGTTGAATCCATGTTTCTTTCCGGCGTGGTTGAGGAAGTCCGTGCCGCCTCTCATTCGGGAGAGGGCGCACGCCGCGCCATCGGCTTTCAAGAAATTCAGCAACTCATCCGGGGCGAAATCAGCGAAGGGGACTGCAAGGCCGCCATGGTGATGGCGACCCAACGCTACGCGAAACGCCAATTGACCTGGGGACGCACACAATTTACTTTTCCCGCGCTGAATTTAAGCGAATTGCCCTCTCCCGAGGCCGCACTTTCAGCCGCCCTCGCCATATTGGATTCCCACGCCCCATGCCCCCCGATATAACTCTTCAACAACGCCCCTGCCGATTCTGGTATGGCGCGTGGGGGTTGATTTTTTGCCTTCTCTTGGCCGGATGCCAGACCCGCATGGTCATTGACACATCTGCCGATGGACGCGAGGCGCAGGTTTTCTCCGGCACACCAACTTTGGTGGAGTATGGAATGGCCTCTTGGTATGGCGGGCGCTGGATTGGCCGCTTGACGGCAAATGGCGAGACCTACCGCGCCGGAGATTTCACAGCGGCACACAAGAAACTGCCATTCAACACCAGCGTTCGGGTTGTAGATTTAAAAACCGGCAACTCGATCATCGTGCGGGTCAACAATCGCGGTCCTTATATCAAGGGTCGCATCATTGACCTCAGCGTCGCCGCCGCAAAAAAACTCGGCACCTACGACCGGGGCATCGCAAAAGTCCGAATCGAAGCCCTGCGTGAAATTCCGCTGCTCACAAAGTCCAATGTGCGAGCCATCAACCCACCAAAACCTCCGGGCGTGAAGGCTACGCCTCCCGCCGCTCAAACAGGGCAAATGCCCAAAATTTTGAAGACAAACTAACCGGGAGCCAAAGGATGGGCGATGTGCGGCAAGACGCCGCTTTCCTCGATTTCGACCTCGCGCTCCATGCCGAGGAGTTCGAGGAGAACTTTCACACGAGCCTGGGCAGGAAGAACCTGAGTGACGATGGCGCGAATTCCGCTGAAGGCCCCCTTGAGAACCTGCACCTCGCTGCCCACCTCGATCTGTGTGCGGATTTCCACCGTTTCTGCATCCACCACAACCTCGCGCAAGGCTTTGATAATATCATCCCCGACAACCGCTGCGATGCCTCCAAACTTGACGATGTGGGAAACTCCATGGCATACGCCCAAATGACGGTGCTGGCTACGGTAGTTGAAGCGCGCAAACAAATAACCCGGAAACATCGCTTCCGTGACACGAACCCTACCGCTGCGCCGCGCACGCTCAAATCGAAGCATCGGACAAAAAACTTCCGCGCCAATATCCCTTAGAATACTCCGCTTAGCCGTGGATTCTTGACGAGGTTTGCATTTGATGCAAAACCACGGGAGTTCCTCATTTTCAAAATTATTCATCAAAAATCGTCTATAAACTCACCAAAAACTTTGCGGAACTTCGATCCTATCGCCAGGTTTAAGGCGAATATCCTTCTCCGGGTCTTTACGAACATCTTTGACATTAACGATGGTCACCTTGCCATCGCGGAGAAGACGGACTTTTTTCTGGTCGGCGAATTCGGTGAATCCGCCCGAGGCGCTGATTGCACCAAGAAGAGTAAGGTCTGCTGTAAAAGGAACCCGTTGAGGAGCTTTAACTTCCCCTCCAGTGTTCACAAAACGCGCCGTGTTTGGAATAGTGAGTGTGATGGATGGATTTGTATAGATTTGTTGAGAGCGATAGGCATTCTCTATAGCTCTCTGAAGCTCCGATTGCGTGGTTTGGTCGGCTCGGATTTTCCCAATATGAGGAAGATTTACATAACCATCTCCATCAATTGCATATGGACCAGTGACCTGCTGCACTTCCTCAGGAGGCACTCCACCAATCCGCAACTCAATCGTGTCTCCAGACCTCAACAGAGCATCCTGAGCTAAAACCAAATGTGGTAAAAAAACAAGTGGCGCAAGGAGCAATTTTAGAAGATTTTTAATATTCACTATTTTTATCTTTTGTTTTTACAGATTGAACCACTTGAACGGAATCAACATTCGATTCCATCTGTTTTTTTTGCGGATTTGCAACCGGTTTATGATAATAATTGTAGTAGCTTGTATAGTATTCGTAAGATTGGTCGTGGCGAACATCCACATTGTTGAGAACAACGCCAAGCGTTTTACCTCCCACATTATCAATAGCCAACTTGACTCGCTGTAGCATGCTCTTGGGGAACCTGCGGTGTTGAACGACAATGATTGTGAGATCAACCTCACTCGACAACACAGAGGCATCACTAACACCCAAGATTGGAGGCGAATCGAAGAAGACGATATCAAAGCGACTTTTCGCGTCTTGAATCATATCGAGCATCCGCTGGGAGTTCAAGATACCCACGGCATCACTTGGGAGCAATCCACTGGGAAGAAAATAGAGATTGTCAAGCTTGGTTTGCTTTACAACGTCTTCTAATTCAAAATTCTTTGTAAGATAGTCACTCAAGCCCGCCTTATTGTCCACTCCAAAAATTCTGTGCTGCGAAGGTCTGCGCAGATCGGCGTCCACCAGAAGGGTTGTGTATCCCCCCTTGGCAAATGTATAAGCTAAATTATTAAGTGTTGTGGATTTACCTTCACTAGGTCCACCGCTCACGATTGTGATCGAACTTGCAGATGGTGATTTGCGGTTGAATTCAATATTCGTGCGCATGATGCGGTAGGCCTCAGAATCGGGATTGTCATCCTTGCCATTGATGAGGAGACTTATATTCTTTGGAATAACCGCCAAGACAGGCACTTTCAGAAGAGACTCCACCTCCTCCAAGGTCTTCACGCTTGTATCAAGATACTCAATGAAAAATGCCAAGCCTACGCCAAAGCCTAATCCGACGACGATACCAAGAATCATGTTCAGCAAAACCCGGGGTCGCGAAGGGAAATCCGCAGGTTCCGCACGCTCCCAGATCACAGCCGGATCTTGAGGCATCGTTCGCTGCATTGTTTCCGTGGAAAGCCGCATCTCAGCAGCCTCTAGAATCCGCTTGGCCTGTATATAGTTATTTTTAGCCTCATAGTAACCCGAGGCGCGTGTTTTTGATGTCTGTTGCTTGCTTTGAGATTCTCTCAGCCTTTGCTCCAATTCCTTGATGGATTCCTCACCAATTCGAATATTGGCTTCCATACTAGCTCGCAAAGAGGCTATCTGTGATGCCAACTGCTTCGACATCACTTCTTTTTTAGCACGCATGGATTTTACTGTCGGATGGTTGCTACCAAGCCCGCTGTTGAGCAAACGCGCCTCTTCAGATGCAACTTCTTGATACTGTGGAAGCATTTGAATGATGGTCGGATCTTGAACATCAAGCGTGCTGATGCTGCGCATGATCTGATCATCGGTCAACTTGCTGATCTGCTCGTATTTCGCCCGAAGGGAGGAAAGCCTGAGACGCTCTGTGCTCACTTGCTGCTCGACTGAAAGCAAAACTTCGTTTGCCGCCTGCATCGGATCCACAACGCTATCGGGATTTAGATCCTGAATTTCGTTTTCGATCCGAATGCGTTGCGCCTCAGCACGGAGCTCATCGACTCGGCGGCTTTGTTTGGCGACTTCATCCTTCAGTTGTATGAGTGATCTATTGACCGTGCCTTGCTGCTCCCCGATACGGCGGCGCTGATACTCTTCCGCAATGCGATTAGCAATTTCCGAGGCTTCGTTTTTATCCTGGTCCAGAACGCTGATTTGGATGAGTTCGGTGTTTCGAATCTCGCGAACATCGATCATTTTTCTTATTCGGAAGAGGGTTTGTTCCTTTCCAACAATGCCGTAGAGTTTTTTCCACTTTTGCTCGAGTCCGAGTGCCTCGATCACCGGATAAAGGATTTCTTTACGCTGAATGATCTCGAATTGCGTGGTGATGAAACGAGGGTCAAATCCCCCTCCACCCCCACGATCATCAAATAACTTTAGGTAGGTGTCATTCTGGTTGATCTGCATCGTGACACTGGATTCGTATTGCTTCGGAAGAAAATAGGTCACCACACCCGTGGTGATGACAACAAGCAGGAATACGAGAACAATAAGCGGAAGCCGTATTCGTATGACGCGCCAGTAGTCGAGGAAGTGGAGTTGAAGTTCGTTGGATTCTTCCTTATTCATTTTTGATAATGTCTATGTAGGCACATTGTTTGCAAGCGGGCAAACAATATAGAGCCTAACCCATCGTCGGCAAAACAAAGCGCGAAGCCGACCAGAAAGCGCAATTTAGAATTAAGGTATTTAATACAAATATGCAGTAAATCCTCAGCAGTTAAAACTGCATATTGGCTCCTACGAACACCACATTACGGGTGTAACTCAACTGCTCTGAGGCAGGGGCAGCATCCACGGTGCGCGTGTATCCACCTTGGAGTTCAAAAGATTTATTTATCTTGAAATTCGCTCCTACACTGAACTCGACAATGTTTTCATAAAAATCAGAGTTGGGATCCTGCTTGTCAAATTCATTGTAAAAATTGTTCTGATAGTTAGCACCCAGGTTAAAGGAAAGCTTCGGCGTGATGCCCTGCACAATATTGACCCCTAGGCGAAAAGTATTGCGTGTCGCCGCGCCATTCAATCCAGAGGCCTCGGTTCCGTAGCGGAGATTCAGACCGATGCTGGAATTCTTCTGGTATTCATACATTCCATTCAACTCGCAGAACGGCCCGAAATAATCGGGGTTGTTGTTGTCAGAACTGTAGAAGCGCAATTCAGCACCACCGCGCGAGGTGACTTTGAACTTCGGGCTAAAAACTTGATCAACGCCGAGCAGAAAGAATTGGCCAAAGTTGTCCAGCGGGGCAGAGTAATAATTGACTGGGTTGGCTCGGTATTCGACGATGGCCGTTGTTTTTGGAAGCACAAGCCACCTGAAAGACTGTCCGATAGTTTGCTCTATGCGTCCTTGATCTTGGTTAAGTTGATCTTCAACATAAAGAAATGGCGTAAAGTTATACTTTGTGTCGGTCGAAAATTTTTCAGCCCACTGGTAAGCACCCGCAATGGTTGTGGAGGAAAACATATAGTCTCCATTGTTACGAGCACTTGTTCCGGGCACCTCTAGGTCAGGCTGTGAAAGATAGGCTGTATTGGTTGAGAAATTCAGCGTGAATCGTTGGTTGATTTTGTAGAGTCCTTGAAGGTTCACAGCACCTGTATAGTCAAACTTGTTGCCAGGGCGCGTGTAATAATAGGTCACCCCTCCATTTAGTGCAACTGAGAGTTGAAGGCGTGAGTTTTCAATTTTATGTTCAACCCCTCCTGCGAAGTTGGTGTAAAAACTGGCATCACGGTCTGTCTGAGTTGTGAAGAGGTTGTCATCATACCCCTCGCGGACTGCAAAGGAGAACGAGTAAGGTTTCTTGTCAAAAACGCCGCCGGAATCTGTCTGGCTTGGTTCTTCAACAGCCGAGGCATTATCATCGACAGGTTGTCCTTCCAATTGCGGAAAATCCGCAGGAGCGGGGGAACCGTAGAATTCCTCGGATGCTTGCTGAGCCAACAAAGCGGATGAGTAGGAGGCGAGGCAGACAAATGATAAGATAAAGTTTTTAGTCATCTTGGTGGGTAGTGTTTAGGAAATTTAAACAGGCGTCAAACTCTTCTAATTTGATGCATTGGTTGGGCGCGGCGGAGTTCCACTTCCGCCTGTTCCAGTCCCGCCATTCGAGCCAGGCAAGCTTTGACCAACGGTTTCAGAGCCTTGGTCACCGGTGTTGAGTGGCTGATTGGAATTTTGAGCTGGTTGCTGTGCACCCGTGGTTGCTGCGGCAGTAACTGCTGCAGCATCCGCCGAGGGAACAGCTGCCACGACTGCGGCGGCCACAGCGGAGGATTGTGCTGGCACCGCCGAGGAGACGCTTTGGGCGATCTGCACAGCGGCTACAGGAACAGCCGCAGAAACGCTGGCAGCAACTTGTGCTGCTGCTGCAGGAACCATTGTGGCAACCGCTGCAGCAACTGCCGCAGCTTGAGCGGGCGCGGCCGTGGCAACGGCGGCAGCTACTGCTGCTGCTTGACTTGGAGCGGCCGAAGCGACTGCAGCGGCAACGGCAGCGGCCTGGGCGGGCGCAGCGGCGGCTACTGCAGAAGCAACTGCGGCTGCTTGTGCAGGTGCGGCTACAGCTACAGCGGAGGCAACGGCAGCAGCTTGTGCTGGAGCAGCGGCGGCAGCGCTGGCGGCGATTTGCGCCGACAACGCGGGAGCAACAGCAGTAGCTGCTGCAGCGATCGCGGCGGCTTGCTCAGGATTTGCCTTGGACATTTCAGCAACAGCGGCAATGAGAGCTGCACTGTCTCCATTTGATCCAAAAGCTTTGGTAAGAGCGGCTGAAACTTGAGAGGCTTGTGCAGGCGATAACTGGTTCGCAGTGGAGGTTGCTTGAGATGATTGATTTTGCCGAGAGGTGTTTTGAGCAAATGCACCAATTGGCAACACTGCGGTAAGTGCCATGCTGGCGCATGAGAGGAGTTTTGCATTTAGGTTCATAATTGGCGCTGGAAATAGCAAAGTATCGATGGATTCGCTGTCACAACTCAAGAGGTTTGTGGCATCTTATGTTACGATTTCGTAACAGTCGATGCTGAATCGAATAGGAAAATCCAAAAAAGAATCTACTTGTGGAGCCTCAAAATAAAATCTCTCCGCTGTGAGGCAAAGGTGGAGGCCGGGAGATGGAGGGCAAGTTCGTAAAGGCGAACAGCCTCGGCGGGTGAAGCGGACAATTCCAGATGGAGCCCATAAAATTCGTAGGGGGTCGCGTAGTAGGGAGCCTTTGCAATGGCGGCCTTATGGAACGGTCTGGCTTGCTCGAAATTTCCGAGGTTGTCGTGGGCGTGGGCGAGGTTCAGGAGGTGCCAGGCATCGCCGGGTTCTCCTTGCGCCGCAATTGCGGACAATTCCAATGAGCGCTGCAGCAGTCGGCGCTGCTCGACTTCCGAAAGTCGAGTATCCTTTCCGAGAGCAAGTGCAACCCGTCCCCCGGTGGCGGCGAGGGCGCTGTGCTTCGGGTTTGCCGATATGCCGGCTTCGGCAAGTTCCAGTGCTCGTTCGGAATTTCCGCGCGCCAGTGCGGCATCAGCGCGAACCCAGTCCAACTCGGCGGGGAGGTCTTTCCAAGAACTCCATCCCAGCACCAGAGCTGCTGCAAGGAGGCTTGCAAAAGCCAGGCGCGAGGCAAACACCGGGACCGGCTCGGACGAAACCCTTCGCCCCGGCGATGCCAAGATGGCCAGTGAAACGCAAAGCAAAAGCGCGTTGGCCGGAACCTGCATGTTGAAGTCGAAGAACGAATGAACAGCAAACGCGGCGAGCGAGGATATGGCTCCCATCTGCATCGCGGCCTTCAAACTCACAGGCGACCCACCAGCGGCGATTCGTTGGCGTAGATCGACGACGACCGACCTCCATCCCGAAGTAAGATGCACGAGCAAAACGCAAAAGCCGAGACCGGCGCCGATCAGGCCGATTTCCGCGAGCGCCTGCACCCAGTCATTGTGGGCGAAAACATCATCCAACGCATCCGCGCGGAACCTGTATTGGCGTGCGAAATTGGTGAAAGTGCCAAGGCCTGTTCCTAACAGAGGTTCGGACTGCCATTGACGAAAGGCCGTTTTCCAAACGGTTGCGCGATATGTTTCCTCACCCGCCTTCAGAATGCGGTATTGAGCGAGATCGCTCGACTCATAAGCCTGCCAAGCCGTGCCCAGAGTTACTAAAACAGCCAAGGCCACCAAACCAAACATCCGCCCCCGGCTGCCCCAGGCTCCGAGCATCAGACCACGGGTGCTGAGAATGAGGAAAACCGCCAATGCAGTGCCGGCTCCAATCAAGCCCCCCCGACTTTGTGTGAGGATGCCCGCGCCGAAGAACATCGCCGCTCCGTAGAGCAGAAGGACGCGCGGCCACAGGCCGACCCGGCCCCAGACGCCGATGGAGAGGGCGAATGCCCCCGCGAAGTTCAAGAGCCAGGCGAGGTGGTTGGCGTTGTAATAAAGTCCCCTCGCCCGAAAAGCATGGCCCTCCATGCGCTCGGGGCAAAGTTCCGAAATCCAGCCAAGATGCGGGTGCGCATCAGGAAACATGTATTGAAAAATCCCAAAAGCCGCTTGCACAAACGATCCGACGAGCAAGATCGAGAGGAAGACGAGCCTTTCGCCGGTGCCAGTGATGACAAAAACAAGCAACCCGTAAACAATCCAGCACGCCAGAACCATTCGCAGCAGCGCAGCTGGCAACCAAAGATCGGACTGGCCCAGCAGCGGAATCGCAATCCAGGCGACAAGGGCGGCAGCTAAAGAGACGCAGTGCCAACGAGGCACGACAAACTCCCTCCGCGTGATCTGCCAGACGCATGACAGCCCGGCCAGACAAAGCACGGCATACGCCGGGAGGGGTAGAAAGGGATATGGTCCCCGTCCCACAAAATACTGGGCAACCAGAAGCGCAAGGCCGCAGAGGATAGCTGTGAGATAATTCACCTCGCGAATCCATAAACCAGAATCCCTCGCCGCTGAAACAGCGATTTCATAGCCACAACGCATTTTTTGAATCGTCACCAACACTCCGGGCGTAGAAGTTGTCCGCATGCATCCTATGACTATTCCCACACAAGCCGCGCGCCGCGTTTTTCCAGCATTCCGACTCGCAAACCTTCTCCGCAGCACCTTTGAGCCGAAAGCCGGGCAGAAAATTTGCATCCTCATCGACTTGCCGGACGCCTCGCAAATCAAGGACTTCGCCTTTTTGAAAAACTCGGAACTGACGATTCAAAAAAACGCCGTAAATTTCTTCTACGAACCACTCCGCGACGGCACCCTCGCAGAACTCGGACTCGGCGGCGGCGAGATGTATGCCTACAAGATCACAGGAGGCAGCAACCTCGACCTCCCCGATGAGGCCTACACGCCCGACGGACGCATAGTCAGTCTGGAAAAGGATGTTTACCCGAACTACGACATCATTCTCTGCATCTCGACCTACTCCGCCACGGCACCACTCACCGCCTTTGCCAAACAATACGGCTTCCGGGGCGCCACGCTTCACGGGGTCAACCAAACCATCCTCCGCACAGGTCTCGCGGTGAGTTACGACGATGTAAGCGTTGATGCCGAAAAAATGCGCCTCGGCATGACAAACGCGGATTGGGTGGAGATAGATTTTCTCTTCAATGGAAAAACCCACACGCTCCGGCTCGAACTCGGAGGCCAAGAGGCACAGAAAAGCCACGGCCTCTGTCGCGGTAGCGAGCCTGATGTCGCGAACCTCCCAGCCGGCGAGATTTACTATGTTCCGACTGGCGCTTCCGGGAAGTTCCCAATGCGCTACGAGGACGGCACAATCGGCCTCATGCATGTCGCAGGCGGCCGCATTCAGAAAGCCGAACTCCTCAGCGGCGATGCCTCGGTTGTTGAAGCCCATAATAAGAAACTCGTCTCCGACCCCGTGACGGGTGAACTCGGCGAACTGGGCTTCGGCACACAAATCCTCCCTGTGTCCGGCCGTGACATTCAGGACGAAAAAATCCGTGGAACCATCCATGTGGCCACCGGGCGCAGCGATCATCTGGGCGGCTCGCTGACACCCGACAAGTTTGCGGAGCACCTCAACGCCACCCATGACGACATTCTTTTCGCCCCGCACAAAACTCCGGAAATCCTGGTCACTCAAGCCCGCATGCACCGGAACGGAGAGACGGTCGTTTTAATCGAGAACTTCGAGCCCTCCGCCTATATAAACAGCCTGCTCGCTTGAGCAGGCCTGGGTTCAACGGCTTTTCAAAAACCACTCGTAGGCATCCCGAATGCCTTCTTTGAGTCCAATGCGGGGTTTCCAGCCGAGGCCCAGAAGCCTGCCGACATTCATAAGCTTGCGCGGAGTTCCATCCGGCTTCGAGGCGTCGAAAACAAGGGATCCCTGGAACCCAAGCACCTCGCAGACTGTTTCGGCGAGTTCCTTGATCGAGACATCCTCGCCGCAGCCAATGTTCACGATTTCGGGCGAGCTGTAGTTTTCAAGGAGAAAAAAACAGGCGTCAGCGAGGTCGTCCACATGCAGAAACTCGCGGCGCGGCGTGCCACTGCCCCACACCGCCACTTCCTTCGCCCCATCCCTCTTGGCCTCATGCACCTTGCGAATGAGCGCGGGGAGAACATGCGAAGTCTGGAGGTCGAAATTGTCATTCGGCCCATAAAGATTCGTCGGCATCCCGGAGATGAAGTTTTTTCCATACTCGCGGGCATAAGCTTGGCAGAGCTTGATGCCGGCGATCTTTGCGATCGCATAGGCATCGTTCGTGGGTTCCAGCGGGCCGGTCAACAAGGCATCCTCCGTGAGCGGTTGGGGCGCGAGCTTCGGATAAATGCAGGAGCTGCCGAGGAAGAGGAGCTTCGTCACACCAAAGTCCGCCGCCCCTTGAATGACATTGTTCTGGATCGTGAGGTTCTCGATGAGGAATTCGACCGGTTTCTCGAAATTGGCGGCTATGCCCCCCACCCTCGCGGCGGCATCCACCACATAATCTGGACGCTCGGCTTCGAAGAAACCACGCACAGCGGAGCGATCCATAAGGTCGAGTTCCTGCCGTGTGCGGGTGAGAATATTTTCAAAGCCAGCCCGCTGAAGCCGCCTCAAAATGGCACTCCCGACCATGCCGCGATGACCCGCAACAAAAACTTTTGCCTCTTTTTCCATTTGGCGTTTTTAGCGAATTTGGTCTTACCCGCAAGGCGAGATCAGCCTGCGCGCAGACCGGCTTCCAGTGTTGGATGGCGGAATACATAGCCCAGGCTCTCCGCTACCGCCGGACGCACACGCACGCTGTCGAGCATGACATGCGACAACTCGCCGAGCGCGAGTTTGAGGGCGCAGGAAGGGGCCGGCAGAAGTGCGGGACGACGCACCACGCGCGCCAGCGTGCGCGTGAACTCGGCATTCCGCACCGGCTGAGGATTCACGGCATTCACCGCACCGCTCACCGATTGGCTTTCCATCGCCCAGAGAATCATCCCAGCGACATCGTCCACATGAATGCAACTCATCCATTGCCGCCCGTGACCCAGATTCCCTCCCAGGCCGAGTTGAAAAACAGGACGCACCAAACCCATGGCACCGCCGGGGCCGGTCACGAATCCAATACGAAGCCGCACCACGCGGCACCCCAGCGCCTCGGCAGGCAGCGCCGCAGCCTCCCAGGCCTGGCAGACCTCGGCCAAAAAACCACTTCCCGCCGCAGCAGATTCATCGACCTCCAGCTCACGCGTGTCACCGTAGAATCCAATCGCCGAGGCGTTCACCAGCACGCTAACGCCCGAATGAAGACTGCCGACCACCTGACGCGTCGTATCCACACGGCTGCGCAGAATCTTTTCCTTCTTCGAGGCCGTCCACAGTCCCAAAATCGGCTCGCCCGCGAGGTTCACCACGGCATCCAGGCTCGAAAAATCGAGCCCTCCAGTTGCCTCGATCCTGCGAAAACCGGCCCGCGCGCTTCGCGAAAACCGCACTACGCCATGCCCCGCAGCCTCGGCCATGCGGCAAAGCCGAGCCCCCACATAACCAGTTGCTCCGATGATTCCGATTTTCATGTTGAAAACAAAGTGCGCCCGCCACGGCTCATGCGCCAGCAAGAATCCGTGCCGCCACCTCCCGTCCCGCCAGCCAGGCGGATTCAACCCGTGACTCAGTGAGCAAATCCCCCGCGAACTGCCATCCCTCGGGCAGTTCCGGAATTTCCATTTTCTGCGAAATGCGGGCATATCGCCAACGGTGCGGATGCACGGCGCGGAAGGCGCTTGATGGAATTTCCCAGCGCTCCTCCACAAAAGCCTGCAAATCGTCAGCCCAGCTTGCCGGATCGTCCTCCAGGCGGGTGCGGCTGAATTCCTCCGAAGCATGGACGACCATGACAGTGAAGCCCTCGCCAACACGCCCGGGCTTGTGATTCTCGCAAGCCGACCAAGCCAGCGCATGCCCCGAACGGTCACTGATGGCATACCTCGCTGTCGAAGCCCCCACCCACTCACCCTCGTAGAGAAAAAGCCCCGCCAAACACGGAGCGTAGGGATTTTGCGCGTCTGAAATCCCGGCCAGTTTCGCGGTTTGCGGCCAAGGAGCCGTGCTGAGAATAAGGTCGAACTCCTCACCGCCCACGCGGCGGTCTTCCACGGCTTCAATCGTCACACCCGTCCTCACATCCAAGCCCTCGGCCAGCGCCCGCGCGAGACGGCTGTTTCCCTGCGCATGAAAAAAACGCCCCTCGCCTGGCAACTCGCGACCGACCTCATCCACAATCGGTGCCTGCATTTCCAGCAAATCCGCGCCGCAAGCCCCTCGCACCGCTTGCGAAAAATCCGCATCCCGCATCGTGAAATACTGCGCGCCGTGATCCACCGAGTGCCCCTCCCAGCGCTTCGTCGCACACCGTCCGCCCAAGCCGCGCGACTTGTCAAAAACCACCACCCGAAATCCCGCATCAGCCAGCAACCGCGCCGCACCAATCCCGGCCATCCCGGCCCCGATCACAGCCACAGATTTTTGTTCCATGGATTAATTGATTACTTCATTGCACGGCAAATGGCGAAAAGCCTTTTGCCTTGAGGAACCGAGTGTGCGTTTATGGGCTACATGTCGAAGCACGAAATCGAAAACACCCCGCAGGATCGGATTCAGTATCGCGAGTATAAGATTATTTTGCAGGCGCAGCATTTCACTTCAGCGCAGGCATTCGTGGATTTCTGGCAAATCGTTCGCGGGACGGCGAAGAAGTTCGGGGTGAAGATCAAGGAGGCGGAGAATGCCTTTGAGAGCAATGTGCGCGAGGTTCTTTTCTACGACACGGAGGATTTTGCGCTTTATAAAAACCACTTCATCCTGCGTTTGCGCACGCATTACAAGGGCGGTTGGCCGCAGGGGATTCCGGAGCTGACATTCAAATTCCGGCATCCGGATTTCAAAGAGGCGGCGGCGGTGGATGTGCGGCCGGCAACATCGGGCGGCATCGCAAAAATCAAATTTAAAGAGGAGCTCCTGCCGCTGCGGGAGACGCTGGGCGGTGCGCGTTCCATTTTTTCGCACAATTGCGTGCTGGCGAAGCCGCGCGAGGGTTTGGAAGTCGCCGTGAAGGATTTGGCCGGGGCGTTTCCAGCGATCCACCAGGTCGGTGCGGACCATGAGACTCCGCTCCGGCTCGTCAACGATATGGCGGTGGAGGAGGTGCAGGTCGATGTGGGCGAGTTGCACTTCGGCGGAGGTTTCAATGGCAAAACAACAATCGCCGTGTGGCGCACACGCAAATACGAGCGAGCCTTCTGCGGCGAATTCGCCTTCCAGTGCCGCTTTGACAGCGAAGATGAAATCCACAAGTCGAGCCTGAAGCGGGCGGAGGATTTCTACAAAACGCTCCAACTCGACGCCCACGAGTGGGTCTCGCTCGGCACGACCAAGACAGCGCTTGTTTACCAACTCGGACAATCTCCCCATGCCACCCGCAGCGAGTAAACAACCCGGCGTGCGGGAGATTTTCCGCGTGTTCGCCAAGATCGGCATCACCAGCTTTGGCGGCGGTCTCGTCGCCTACCTGCGCGATGCGCTGGTGACTGATCAAAAGTGGATGGACGAGGAGGAATTCCTCGCCGCGCTGGAAATCGGCCAGACACTGCCAGGGCTGAACTCCGTGAATGTGGCGATCATTGCCGGGCGGAAACTAGCCGGCCCACAAGGCGCTGTTGCGGCAGCTTTGGGCCTGATTCTTCCTGGTGTGTTGCTTTTGTTGGTGTTGGGAATTTTGTATGACCGCTTCCGCCACAATCCGAATGTCGCCGCCGCGCTGGCAGGAGTCGCCGCAGCCGCTGTGGGTCTACTTCTTCAGGTCACTCTCAAAATCGGCGCGAAGCAATTCCTGAACCTTCGCGACCTGTGTTTCGTTCTGGGAACATATTATCTCGTGGCCTTTCACCATGTGTCCCTGCCAGTGGTGCTTTTTCTCATCGCACCAATCGCGATCATCCTGTGCCGCCCCAAAAAACCAATCCAACCGCATGAGTGATCTCGTCAAACTCCTGAATGTCTTCTGCCTCCTCTCGCTGCTCGCCGTAGGAGGCGGTAGCGCCGTGCTGCCGCAGATGGAACACGAGACCGTCACTCTTCACCACTGGGTCACCGGCGACCAATTCGCCACCATTTACAGTCTGGGCCAGATGGCCCCCGGCCCGAACATGTCGATGGTCGCCCTCATCGGCTGGCAAGCCGCCGGTGCCGCAGGCCTCATCATCGCGCTCGTGGCATTCTACCTGCCCTCGAGTTTTCTGACCTACGGCTGCAGCTACATTTGGGATCATTTCAAGGAAAACCCTTGGCGTGCTTCGGTGCAACAAGGCATGGCCCCGATCACCATAGGCCTCATGCTCGCAGGCGTCCACGCAGTCGGCAAAACGGCCTGCATCAACCCCAACCACAGCCTCCACTTCAATACCATCACCTGCATAACCGCCCTCGCCGTCACAGGAATTCTCTTCGCCAAACACATCAACCCTGCCTTGCTTATGCTCCTCGGCGGTATCGCAGGATGGTTTTTTTTGAGGGGACACTGAGTTCCCGGCGAGGCGGCGACAGAACAAATGGGACGTGCGGACACGATATTCCCATGTCATGCCGAAGCAGCAAAGCGCTTCTGCGATTGACCAAAACAAAGGATTTTATCCGCCCTTTTTCCCGGCGCTCATAGAGACGCCGTTACAGCGCCCGCGCGGCAGCGCGCAGTCCTTGGAGGGTCGACCTCCGGCTTGACCCAAATATTCCCTCGAAAGCCACCGAACGCCCCCCAGACACCACCCCGCCAAACAAGCACTACAGGCACGAAAGACTCAAGGCAGAGCCATAGGATTAGAGCACTGGACCCTACAGGCTCGGCGCGATCCACAACCAGGAGGAATACTGGATATCTCCATGAATGAGTTGGAGGTGGCAGCAAAAAAAAACAACCCGGCCGTCCCAAGCTCACTCCCTCCCCCAAGTTTGTGAGCTTACCCTCCCTACGGCCGGGTTGTCCTTTGATCCCTAATTAAGCAACCCCCGTGCCAAGTCTCCGCGAAGCGCGAAAATTCTACTCACCAAATGCGGTCATTTTCCAACAAGTAGCTTCCCTTCAATTTTTTGAATTTTGTAAATTCTGTCTAAAAATCCCCATTAGACTCAAAATCGGAAAAACAACATACTGGCGAAAAAGCTCCACTTCACCCGGAGGATGGTAAAAATCGCGCACTGATCCAATGTCCATCCTTTCCCGAGTGCTCGATTTCACCCTGAACCGCCCTGCCGTGCCGACGATCCTTTTCGGAATCTGGCTCGTGATACTTTATCAGGTCTCGAACAGCGTGCCGACGGAGATGCCTAAGATGGTCGTTCCTCAGCAGGACAAAATCCTGCACTTCGTCTTTTTCTTGGGAGGAGCGACGGCTCTGGCCGCCTCCCTGCGTCTGCTCGCCAAGCTTCAAGGCATCCGTTTGCTCTTGGCAGTAGCGCTAATAATGGGGTTGCTCGGGGCGCTCGACGAATACAATCAGCAATTCATTCCCGGGCGCTCGGGACTCAGCTTGGAGGATTGGCTTGCGGACATGAGCGGCGCGCTAGCTGGAGTGGGACTGCTTCGCCTCCTCGTTG
The DNA here is from genome assembly GCA_044345595.1 of Terrimicrobiaceae bacterium. Taxonomy (GTDB): domain Bacteria; phylum Verrucomicrobiota; class Verrucomicrobiia; order Chthoniobacterales; family Terrimicrobiaceae; genus UBA967. The sequence goes on from JBIJAV010000021.1 coordinate 17,461, forward strand.
CCAAACTCCAGACGAAAGAAATCAACGAAGCCTGAGCGTTAGACGCCTTTTTTTTCGATGAGCGCATAGGCGCTGTGGTTGTGGATCGACTCGAAATTCTCCACCTCCACGCGATACCAGAGAATATTCTGATCGGCCTCGCAACGAACAGCGACATTCCTAACCAAGTCTTCGACGAAAACCGGGTTCTCGTAGGCTTGCTCGGTGACATATTTTTCATCTGGCCGCTTCAGCAGGCTGAACAACTCGGCGCTGGCGGACTCCTCGGCGAGGCGCACCATGTCTTCGATCCACATCGGCTTTTTGCAGCGCACTGAGAGTGTCACATGCCCGCGCTGGTTGTGGGCGCCAGCCGCACTGATCGCCTTCGAGCATGGGCAGAGCGTGGTAACGGGCACGATGGTGGTGACGACAAAATCCATGTCGCCGTTTTCGAGAGTCGCGCTGAAGCGCACCGTGTAATCCATCAAACCCACCGCTCCGGTCACGGGCGCTTTTTTGCCCAGAAAAAACGGAAACTCGATTTCGAGATGCGCGCAGTCGCTCTCAAGGCGCCGACACATTTTTTCGAGAATGTCGCGAATGTTTTCCACATGGATCACCGGACCATGCCCCGAAAGAACCTCGATGAAGCGGCTCATGTGCGTGCCCTTGAAATGGTGCGGCAGGTCGACCGTCAGCTGAATGGTGGCGACTGTGCTTTGGACAGCGTGCTCCTTGTCGCGCACCTGAAGCGGGTAGCGCAGAGACTTCACTCCCACTCGATCGATCGGCATGCGCCGCTCGTCGCGCTCGTTTTGGGTATCCTTCAACATGAGCGGCGTATTTTTACCGCTGCAGACGCGACTCCAAGTCAAAAAAAACCGTGCGGGCTCGGGCTGGTTTGTTTTTAGTGACCAATATATGGCAACGAACCTTTTTGATCTCTCCGAGGAAGTCGCTGTGGTCATCGGCGCAACGGGCGTCCTTGGCGGCAGCATGGCGGTAGCGCTCGCCTCCGCAGGAGCCACGGTGGTGGTGGCCGGACGCAATGCCGAGCGCGGCGCCCAGCGTTCCGCCGAAATCCAAAAAAGCGGGGGACGCGCCGCATTCATTGAGTGCGATGCCACAGACCGCGAGAGCCTAGAGGAACTTCTTAAAGCAACCACAGAGCGCTTCGGCGTCCCATCCGTCCTCGTGAATGCCGCCGGCGGAAACGACCCACGCGTCACCGTGACGCCTGAAAATCCCTTCTCGCAAATCGCCGCTGAGGATTGGACGGCGAGCTTCGATCTCAACCTCGTCGGCGGCGCGTTGCTGCCATGCCAAGTCATCGGCCAGGCGATGGTGGACGCAGGTCGAGGCAGTATTATCAATGTCGCCAGCGCCTCCGCACACATTCCTCTTTCCCGCGTGGTGGCCTACTCCGCCGCCAAGGCCGCCGTTCTGAATCTCACGAATTTCCTCGCTCGCGAGTGGGCGACCTCCGGCGTGCGCGTGAATTCCATCACTCCCGGATTCTTTCCCGCCGAACAAAATCTCCGTCTCCTCTTCAATCCCGATGGCTCGACCACTCCCCGCGCCGCAGCCATTCTGGGTCACACGCCCATGGCGCGATTCGGCGAGGCCGAGGAACTCTCTGGCGCCGTCATTTTCTTGGCCAGCCCGAATGCCAGCTCATTCGTCACCGGCACGGACATCCGCATCGACGGCGGCTTCCTCTCCCAGACAATCTGACCACATAGCAAAACCACTCTTCTCAACACTCGACCCAAAATTCAGCAGTTCTCATGGAACAAAAAATTCTCACGATCGGCCTCCCCTCGGGCAGCCTCATGGAGCCAACTATCGCCCTCTTTGCAAAAGCAGGCTACGCGATTTCCGGCTCCAGCCGCTCCTACCGTCCCTCGGTGGATGACCCCGAGCTTCGCATCCGCCTCCTCCGCGCCCAGGAAATCAGCCGCTACATCGAGCATGGGTATCTGGACTGCGGGATCACAGGACATGACTGGGTCGAGGAAAATGGCTCGGATGTCGAAGAGGTCGTCAAACTTCCCTACAGCAAGGCCACTGCAAACCCGACCCGCTGGGTGCTCGTCGTGCCCGAGGATTCTCCGGTCAAATCAACCCGCGACCTTGATGGCAAGCGCGTCGCCACCGAGGCGGTCGGCATAACCCGCCGCTTCTTCGAACGCGCCGGAGTAAAGGCCGAAGTCGAATTTTCCTGGGGTGCCACCGAAGTCAAAGTGCCAGATCTCGTCGACGCCATTGTGGACATCACAGAGACCGGATCCTCGCTCCGCGCGAACAAGCTCCGCATCGTGGACACGCTCATGGAGTCGTATCCCGCGCTCTTCGCGAACCGCTCCGCATGGGCGAACGATTGGAAGAAGGAGAAGATCAGCCACCTCGCACTTCTCCTGAAAGGCGCCCTCGCCGCGAGAGATCTTGTGGGCTTGAAAATGAACCTTCCCGAGTCCGGCTTAAAAAAATTGCTTGAGGCATTGCCCGCATTACGGAATCCTACCGTTTCGCCTTTGGCCCAACCCGGATGGGTCGCCATCGAAACGGTGATCGAAGAGAAAATCGTGCGCGAGATCATTCCCAGCCTGAAAAATCTCGGCGCTGAAGGGATCATCGAGTATCCACTCAACAAAGTCGTATATTAGTTCAAGATTAGTTTACAACGCAGTCCCGAAATCCCATGGGTTCCATTAAAAAGAAGAGAAAGTCAAAAATCGCAAAACACAAACGCCGCAAGCGGATGAAAGAAAACCGCCACAAAAAGCGTTTGCGCTACAAGTCGTAGAATGGCTCCGCCGCCTCGCGCGGCGGACTTTCCATTCCCACGGATTGCTTGGGGCCTCAATAACACCCCGCCTTCGATTCGCATGATAGCTTACCGTTTTCAGCGGTTTTATTTCTGTGCGTCTCCCTGCTTCAAAAAGACCGGCCTTTTATTAGTCCAGTCTCTGATTTGTCTTGGGCTGTTGACTGCCTGCCAAACGAAGAGGGCTGTCAGCAAGGAGGCCGGTGCAGAGAATCAGCCCGCTAACGCACAGAAGTCGCTCGAAAGCGTGAAATCAACTTCCACTCGGAAGCCAGGCGGTGCGCCCGCCCCCGCGCCCACCGAAAAAACTCGCCCCGCCCTGCCTCCACCCCGCCCGCAACCGCTCGCTGAAGTGGTTGGGGAGCGTTTGCGCTCATCCTTTGAAGTCACGGACATTGATGGCAAAAGCATCCGGGTTGGCAAATCCACCGCCAAAACCGCAGCACCTTCGCTCTTCGAAGAAGCCATCATTCTCGGCAAGCTTCGTGCCTTTTTGAAATCATCCTCCGCCTCCGCCAACCAATCCGTCACATTTCACAACGGAACGGCAACCGTGAGTTTTTCCCCCAAGATCAACTCCGGCACAGCATCGGTCTTGATTGCAAAAATGCTATCGCTGGATGGCGTGAACGAGGTGCGCGCAGGCTTCGGCGACTGAGACCCTCAAGATTCCGGTTGCGAGTAGCCTTTGGCCAGCTCCGTGAATTCGGCCACTTGAGCCTCCACCCAAGCCTTATCGCGGCCGAGTTCTTTGGCCAGCAAATCGGCCACCTTCGGCGCTGACTCGATGGCAGCTCGGGCATCCAAAAGAAGAGCCCGCGTGCGACGGGAAAGCACATCCTCGACTGTGCGCGCCTGCTCTTGCCGGGCGGCTTGGACGACAGACGCCATCTGGTAAGGCAGGCGGGGGTGAAGAAGTTCTCCCAACGAGGCATCCTCCTGCACAAGCGCGAGCACATCGGCAGCTTCGCTCCCATAGACGGCAAGCCAATCCTGCAGAGGCTCCGCATTGGGACTGCGCCAGCCGTGAAGTTGCAGATTTTCAGTGACGCATGGACGGTCTTCAAGACCCGCGAGAGTGATGGCTTTATCGAGCGTGTCCTCCGCCATTTGCCGGTAGGTCGTCCACTTCCCTCCGACAATCGTGACCAAACCGCCATTCGAAACAAGGACCTCGTGATTCCTCGAAATCGCCTTCGTCGCGGTGCCGTCCTTGCCGGGCGGGCGGACCAATGGACGCTGACCCGCAAACACAGCGAGGATGTCTTTTTCCTGTGGATCACGGGCCAGATACCGGGCGGCATTGCGCAGAATAAAACCAATCTCCTCCTTCAAAGCACGAGGCTCCAGATCGGCATGATCCATCGGCGTGTCAGTGGTTCCCACCAGCACCTTGCCATGCCACGGGATCACAAAGAGAACGCGTCCATCGTCCGTATGAGGGACCATAACTGCGGAATCGCCCTGTAAAAACGAGCGGTCAAGAACCAAATGCACACCTTGGCTGGGCTGCACGGCGCGTTGAGCCTTGGCGTCATCCATCAGGCGGATTTCGTCGCTGAAAATGCCAGTGGCATTCACCACCACACGCGCCTTCACCTCATAATCGCGGCCAGTTTCGACATCCGTGAAATGAACACCACTCACGAGGCCGTCTGTTTTTACGAGGCCGGTTACACGCGCGTGATTGAGCGCACAGGCCCCGTGATGAACTGCCGTTCGCGCCAGAGTGATCGCGAGCCGAGCATCGTCGAACTGGCCGTCAAAATACTCCACGCCTCCAAGCAAGTGCTCCGCCTCGATATTTGGAATCCGTGCCATCGTCTCCTCTCGCGAGAGCAAATGCGACGGGGCAAGGTTCAGCTTGCCAGCCAGGGCATCATAAACCTTGAGTCCGATGCCGAAAAATGGTCCCTCCCACCACTGGTAGCGGGGCACGATGAAAGAGAGGTGGTGGACGAGATGCGGCGCGTTGCGGTGCATGAGTCCGCGTTCGCGCAGGGCCTCCAGGACGAGCGGGATGTCACCCTGCTCGAGATAACGAACCCCGCCATGCACGAGCTTGGTGCTGCGGCTGGATGTGCCTTTTGCAAAATCAGAGGCCTCGAGAAGGATTGTGCGGAAGCCACGCGTGGCAGCATCCACCGCCACCCCCAGGCCGGTCGCGCCGCCGCCAATAATGGCCACATCCCACTCGGGAACTTGCTCGACTTGCTGCAGTAGTTTTTTTCGGTTCATGACTTTGTCTCCCATTTTTGAGCGCGCTTCACGGCACGCTTCCAGGTTTTCAGTTTGACTTTGCGGTCACGAGGCGGGGTTTGAGCCTCGAAAAGGCGCTCCGTATTTCGGATTGCAGAGAGGGCGTCGATATCAGGCCAAATGCCAGCGCCGAGGCCCGCCAGCATCGCGGCACCGAGAGCCGTGCTTTCGATGTTCGCTGGACGCTCGACTGCGACTCCAAGAATATCGGCCTGAATTTGCATGAGGAGGTCACTGGCACAGGCACCGCCATCAACCCGGAGGGTTGTGATTTTTTTTGCGGAGTCTTTTCCCATGGCGTCAACGAGGTCTGCCACTTGGAAGGCGATGCCATCGAGCGTGGCACGGGCTATGTGCGCAGCAGTCGTTCCACGCGTCATACCAAGCAGTGTGCCCCTCGCCGCAGAATCCCAATACGGCGCTCCAAGTCCAGTGAAAGCGGGAACAAGCACGACACCGCCACTGTCCGGAACGCGCGCGGCAAGTTCATTGACCTCGGGGGCGGAGCAGATGATTCCCAGTCCATCGCGAAGCCATTGGATCGATGCCCCGCCCATGAACACGCTGCCCTCGAGCGCGTATTCCATGGGGCCGTCACCAATCCTCCAAGCCACTGTTGTGAGGAGGCGATTCGAACTCGCGATGGCCTCCGCGCCGGTGAAAACCAATAAAAAACATCCCGTGCCGTAGGTGCACTTCACCATTCCCGGTTTGGTGCAAAGCTGCCCAAAGAGCGCACTCTGCTGGTCGCCAATGGCGCTGCAAATCGGCAATGAATGCCCCAAAAACGAGGCATCGATCTCAGCCAACCTTCCACTGCTGGAAACAATTTTTGGCAGAACCGCTTCGGGAATTCCAAAAAGGGCCAATAGCTCGGCATCCCAACAACCGAGGCGAATGTTCATGAGCATCGTGCGCGAAGCGTTGCTCACATCCGTGATATGGGATTTGCCACCACTGAGCTTATAGATGAGCCAGCTATCGATGGTTCCGACAGCCAACTCGCCGACAAGAGCGCGTGTGTGACCGTTAGGAATCTTGCTCAGAATCCATTGGATTTTACTCGCCGAAAAATAGGGATCGAGGAGAAGCCCCGCGCGCTGCTGGACGAGCGCCTCCCTGCCCTCCCTGCGCAATTCATCCATGAACTCCCCCGTTCGCCGATCTTGCCACACGATGGCGGGATGCACCGGCTCGCCGGTCGCGCGGTCCCAGACCACAACAGTCTCCCGCTGGTTTGTGATGCCTGCGGCTGCAATATCCTGCGGCTTGATTCCCGCCTTCTCCACGGCTTCCCGGGCGGTCGACACAATGGAGTCCCAAATCTCCAAGGCATCATGCTCCACCCAACCGGGCTGGGGAAAATGCTGGGTGAACTCACGCTGGGCGGACGCGACCGGTTGCAGGAACTCGTCGTAGACGATTGATCGCGAACTCGTCGTTCCCTGGTCGAGGGCAAGAATGTATTTCATAAAATCAAAAGGGCCCGAGCGCCTTGTGAAGCAATACTGCAAGAACAGCTCCGATCAAGGGGCCTACCACCGGAATCCAAGAATACGACCAATCGCTTCCCGTTTTTCCGTAGATCGGCAAAATGGCATGCATGAGGCGAGGCCCGAGATCCCGCGCGGGATTGATGGCATACCCTGTGGGCCCGCCCAAAGAGAGGCCGATAGACCATACCAGAAGCCCGACCGGTAGGGCTCCAAGCGCTCCCAGATCGATCGGAAAAACTCCAATGCCCGGCGGCTCGCCGCTCGCGCCCTTCATGCAGAAGACACCAAAGATCAGGACGAAGGTTCCGATGATCTCACAAGCCAGATTCGATGGAATGGAGCGAATCGCTGGTGCCGTGCAAAAGGCCGCCCGCTTTGCCTCGGCGTCATCCGTGATTTTCCAGTGCGGAAAAAATGCGACCCATACAATAGCCGCACCAGTCATCGCTCCGAGCATCTGAGCCAGAATGTAGGAGGGCACACTCTCCCAAGGGAAATGATTCGAAAGGGCCATGGCCAAGGACACAGCGGGATTCAAGTGTCCGCCGCTCACCCGGCCAACGGCAAAGACAGCCACAAACACGGCCATCGCCCAACCAGCTGTTATAACGATCCATCCACCGCCCTGCCCCTTGCTCTTGTTGAGAATGACGCTGGCCACAACGCCGTTTCCAAGGACAATCAACAAGGCGGTTCCAATGAATTCTGCCAATGCGGGGGACATGGACGAAAAGCTAAGACTCCCGCTCCGGTTCGCAAGGCATTTTCAAAGAGGCGCGGGATTTGCGTTTGGATTCACGCGCAGTCTGTTCCAAACTACCGAACGCCCTATGGCCAACGAGAAACATTCCGTGATCCGCATCAAAGGCGCCCGCCAGCACAACCTGCGGAACCTTGATGTCGAAATTCCACGCCACCAGCTCGTGGTGGTGACCGGCATGAGCGGCTCGGGCAAATCCTCGCTCGCTTTTGACACCCTCTTTGCCGAGGGCCAGCGCAAGTATGTCGAAAGCCTCTCGGCTTATGCCCGGCAGTTTCTGGATCAAATGCAGAAGCCCGATGTGGACTACATTGAGGGCCTGTCGCCAGCCATCGCTATCGAGCAGCGCATTTCGGCAGCCAATCCTCGCTCGACCATCGCGACAACAACCGAAATTTACGACTACCTCCGCCTTCTCTACGCGGCGGTTGGCATTCCCCACGATCCGAAAACCGGCCAGCGCGTCGCCCGCCAGACGCCGCAGGAAATCGCGGATGCCATCCTGCGCTGGCCCGAGGGAACGAAGTTTCTCGTCCTCGCGCCGCTCGTCACCGGTCAGACCGGCGAATTTCGCGATGTCATTGAAAAAGCTCGCCGTGAGGGCTTTGTCAGGCTTCGCGTCGATGGCGAAGTCATCGAGCTTGCAGACACAAAAAACATCCGCCTCGATAAAACAAAGCCCCACTTCATCGAGGCCGTAGTAGACCGCCTGAGCGTGCGTCCAGACCTCGGCCAGCGCCTTGCCGACTCGGTGGAGACTTCCTTGCGATTGGGCGGCGGACACCTCTCCACAAGCCGCCAAGAGCCTGGAGCGGCACAGTGGATCGAAGAAAAATTCTCCACCGATTTTTGCAATCCCTCGACCGGCTTCACCATGCCGCGACTCACGCCGAAGCATTTTTCCTTCAACAGCCATCTCGGCGCCTGCCCTGCATGCCAAGGAATCGGGACAGAGAGTTTTTTCGATCCCGATCTTGTGATTGATGCCGAGAAGACGATCGCGCAGGGAGCAGTTCGACCTTGGAAGCAGGCCAATAAGCGCATGAAGGCCTACTACGCCTCGCTTCTCAATGGCCTCCTCGCCGACACGCCCGCTCCCGTGGAAAAAGCATGGAGTGATTTGCCGGAAAATTTCCGCGACCTTGTTCTTCACGGCTCGGGAAAGAGACACATCTCGATGGCGATTGGCGCCAACCGCACTTCGACCAAGCCATTCGAGGGCGTCCTCGCCCAACTCGAAAATCTCTACGAAACGACAAAGAGCGAATTCTCCCGCAAGCGCCTGCGGATGCTCCAAGGGAAACGCGTGTGCCGCGTCTGCGCAGGCGCCCGCCTCCGCCCTGAAATCCTCGCCGTGACAGTGGCAACAAAGTCAGGCGCGGAGTTCGGGATTCAAGCGATTTGTGGACTCACGATTCGCGAGGCGGCGGATGTCATGGCGGACCTCCAACTCTCGGGAACTGATGCGGGCATTGTAAAAGATGTCCTTCGCGAGGTTCGGCAGCGCCTGCATTTTCTCAACGAAGTCGGCCTCGATTACCTGCAACTCAACCGCGAAAGCGGCTCGCTTTCGGGCGGCGAAGCCCAGCGCATCCGTCTCGCCACGCAGATCGGATCAGGTCTTTCTGGCGTCCTCTATGTCCTCGACGAACCAAGCATTGGACTCCACCAACGCGACAACGACCGCCTCATCCAAACACTCCGCAACCTCCGCGACCTTGGAAATTCCGTCATCGTGGTGGAACATGACGAAGACACAATCCGTGCCGCCGACCACATTCTTGACATCGGCCCCGGAGCCGGCCCGCGCGGCGGTCAACTCGTCGCCCAAGGCACTCTGGACGACATCCTCCAAAACGAACAATCTCTCACCGCGCAATACCTCAAAGGCACTGTCCGCATTTCCGTCCCCAAACAGCGCACCGCTCCCCGCAAGACCGGGGCGGCTGAGGGAGAGATCGGCGATGGATGGCTCCGCGTTCAAGGCGCGACAGAGAACAACCTGAAAAACATCGACGCTGCATTTCCTGTGGGATGCCTCACTTGCGTCACCGGCGTCTCCGGCAGCGGAAAATCCACTCTCGTCAATGACATCCTTCGCGTGGCCCTGGAGCGCGACCTCCACCGCGCGAAAGCGAGGCCAGGAGCCCACCGCTCGATCACCGGCATCGAGCAATTCGACAAGGTCGTGGTCATCGACCAAAGCCCCGTCGGACGCACCCCCCGCTCAAACCCTGCAACCTACACCGGCGCGCTCGGGCCCATCCGCGACCTCTTCAGCGAACTCCCGGCCTCCCGCGTGCGCGGCTACGACTCAGGACGATTTTCCTTCAACAACAAAGGCGGCCGCTGCGAGCACTGCCAGGGCGATGGGTTCATCCGCATCGAAATGCACTTCCTCGCCGATGTCTATGTGGAGTGCGAGGTCTGCCACGGCCGCCGCTACAACCGCGAGACGCTCGAGGTGACCTACAAAGGCAAAAACATCGCCGATGTGCTGGAGATGACGGTCGATGACGCCGCGCGCTTCTTCCGCCATGTGCCCGCGCTTTGCGCGAAGCTCGAAACGATGCAGGATGTCGGCCTCGGCTATTTGCGGCTTGGCCAATCAGCCACCACACTTTCCGGCGGTGAAGCCCAGCGCCTCAAACTCTCCGCCGAACTTTCCAAACGCCCCACCGGGCGCACAATCTACCTCCTCGATGAGCCAACGACCGGCCTGCACTTCGCCGACATCCACAAACTCCTCGAAGTGCTTATGAAACTTCGAAACGCCCGAAACACCCTCATCGTCATCGAACACAATCTCGAGGTCATCAAATGCGCGGACTGGATCATCGACCTCGGACCCAATGGAGGCTCTGGCGGCGGCCGCATCGTTGCAGAAGGCACGCCCGAGCAAGTCGCCCGTGTCAAAGAAAGCGAAACCGCCCGCTACCTCGCAAAATATCTCAAATCATGAAACGCCTCTGGCCGCTTCTTCTCACTCCCATCCTCGCCTGCGCCTCACCTCTCGACGAAGCCCGTGAGGCCCTCGAGAACGGATTCCCGCAGGTTGCACTGGTAAAAATTGAGCAGCAAATTCCATCAATCGGAAGCCCTACGGCGGATGCCCAGGCGAACCTTCTCTATGCCCGCGCCTTGATCGAAGCCGGCCAATCGGAGGCCGCCGTAGCCCTCATCACATCCTCCGGCATCCCTTCGGGTCCCGCCCGCGATTTCTGGCTCGGCCAAGCACTCGCCGCCAACGGGGATTGGCTCAAAGCCTCCCAAACCTACGCCAGCGCGGCTCGTGTTTCGGATTTTGAATTTCAAAAAGAAGCCGTCATCGGCCAGGCCCGCATGCTGAAAAACTTGTGCAAGCTGCAAGATGCGGCGGCAACACTCGCCCCCGCTTCATCCTGGCCGCCCTCGGAGATAAAATCCTTAGCCCTTTTGGATCTGGCTGAAATTTTACTCGTTCAAAAAAATCCCACTTCCGCCCGCTCATGCCTCGAGCAAATCGCTGCCAGCACCAACGCGCAGAAGTCCCGCAAAAGCCTCCTCCTCGCAAAAGCCTCCTCACAGGAAGAAAATGACGAGCTTGTCTTAAGCCTCCTGACCTCGTTTGCACCAGCCAACGCAGACATGGCTGTCTCAGCCATCACCCTCCAAGCCACAGCTCTTCAGCACCTATCGAGAAATGCCGAAGCCGAGACGCTTCTCGAGGAATTCATCGCCGCCCACCCCTCAATGCCAGGCCTGAAGGATGTCTTTTCGTCACTCGACGAAATCTACTCTGGCGCGACAAGCCCCTCCTCGAGCGAACTCAAACGCTGGTCCAGCGATCCGGAGCCGAGCCTACGCCAGAGGCTCGCCACCTACTACCTCGCCCGTTTCGAAGCCCGCCAGAAGACACCAGACAACGCCCTTGCCCTTCTGGAACGCCTTGCATCCGACCCCGCATCGAACCCCCTTGCGCAGGAAACGCTCTTCGAACTTGCCGCCCTCCGCATTCGTTTAAACCGGAACGATGAGGCCCTCTCACTCCTCCCGCCCACAGGCTCCTCGCCCCACACGGATTTCCTGCGCGGTCTCGCCCTCTCGCGCAAAGGCGACCAAACAGCCGCTTCAGCTGCTTTCACCTCCGCCGCCGCGAATTCCGATCTCGCCGAGTCAGCCCTTTTCAATGCCGCCCTCTGCCAACTTTTCGCAGGAAGCACGCCAAATACCGCCCTTGCGGAACTGGAACAAAAATTCCCGTCCAGTCCGCGCATTCCAGCCTTCCGCATGCAGGAGGCTTTCCACCTCGCGCGCCAAGGCGATCCCCGCACCGAGTCCACCCTCCAGGCCCTCGCAAGATCATCCGTTCCAGGCATCGCATCCCGCGCACGCCTCGCCCTCGCCGAGTGGAAATACCAACAGCTCGACTACCCGGGGGCGGATGCCGAACTCCGCCGCATTTCCACCCAGGCAGAACCCTCGCGCGAAGCCGCACTCAAGGTTTTCCTTACCGATGATGGAAACCCCGCCAACACCGAAAAAGCCATCGCCGCCGCGCGGACTTTTCTCAGCGCCTATCAAAATACCGACCCTGAAGCGTCCGTCAGAATGAAGCTCGGCGAGCTTCTCTACCGCCAAGGCGACTTCGCCACGGCCCGCGTCGAACTCGAAACCCTCGCCCGAAAATTTCCCGACACCGAATACGACGAGCCCGCCCTCTTCCTCGCCGCCCAATCCGTTTCCCGCATTCCTTCCGCCACCGCACCCGATGAGGCCATTTTGCTCTTCGAGGAAGTCGCCAGCGGCAACGGTGCCCTCGCAGCGGAAGCCCGCCTGGAACAAGCCTCCCTCATCGCCGCCCAAGGCAAGCCCCTCGAGGCAAATCTCGTTCTGGACAAAATCCTCTCCTCAAATCCCCCTGCCGACACCCGCGCCACCGCGATTATCGAAAAAGGCAAAAACCTCTACTCCCTCGGTGACAACGACCCGGCCAACTACCGCGCTGCCATCGAAGTCTGGAAACAAATCGCCACCGAGCAATCCACGACGCCCGCTTGGCGCAACGAAGCCCTGACCCGCATCGGCACCGCCCTCGAAAAAACCGGCGACCTCAATACCGCCGTTGCCATCTACTACGATGTCTTCAAACCCACGGCGCAAGCACCCGCCGAGTTCTTCTGGTTCTACAAAGCCGGATTCGCAGCCGCCCGCATCCTCGAGTCCACCCAAAAATGGCCCGAAGCCATCCGCGTTTACGAAACCCTCGCAGCAACCGATGGCCCCCGTTCCCTCGAGGCCAAAAACCGCATCAAACAACTCCGCCTCGAACATTTTCTCTGGGACGGCGAATAGGCCATCACCTCCCCTCGCCTCCTCCAAAAACCGGGCCATCACCCCTCAAAAGCCCAGCTCCCATCAGCTTCAGCGGCCGACCAAAAATTTGGACGATCGTCCAAATTTTTGGTTCGAGCAGACAGATTGGCAGTTTCGATAGGGAGCACGGCGGGCGGGCTTTTTTTAGCCTGGTGGCCAGGTGAGGTGGCGTCCACCGAGGAGGTGGATGTGAAGATGGGGAACTGTTTCTCCGCCGTGGGGGCCGTTGTTGATGACGAGGCGGTAGCCGGTGGGGGCTATGTTTTCGCGGCGGGCGATTTCGGCGGCGATGAGAAGAAGGTGGCCGAGGAGGCTTTGATCATCGGCTTGGGCGGCTCCGATGCGGGCGACAGGTTTTTTCGGAATGATGAGGATATGAATCGGAGCCTGCGGGGCGATGTCGCGGAAGGCGAGGCATTGGTCGTCTTCGAAGACGATGTCGGCGGGGATTTCGCGGGCGATGATTTTTTCGAAAAGCGTCATGCGAGTTGGAGGTTGAGTTCGTGGGCGCGGTGACTGGATGCGGCTTCGGTGCGGATGAAGGAGACGATTTCGCTCATCAAGCCGGAGCAGTCGGTGCTCCAGTGCTTGGCGCAGCGGAGGAGCTTCACGCAGTCGTGGAGGCCGTGGATTTCCACCTGCCTAGCGGGGGACTCGAGAATTTCGCGCAGGCGCTCGTGGAGGAGGTTGAAGAAAACGAGCTCGTAGCCTGTGCCAGCGCGGCGGGCGAGTTCGGGAAGAGAAAGCGTGACCGGCGGGGGAAGGGTTTCGAAGCAGCGGGCGACATCCGAGTAGCCGATGACTTGGAGCACGGATTGGACGGCTTTTTCCAAGCGGGAGATGGTGACGATGTTCTCGTCGAATTCCTGCTGGAGGTAGCTGGAGATGCTTTCGGTGACATGGGTGGTGAGCCACCATTTTTTGTAGCCGGCAACCTCGGCGGCACGCACGACGGCGGAGGCCAACCAGGCGCGGTCGTAGTTCATCACGCTGCCATCCTGGAAGCGCACGAGCGGGTAGTTGTCACGGAGGGCAATCACTTTTTAAAAAGCTCGGCTTGGTCGGGGGTCAGGGCGACGCGGCGTCCGAGGGATTCGATTTCCTCGATGAAGTCGCCGACTTCTTGAAACTGGCGGTAGACCGAGGCGTATCGCACATAGGCGACGGGGTCGAGCGCGTGGAGTCGTGCCATCACAAGGGCGCCGAGGTGCTTGGAGGAAATCTCCCGCTCTTGGCTGTTTTCGATCTCCTGCAAAATGTCTTCGACGACATGCTCCATGGATTCCAAGGTAACGGATCGCTTCTCACAAGCTTTTGCAATGCTGCCAAGGAGTTTGCTTCGCTCGAAAATCTCATGGCGGCCGTCCCGCTTGATAACTCGCAATTCATTGCGCTCCAATACTTCATATGTCGTAAAACGCGACTGGCAATCGAGGCATTCCCGACGACGGCGGATAGTAGCTCCGTCTTTGGAGAGACGGGAGTCAATGACCTTATCATCGAGGGTTCCACATTTCGGGCAGCGCATATATGTTGTATTGATGCGAGAATCGCTGGGAAAATCACCACAAGATATAGTGAGGTCAATTTTATTTTCTCAAGGAGAGTAGTTTTTTTGGGGGTTCGAAGTTTTTGGAAAGTTTTCCTTGTCCGAGCGGGCGGTATTTTACAGGTTTAGACCATGCGCTTTTTGAAAACCCCAAGCCCCTTCCGCTCCAATCGCAACCCAAATGCCCTGCACGGCTTTACCCTGATCGAGTTGCTTGTTGTGATCACTGTCATAGCCATCCTGGCCGGCCTAGTGTTGCAAACAGCCGGATATGTGCAGAAAAAGGCCGCCCGCAGCCGCGCCGAAGCGGAAATCGCCGCACTGGCGGCAGCTCTGGAGAGTTACAAGGCGGATATGGGGGATTATCCAGCGTGGACGAATACCACACCACCATTCACTAACAACGCCTTTTTAAGGGCTGCACTAGCCCCCTCAACAGGAAAAGTTTATTTTGAATTCTCCAAACGTATGGGCACGAACTCCAATATGTCGGAGACTAACCAAGCCATCTTGGACCCCTTCGGCGAGGGCTATGGTTACCAATATCCTGGCGACGCAGCAAGGTCTGGAACAAATTTTTACGACCTCTGGTCACGCGGGGGAGGTGCCGCAAACAGCAATCAGTGGATTAAAAACTGGTAACCCATCTCACTCCCAAGACCTAACAAGAAGCTTGGTGCTTGCGTTGGTATTCCAAATAGCCACTTTCTTTACAAGCGTTATGCTCTCGGTTCCAGAACCTGACAGTTTTGGGAAATCATTGGTCATTCTGTTATCATAGTTATCGTCCAGTAAAATCTGATAAGTGCCCCCCCAAGGGTCTTGATAATCTCCACTTGCATTTGTTCCTCCCTTGCCTTTTTTCCAAGCTTGAGCTTCCAAGAATACGATGGCTCTGGGATTGTTAGTGGCATCGGAAGCGGTCAGAGCATTCATGAGAGTGGATCCGACCGTTGTTCCTGAATTGGTTGGCAACCTGCCATACTCCGTCTCATAAGCCACTACGGCGTTGGCGATCTGAACCGCTGAGTTTTTGGCTGTGGTTTTCCTTGCGGAGTCCATGGCACCGCCGATTGCCGGGAAGGCGAGGGAGGCGAGGATGGCTATGATCGAGATGACGACGAGCAACTCGATGAGGGTGAAGGCTTGGGGGCGGGTGGTTTTTTTTGTGGTGGAGGTGCTCATGTGGGAAAGTTGATCTAAAGGATGGATGGCGGCAAGTTTGGAATCAGATTGGTTCGCCGACGAGGTCGTAGGTTTGGGCTCCGAGGATTTTGGCGTTGATGAAGGTGCCGACTTCAGCGGGTTGCGTGAGGATGACGCGGCAATCGACTTCGGGGGCGTCGTGTTCGGTGCGGCCGGAGTTGGGGGTTTCGACGAGGACGCGGAGTGTTTGGCCGGTGCGGGATTCGGCCATTTCGCGGGCGATGCGCTGCTGGAGTTTCATGGCTTCGCGGTAGCGTCGGTTTTTGGTGCGCGTGGGGACTTGGTTGTCCATTTTGGCCGCACGGGAGCCATCCTCCTGCGAGTAATTGAAGACGCCGAGACGCTCGAAGCGGGTTTCCTCGATAAAGGCGAGGAGGCTCTCGAAGTGCTCCTCGGTTTCGCCGGGAAAGCCGACGATGAATGTGGTGCGGAGGCCGATGCCTGGGATACCTGCTCGGATGCGGGTGATAAGATTTTCGATGTGCTCGCGCGAGGTCTCGCGGCGCATGAGCTTGAGCATTTCGGCATGAATATGCTGGAGGGGCATGTCCACATAGCGGGCCACATGAGGGTTGCGGGCGATGGCGGCGATGAGGTCGTCGCTCCAGTGCGCGGGGTGAGTGTAGAGGAGGCGAACCCAAAACTCGCCGCCGATTTCACCGATCTCATCTAAGAGGTGGATGAGCGAGGTCCCGCGCGAGGCGTCCACAGGCTGGCGCGGGCCTGCTTTTTCATCCCAGAGGTCCATGCCGTAGTAGGTGGTGTCTTGGCTGATGAGATTGATCTCCTTCACACCTTCGGCAACGAGGCTGCGAATCTCGCGCACGACGGAATCGATGGCGCGGCTGCGGTGGCGTCCGCGCATTTGGGGAATCACGCAAAAGCTACAGGGATGATTGCAACCCTCGGCGATTTTCACATAGGCGGAGTGATTTGGCGTGAGACGGAAGCGCGGGGTGGCGAAGTCGGGGATGTAGCGGGACTTTGGGGTGACGAGGTTGAGGACGCTGGATTTGTCCTCTTCGAGCACGCGGCGGAAGATAGCGCCGGCTTCTGCCACCTGATCGAGACCGATGAAGGCGTCCACTTCGGGAAGTTCGCCGACGAGGTCGGTGGAAAAGCGCTGGGAAAGGCAGCCGCTGACGACGATTTTGGCATCCGGGCGCTTGCCCTCGTTGCGCTGGCGGGAGGCTTCGAGAATGGCGTCGATGGACTCCTGTTTTGCGGAATCGATAAATCCGCAGGTGTTCACGATGAGGACATCCGCTTCGGCGGGGTCGGCGGTGATTTCAAATCCCTCGGATTTTGCGGAGCCGAGCATGATTTCGGCATCGACGAGATTTTTGGCGCAGCCGAGGCTAATCATGCCAACTCGGCGCGGGGCGACTTCAGTAGAGGAATTCATTGCGGGCGTTTCGGCCGGGGAGAGGGTTCGAATGGCGGGAGGGTGAAGGGCGTTGGCGAAGCTTTGGTAGCCGGAGTAGGCGTGGCTTCGGGGAGCACGCGCACAACCTCGGAACTGGATGCGGGGGTCGCGGACGGGCGAGGTTTGGCGGTGGGTGAGACAACGGGTCTTGGCGTGGCAGCCGGCAGAGAGGCTGAAGCATTGACAACCGGCTGGACGCGCTCCAATTTTTTCCAGGTTTTCCAGAAATAGATTCCGAGACCGATGAGAATAAGAACCAAGAGACCGGCGCCGACACCAAAGAGAAGGCGGCGAAGGGATTTGAACTGATCGCCGTGAAGGAAGGTTTGGCGTGCCAGCAGAACTTCGAGGTAGCGATTTTCAGTAGTGCCGAGTTTTTTACTGCCTGGCAGGTAGTCGCGAATTTCGTCGAGCGGGACGTGCAAATAATTCGCGTAATCGACCAGGAACAACCGCGCGTAGGTAGGATGGGCAAAGCTGGAGAAATCGTCGGATTCAATCTGGCTCAAGCGGGACACCGAGACTCGGATATCCTTGGCGGCTTTCTCAAGCTGGATGCCGAGTTTCTGCCGGCGCGCGGAGAGGCGGGCACCGATGAAGAAATCGCTTTCGGGCTGATGGTCGTGGTGTTTCAAAATTGGCCCTCCTCGTTGAGATCGACAAGAATTTCGCGGTCCTTCGCGCCGTCTTTGGGCCCAACGATGCCGCGTTGCTCGAGAATATCCATCACACGGGCGGCGCGTGTATAGCCTAATTTCAAGCGCCGTTGGAGCATGGATGTGGAGGCGCGGTTCTCCTGCCGGATGACTTCAAGGCATTTGGTGCAAAGTGCCTCGTCCTCATCACTCACATCCTCCTCGGGAATAGAGGTGCTGGTGAGTTTATCGTGAATGGTCTTATCGAAATTCGGCTCGGCTTGTTTCGAAACAAATTCCACGAGGCGGTGGATTTCCTCCTCGGTTACGAGCACACCTTGAGCGCGGGTGTATTTCGAGGTTCCGGGCGGTAGATAAAGCATGTCGCCTTGGCCGAGGAGTTTTTCGGCTCCATTTTCATCCAGAATAACCCGGCTATCGATTTTCGAGGCGACCTGGAATGCGATGCGGCTTGGGATGTTTGCTTTAATAATGCCGGTCACAACATCAGCCCGCGGCGTCTGAGTGGCCACGATCATGTGAATGCCGGCTGCACGGGCCATTTGGGTAATACGCGCGATGGCGCTCTCGACATCTGCCGGAGCGGTCTGCATGAGATCCGCCAACTCGTCGATGATCACGACGATGAACGGCATGCGGTCTGGAATGATGAGATCGTCCGAGCGCGGCACTCGCACCGGCGGGGCCATCGGCTCCTCATCGGGGGGTTCTTCTTCGCTGGACTCGAGTTCATCAGGCTCCGCAGAAGGCAACGGGTCATCGAAAGGCGCCGCAGTCTCGCTGAGAGGCTCCTCAAACACCGCTTCAGGCTCGACGGCCGGATTTTCTTTAGCGGCATTGGCGGCACTCTCGGCATCCAGCTCGGCCTGGGATTTCGGGAGCGGGCGCTCGTTGAAGGCTGAGATGTTCTTGACCTTGCACTTGGCGAAAATCCTGTAGCGCTGTTCCATTTCATCCACAACCCAGCGGAGCGCAAGCAACACCTTTTTGGGATCGGTGACGACGGGAGTGATGAGATGCGGCAGGGAGTTATAAATCTGCATCTCGACAACCTTCGGATCGATCATGATGAAGCGCAGTTGCTCCGGCGAGTAGCGGAAGAGCAGGCTGGCGATGATCGAGTTGATGCAAACGCTTTTGCCGCTACCCGTGGTTCCCGCGACAAGCAGATGTGGCATTTTGGCAAGGTCGCCGATGATCGTGTTGCCGTAAACATCCATGCCAAGTGCGAGAGGGAGCTTTGCGGAGGATTCGCGCCAGACATCCTTTTCGAAGAGTTCACGAAGAGTCACCTTCACCTTTTTCGAGTTGGCGATCTCGATGCCAACCGTGTCCTTCCCGGGAATCGGAGCCAGGATATTGATCCTCTCGGCGCGGGTTGCCCGGGCGATGTCGCGCTCCAGCGCCACGATTTTGTCAACGCGCACGCCAACATCCGGGTAAACCTCGTAGCGTGTGATCGTAGGCCCCTTGGTTATCGTGCCAGGGGTCGCCTTAATGCCGAACTGAGCCAAGGTTTCGATGATGAGATTCTGATTGTTCTTCAGCTCCTCGCGGTCGAGGGGCTCGCGATCGGTCTCATCCGGAGCATCCAGAAGCTCCGTGCCGGGCATCACATAATTCTCGAAATGCACATCGATGAGACCGGGAGGAAACGAATCCTTCGTGTCGCGGTTGGCGCGGAGTTCCGAGAGCTTCGGCTTTTTGGAGGCCGATGAGGCCGTGGCATCAATGATTTCGGGTTCCGGCAAATCAGCCGGAAATAGCTCCAATTCCGGCTCGGGGATTTCGATGCCTTTTTTGCGGGCTTTTTTCTCCAGCTTGTCGGCCTTCTTCTCCAGTGCAGCGCGTTCCTCCTCGATGCGTTTATCGGCCGCGAGTGTCTGCAAGCGCGCCACACGGCGAGCTTCGCGCCAAGCCAAAAAGGCCTTCCAGGCGATGCGTCCATCACGGATGGGATGGGAAGTCAGCGCGTAAAGAAGGCTGATGACATAGAGAGCGGAGAGGAGAAAAAATGAAAAGCTCCCGACGAGATTGTAGATGGCTTTCCGACCGAGCCAGAGTCCAAAAAATCCGCCCGGCCCCTCGATGCGAAGGTCGGATTTCCAATCGGTCAAAAAGATAGGCTGGAGTTGAAGGAGGCAGGCCCCGAGCAAAACCATGAGAATGCCCCACGGGACTTTGTCACGCAGACGGTAGGCAGGCAGGAACCATTTCGCCAAGCCGTAGCCGATGGTCACCATGGCGAGCAAATAAGCCGCCCCGCCGAAGAAGAAGAGTGAATACCCGGCGAGAAGAGCGCCAAGTGGTCCACCCAGATTCGGACTTGCTCCGACCGATCGGGCCACGCTGCTGATAATCGGCGCCCAGCCTGGGACTGAGCGGGGATCGTAACTTGCCAGCGACGCGAAGAGGTAAATTCCCGAAAATAGGAGCACCAGACCGACAACAAATGCCGGAATTTTGACTGCTGTGGAGCGCTTCGCCATG
The DNA here is from genome assembly GCA_044345595.1 of Terrimicrobiaceae bacterium. GTDB lineage: Bacteria > Verrucomicrobiota > Verrucomicrobiia > Chthoniobacterales > Terrimicrobiaceae > UBA967. Next base: position 37,467 of record JBIJAV010000021.1, read on the forward strand.
AAGCGGACGACTATCGCGGACTTCTCCGAGGGTTTCAAGAAATCTGAGCCAGATGCTGCTGTTCATTTCCATATGGAAAAACGCCATCGAGCGGTTATTGTCGCAGCAATGAACGGACGATCGGCAGACCTCCACCGCCTCCGGATGCCAGCCTGTGTTGCAGGACTTGCCGGGTGGGTTGCCTTTTCCCTCTCTGCCGCAGGCTCGCAAGCCGACTTTCAGGTTCCCGAGTGTCTCGCCCACCCTATTCCCTTTGAGATTTCCGAGCGGGCGGAAAAAACAGCCGAAGCCCACGCCCGCTACATGCAGGCCATTTTTGAAGAAGAAACAGAAGGCCCGGACAAGGCGCTCGAAAACAAAAAGCGCGTGCTGGCGTTGGATCCCGCCTTTTGTGATTTGGCTTTGGATGTCGCCCAGCACTATCTTCGCCAGGGAGAAACAACCGAGGCGCTTTCCGTATTGAAGGATGCCGTCAAGGCCTCGCCTCGCAATCCCTCGGCGCCTATTGCGCTGGCGAATATCTACCTTCGCCAACTTGATAAACCAGTTCTTGCAGAGAAATTTGCCGCCATCGCGCACGACATCGCGCCGGATAATTCCAGCGCCTTCGAGATTCTATGGGAAGTTTGCCGGGCGACAGGTCAAAAAAAGCGAATCGAGGGGCTTTTTCAGAAGGCGCTGAAATCCGAAAACAAAAATCCCGCATTCTGGCTGGATTTAGCCGAACTACGGATCAGGGATACCAAGCGTTCGAAGCTCCCGATTTTGCCAAGCGACTGGGAGAAAATCCTCGTGCTCGTCGATCGTGCGGCACAAACCGGCGAGAACGATCCAGAAATCCTATCCAGAACGGCGGATTATTATTTCGCCTGCGGCGATGCAGCCAGCGCGGTCGAGCTCTACAAGGCGGCTTTTGAAAAGCAGCCATCACTTTCGGGGTTGAAGGAAAAGCTCGCGGAGTGCTACGCGCACACTGGCGACAATGCCGCTGCCGCGCGCCTACTGGATGAGGTCATTGCAGAAACCCCAATGAATCTCGCTGCCTACGACCAACTCGCCCGCATAAGACTTCGAGAAAACGAACTCCCCGCCGCCCTCGCCAGCATGCGTCAGGCTCTCATGGTTGCGCCGATTGATCCACGCCGCTACGAGGACATCATCCGCGTCGCGCTTCGCTCTGGAGAGCATGAAGTCGCCCTTCAATATTCCGTCGAAGCAGAGAAACGCTTCCCCTACCTGACTGGCTTCACGCTCCTGCGGGCGATCTCCCTCAGCCAATCCAAGCAACATGCCGCCGCGCTCATGGCATTTGAGCGAACACTGATCGAAGCATCGAACTCAAATCCCGAAATGCTCGACCCGTCTTTTTACATGAGCTACGGCGCCGCCGCCGAGCAAGCGGGGCACTATGTGAAGGCGGCGGAACTCATCAAAACAGCAATCAGCCTCGATCCCGAAAATCCGGATCCCTACAATTTCCTCGCCTACATGTGGGCCGAGCAGAACGAAAATCTGGCCGCCGCCGAGCAACTAGTCCACCGCGCACTGGAACTCGACCCGCACAACGGGGCTTATGTCGACACCCTTGGCTGGGTGTTTTTCCGCCAAGGGCGCTACACGGAAGCCGTAGCCGAACTCCTCCGCGCCGCCTCGCTTCTTGAGAAGCCCGACCCTGTGGTTCTCGATCACATCGGCGACGCCTACGAAAAACTCGGCAAAACCACAGAGGCAGTCATCTATTGGCAAAAAGCCCATGGGCTGGATCCAAAAAATCCCGCGCTTGCTCAAAAAATCGACCAGCATTCCTCAAAGGTCGCAAAGCAACCCGAGGCCCAGCCTTGATTCAGAAGACAGCTACTTGAGAATGGCGCGGATTTTTTCGGCGATGCCTTGAAAAACTCCCGCCGCTGCGCTTCCCGGATGCGCAGCCACAGCGGGACGCCCGGTGTCGCCCGCCTCGCGCACGAGAGGCTCGATCGGAACCTCGCCCAGCAGCGGAATCTGAAGCTTCGCCGCCTCGCGGGAACCCCCACCCGTGCCGAAAATGTCGTAGCGTTTTCCATCCCCCGGACAGACGAAGAAGCTCATGTTTTCGACGATTCCGAGGACAGGCACATTCGTTTTGCCGAACATCGAAATGGCTTTCCGCGCGTCGATGAGCGCGACCTCCTGCGGCGTGGTGACGATGATGGCCCCAGAAAGCGCCACGGTCTGAACGATGGTGAGCTGGATATCACCGGTGCCAGGAGGGAGGTCGAGGATGAGGTAATCCAAATCGCCCCACGCGACCTGACGCAAAAATTGCTGCGTGTAGCGGGTCACCATCGGCCCGCGCAAAACGGCGGGTGATCCATCATCGAGGAGGAAACCCATGGACATGAGCGAGACACCGTGCCGCTCGATGGGGATGATGCGGTTGTCATCATCAGCCGTCGGGCGCTCGTTGGTTCCGCCGAACATGAGAGCGATGCTCGGGCCGTAGATATCGCAATCGCAGAGCCCCGTCTTGGCACCCGATTGCGCGAGAGCGAGGGCCAGATTGGCTGCGACAGTAGATTTTCCGACACCACCTTTTCCACTGGCCACGGCGATGACATGCTTCACGCCCTCGATCCTCGCAGGACCCACGGCTCCGGTGGTCGAGGCAGGGGCTTGGACATCGATTTTCACAGAAACACGGCCGGCGCCGCCCATGGCTTGTAGAGTCGCTGTCGCGTCGGCGTGGATTTTTTTTGCAATGCCCGTGTCATTTGTTGAGAGCACTAGCTGGACATCGATATCCGATCCGCTCACCACCACATCGCGGAGCAAACCAAACGAGATGATATCACGCGAAAAGCCGGGGTATTTGACGGCGCTGAGAGCCTGACGAACGGAATCCTGATTGATAGAAGACATGCGTGGGATTTTGCACGGACGCGGCCTGCGGGCAAGATCGATGGATTACCAGTTGCCTCGCCTGCCTGCCGCGATTAGGTTTTTGAGCGTCAGGGGCCATGGACTGCGGACCGGCGAACCCCGCCAGGGCAGGAATGCAGCAACGGTAGTCAGCTCCTCTTTGCCGTGGTCCTCTGACACCCCTCCCCTTCCTCGGGCTTTCGGACGATTGTTACGAAATCGCAATGTATGGCGGCTTGAGTTTTGCACCGCCTCTGCTCAGGTCGACGGCCGTGGAATCTGATATCGAGGCCTCAGTCATCGGCGGGCGCTATGTGATCGACCGCAAGCTCGGCTCTGGAGGAGAGGGCGCGGTTTACCTCGCGTATGACCAGCTTTTGAATCGTCATGTGGCAATCAAAAGCGTGCATACCGGTGCCGAGGCACTCACGGATGCCACGGGCGCTTTCAACGAAGCCAAGCGCCTCGCCAGCCTCCAGCATCCGAATATCGTAACGATCTTCGATTTCCTGCCATCCCACGAAAATGTGTTTGTGGTGATGGAATTCATCAACGGCGAAAGTCTGGACAGCCTGACCCAGCCCATGGAGGCGCGGGTTTTTTGGGAATTTGCGCGCCAGTGTCTGGATGCGCTCGGAGCGGCTCACTCTCTCGGCATGGTGCATCGCGACATCAAATCGGCGAATATCATGGTCACTTGGAGCGAGGGCGGCGATGCAAGGGTCAAGCTGCTGGACTTCGGCCTCGCAAAGGTCATGGCGGCTCCATCCGAGCAAACCCTGGACCACGCGGGTGCATTGACCGGCTCGATCTACTTCCTATCGCCCGAGCAACTCAACTGCCAACCGATCGACCACCGCACCGACTTCTACTCTCTGGGCTGTGTTTTTTATCGCGCTCTCACCCTGCGGAATCCGTTTCAAGGTGCAGGCATTCCGAGCATCATCGCCGCGCATTTGCAGCACGACTTCATCCCGCTCGCCGAGTATCGGCCCGATTTGCCTGCGGGCCTGTCGGCCTGGGTTGAACAGTTTTTTTCGTTCTTGCCGAGTGACCGACCAGTGAATGCCACCGCTGCGCTCGCGGATTTGGAGCGATTAAAAATTGCGCGCCCCGCAGCAAACAAACCGGCGGCAAGGCCAGCACCGCCACAACCGGCGGTTCCGAGCAAACCAGCGCGACGCTTTCCGGTGTGGATTGCAACCGTGGTGACAATCCTAGTGCTTGCTGGAATTCTTGCGGCGGTCAACCTGAGCCAAAGCAAGACGCCGCCGCCGCAAGCTGAAGAGGGCGAGGAGCGGGACATGTTCACCGCTGGAGAGCGCACAGCAATCGCCCGCCGCGATGGAAAAACGGCAACGGTCACAGGCGAAATCGGGCAGTTCCGGGAAGAGGGCTCGCGGCGTTTCCTGACCTTCAAGGGAGCCGACTCCCACGATCTCGCGCTGTGTTTTGTGAATTCCGAAAAGGGCGATTTCTCCACGCGACTTCTCAAAACCTTCGTGGGAGAGAAAGTGACGGCAACGGGCGTTGTTTCAAAAGACGGTAAAAGATTGCTTCTGGAAGTGCCAAACATGAGTCAACTTCGCCGGCAAGTTCTGGCCGAACCACAGAACAAACCCAAAGCCCCATGAAATCTCCACTTCGCACCATCACCCGCCTTCTCGCCCTTTTCATCCTCTCGACCTGCCTTTCGTGGTGGTGGTTTAGCGGTGCCGACATGGGATGGACGAAGACCTATGTCACGATCCCTGCAACGGATGAAATCACCGGTATTTCCTATGAGGTGAAGCAGGAAAAATTCGTGCCTGGGGTGGACTTCGTCGCGGTCGGAATCGGCTTGTCTTTCGGGATTTTCGCCGCCAGCTTCCTGTTTTCACCAAAAAGTCCAAAAATCCAAAAGCCATGAAAATCCAAGTCCTCGCACTCACCGCCCTACTCGCCACCCAAGCCTTCGCCGATGAGGTCGCTTTCGACTTCAAGGATCCGAAAGGAGTCAACAATATCGTCTTCAAACTCGACGCTCCGCTGGAATCCATAAGTGGAACGACGAATGGCATCAGCGGCACAATATCCGCCGATCCAGCCGAACCAGAGGACATCGAAGGAAAAATCATCGTCGACGCCAAAACTCTCACTGTTCCGAATCCTCTGATGCAGGAACACATGCTCGGAGCCGACTGGCTCGATACGGCAAAACATCCAGAAATCACCTTTGAGATCAAGGAGGTCTTGGATTCGAAGAAGGACGGAAACTCCGGCACGGCTAATGTGAAGGGCGTTTTCACCATGAAGGGCGTATCGAAGGAAATCACCGTCCCGGTCAAAGTCACCTATCTCCCCGGCCGCCTCGCAGACCGCACCGGCGGCAAAATTCAAGGCGACCTCCTCGTCGTCCGCACGAATTTCCAAATCAATCGTGGCGATTATGGAATCAAGCAGGGGGAGAACCTCGACAAGGTCTCGGATGTGATCGACATCTCCCTCGCCCTCGCGGGTGCGGCTCCAAAGAAGTAAGAAGCCATTGAGTGCTTCCTTTACGCTCGAAGCCTCGCACGGCGGGGCACGAGCGGCGACTGTCCATACGCGCCGGGGCCCTGTCCAGACACCGATCTTCATGCCGGTCGGGACCCAGGCCACCGTGAAGGCAATGAGTCCGGACGAACTGCGCGGCTTAGGCGCGCAGATCATTCTGGGGAATACCTACCACCTCCATGTCCGCCCAGGCGAAAAGCTCATCGCCCGCCTTGGTGGTCTTCACCGTTTCATGTCGTGGGACCGCCCGATCCTCACGGACAGCGGCGGATTTCAGGTTTTCTCCCTCGCGAAGCTCCGCAAAATCACCGAGCAGGGTGTGCATTTCCAGAACCACTTGGATGGCACACCGACATTCATCGGCCCTGAGACTTCCATGGAAATCCAACGCGACCTGGGCTCCGACATCGTGATGCTTTTCGACGAATGCCCTCCGCACCCGTGCAGCCATGAGGATGCTTCGAAGAGTCTGGATCTAACCCTGCGCTGGGCTCGCCGTTGCCGGGATTGGTGGGACGCCCAACCGCCCGAAGGTCGGCCGCTTGTCTTCGGAATCGTGCAGGGCTCCTCACATGCCGACCTGCGGGAAAAAAGCGCGCGGGCCCTTGTCGAAATCGGCTTCGATGGCTATGCCGTCGGCGGCGTGAGCGTCGGCGAGCCTGAGAACGAGATGTTTCGCGCCATTGAAAATGCCGTCCCTTTTCTGCCGGCGGATCATCCGCGCTACGCCATGGGACTCGGCACACCGCCGCAGATAATCGAAATGATCGCACGGGGCGTGGATATGTTCGACTGCGTGTTGCCGACGCGCTTGGCGCGCAACGGAACAGCCTTCACCGCCACAGGCACCATCAATCTCAAGAACGCACCATTCGCCGAGGATACCGGTCCTATCGAGACAGGGTGCGAATGCCATGCCTGCCGGAACTTTACCCGCGCCTACCTGCGGCACCTTGTGAAAGCAGAAGAAATCCTCGGCCTCCGCCTGATCTCGATACACAACCTGCACTTCTACCTCAACCTGACACGCCAAGCGCGGGAGCATATTTTGAAGGGAACCTTCCAAGCATTCCGCGAGCAATTTGTGGCGGGATATCAAACTCGCGCGGAGTCTCAGATTTAGCCCGGGCTCAGCGCCAGAAGGCTTTCACAAAAGCGAGCCAGACCTTGTAGCGTGGCACTTTCACACCCACGCCAAGCGGATGCTGCGCGACGAGGGCGAGGGTTTGGTTGGCGAGATCGAGTGGCAGCGCGCAGGCCGCCCGGAGGGCACGAGGCTGAATGGCGGCAGTGTATTCGGCGGCAGATTGCAGCAACTCGGTGACATGCTGCATTTCCACATAGAAGCGCTCGTCGGGAATGTAAATACGGCCAGCATCTGCATCCGAACGGCGGTCCCTCAGGATGTTGACGAACTGCAGTGCCTGACCGAAACGGCGGGCGAGCGGTAGCATTTCCTCAAGCGGCTTCGTGGAGTAATCCGGCACATACTTGAAGCACAGACGCGTCCAAAATTCGCCAACGCTGCCGGCGACAAGATAAGTGTATTCCCCCAATTCCTCCGGGGTCAAAGGTGCGGCAGGCGTGTCGGCGGAGGGAGCCACAAAGCGCTCCACATCGAAAATCTGGCCCTGAAGAATAATACGCCATTGGGCAATGATCTCATCGCGCTCGGGAAGAGTTTTGAGCGCCTCCAGCAGACGCGGCATGAGATCAAGCAACTCACGCTCGGCCCCGCTGAGACCAAGATCCGGAGACTTCTCTGGAAAAAGATCGGGCAGGCCGCGCAGAAGCGCGAGGCGCTGGAAGTCCGGAGCGGTCGAGGCGTCGGCAATGGTGTCCGAAGCCCGCGCCAGCATGTAGGCCAGAGAGAGGGCAGGACGGAGTTGTGCAGGCAGAATGCGCAGCGAGAGCTGAAACGAACGAGCGACCCGCTTTAGCAATTTCTCGAAGGCATAAGTATCCAATACCGTGAGGGTGAGTGGACGCGGGGAGGATTCTTTTTGATTCACAGCCAACTGCAGTAGGTTTGGGCCAATGCCCGCGAGACTTCGCTGATGCGCGTCTGCGTTTGGTCGAGATATTGATGGAGGCCCGATTGGAAAATACTGTCCACCGTTGTGTAATCGAGCGTCGAACGCAGCATTCCTGAGAGCCTCTCGGCCTCGTTGCTGAAATGCCCACGCTCGCTGCCAGAAATACTGTGGAGCGCCTGGTCAAGCGCATCCACGCTGAAGCGGATGGAACGCGGGAAGCTGTCGTGGAGTATTAAAAAACCAGCGACTTCCCAACTAGTAACGCGCCCGTGAAAAAGCTTCAGGTAAGCTTCCATCGCGCTGCAGGAGCGGAGCACAGCCATCCACTGCGTGATGTCCACATTGCCGCCCACCCGCTCCCCGCTTGGCAGGAGAACATGGTATTTGAAATCCAGAACGCGGGATGTGGCATCCGCCCGCTCGATATACTTTCCGGCCTGCAGGAAGTGCCACCCCTCGCCATGCGTCATGGTCGCGTCGGTGATGCCTTGGAAGGAGTGAAATTGGTCGACAAGGCTGCGGTAGAAGCCGATCGGGCTTTCACGGAAAGCCGATCGGGCGCTAGGACTCTGGAGGTGGAGATAAAGGCGATTCAACTGTTCCCACATCTCGCTGGATATCTGCTCGCGCACGGTGCGGGCATTTTCACGTGCGAGCGTCACAGACGATAGAATCGAACTGGGGTTCGTTTTTTCGAATGTCACAAATTCCATCACGGTGTCGCCATTTAATTCCCCATGCTGGCTCTCGAAGAGCTCCTGCTCGGCAAGAGTCGAGAGGATGGGCCGCCAGAGGTCGTGGGCGCCATTTGCACTCTGATCCTCCGAATCGAGCACGAGCTGGATATTCACATCGAGTATGCGCGCGCTGGACTCGGCCCGTTCCATGTAGCGGCTCAGCCAAAAGCAGGAATCGGCAACGCGGCTCAGCATGCGGCCTCCGATTCGTCGAGAACCCAAGTGTCTTTGCTGCCCCCGCCCTGCGAGGAGTTGACGACCAGCGAGCCCTTGCGCATGGCGACACGCGTGAGACCGCCCGGCACAATCGTTGTTTTTTCACCCATGAGAATGTAGGGCCGCAAATCGATGTGGCGGCCTTCGAATTTTCCATCGAAATAGCAGGGCGAGCGAGAAAGGCTGATGACCGGCTGCGCGATGTATCCACGGGGATCGGCTATGATCGCCGCGCGGAATTTTTCGATTTCCTCGCGAGTGGCGCTTGGACCGATCATCATCCCATAGCCGCCACTTTCGTTGGCGGCCTTAACGACAAGATTCTCCAGGTTTTCCAAAATGAATTTCCGGTCGGAATCCACAGCCGAGAGGTAGGTCTCGACATTCGGAAGGATCGGATCCTCGCCGAGGTAGAATTTGATCATCGCCGGCACATAGTAGTAGGTCACCTTGTCATCGGCGACGCCGGTGCCGAGGGCGTTGCAGAGGTTCACATTGCCTTCGCGATAGGCGTTCACAATTCCGGGAACGCCGAGCACGGAATCCTTGCGGAAGACGGTGGGATCCAAAAAATCGTCGTCGATGCGGCGGTAGATGACATCGACTTTTTTCAGCCCCTTCGTGGTTTTCATATAAACGCAGGCGTCCTTCACCACGAGATCCTGACTGACTACGATTTCGATACCCATCGAACGCGCGAGGAACGAATGCTCGAAGTAGGCGGAGTTGTAGATACCCGGAGTGAGCACCACCACGGTCGGATCGGGATTCCCCTGCGGAGCGACATAGCGCAGCACTTCGAGGAGTTCCTGCGGGTAGCGGTCCACCGGACGCACCGCGTGGCGGCTGAAAAGCTTCGGAAAAACCCGCTTCATGGCTTGGCGGTTTTCGAGCAGGTAGGAAACACCCGAGGGGCAGCGGCCGTTGTCCTCAAGAACCATATAGGTCCCGTCGGCTCCTCGAATGAGATCCGAGCCACAAATGTGGATATAGATATCATCGGGCACATCGAGCCCGACCAACTCGGGCCGGTAGTGCTTGGCCGTGCGTATGATTTCCAAGGGGATCACCCCCTCCTTCACGATCCGCTGATCGTGGTAGATATCATGCAAAAAAAGGTTCAGCGCCCGCAGTCGCTGCTCAAGCCCCCGCTCAAGCAGTCGCCACTCGTCGGCGGGGATGATACGGGGCACCAGATCGAAAGGCATGATGCGCTCGGTGCCCTCGTCGCCGCTGTAAACGGTGAAAGTGATTCCTTGGTTGAGATAGGTCTTTTCCGCAAGAGCCCGCTTGGATTCAAAAGCAACGGGGTCCATTTCCGAAAAGCGCTCAAGAATTTTTGCATAGTGGGGGCGCACGGTTCCATCCGCTTGGAACATTTCATCAAAGAATCCCCCTGTTTCGTATTGACCGAAAAAGCCCTTCATCCTGTGGGGGAGCATTATTGATCGGTCCTGCGGTGGGAAGCGAAAAAATCAGCGCCCCGTTGGAAGGAGCGGATCTTGATTATACGGCGACTGGACGCTTGAGAATTTCGGATAAACAAAACGCGAGACCGTCGAATTCGCGCGTGTCACGCCGCGCACTTTGGTCAGTCCCTTGTCGCGAAGAAAAATCAACGAAGCGGCAAGCAATCCGCTGCCGACACCGCGATTCCGGTATTCGTGAAGAATCATGGGACCGCTGAGCAAATGATTGCCGGCATCCGGGTTGGCATCGAGCAGCGAGGCGCCGATGACCCTCTGGCCATGGAGTGCGACGATACAGGAGGGATCCGGTCGGTCAAAAGCTGCTTCCACATAGTGCTCCATCCCCTCTTCCAGCCTGCGGCTGATATCACCCCACGCCGTATCCATTGCAAAAGCCGTGAGAAGCACCTTGAAAACCGTGTCCTCCTCGCCCTTCTCCGCCGGGCGTAAAAGAAGAGGAGGAACAGACGGCACGGGCAACTCCAAGGAGGCAAGCTCCCATTCAAAACAAATCCAGGAAATCATTTCAGAATATCATCAAAGCAAGACCGGACGAGGCGTTCAGGGGCACTGAACAGCCCGGCCGCAGAATCATACACACCCTCGTGGAGCAAAGCAAATATACGCCAAGATGGGATATGCACGATATGCGAGCATGGGCGTATCCCAGAATACAAGCTCCGGGTCAATGGAAAACCCGATCTGCCGCAGGAAAAAAACGCGCGCCCGAGGCTGGACAAACCAAAAAGCGTCCACTATGCCTGTCGGCTCAATCGCAATAACAATGATCGACACCATCGTATCCGCACTCGGCGACAAAGCCGATTACCTTCTGAAGCACACCTCCAAGACCGTCTCCAAAGACGCCCTCCATCTGCCGGGACCGGACTTCGTGGATCGCATCTTCGCCCCGACCGACCGCAATCAGCGCGTCATCAACAACCTTCAGCGCATCTACAACACCGGCCGACTCGCCGGAACCGGCTATGTCTCGATTCTTCCGGTTGATCAAGGCATCGAGCACTCCGCCGGCGCCAGCTTCGCAAAAAATCCCGCCTATTTTGATCCAGAGAACATCGTGAAACTCGCCATCGAAGGCGGTTGTAACGCCGTCTGCTCAACATTCGGCGTGCTGGGAACGGTCTCCCGCAAATACGCACACAAAATTCCATTCATGGTGAAGATCAACCACAACGAGCTCCTCACCTACCCGAATGCCTTCAAGGAAATCCTGTTCGGAAAGGTGAAGACAGCCTCCGACATGGGTGCGGCAGCCATTGGAGCCACGATCTATTTTGGCTCGGATGACGCCCACCGCGAGATCGTGGAAGTCGCCGAAGCCTTCGCCCTCGCCCACGAACTCGGCATGGCGACCGTCCTCTGGTGCTACCTCCGCAATCCCGCGTTCAGCATCAAAGGCGACAAGGACTACCATCTCTCCGCCGACCTCACAGGCCAGGCGAACCATCTTGGCTGCACCATCCAAGCCGACATCATCAAACAGAAGCTCCCCGAGAACAATGGCGGCTTCAAGGCCCTCAACACAGGTGGATCCAGCTACGGCAAACTCGACGAGCGCATCTACACCGAGCTCACCAGCGAGCATCCGATCGACCTCTGCCGCTACCAGGTGGCAAATTGCTACATGGGCCGCGCCGGCCTCATCAACAGCGGCGGCGCCAGCGGCAAGAACGATTTCAACGAAGCCGTCTACACAGCCGTGGTGAACAAGCGCGCAGGCGGCACAGGCCTCATCTCCGGCCGCAAGGCCTTCCAGCGCCCGATGGACGAGGGAGCCAAGCTCCTCCACGCCATTCAGGATGTCTACCTCTGCAAGGATGTGACGATCGCCTGATCGCCCAAGACTCAAAAAAACACACCGGCCGCGTTGGGGTTTCCACCCGAAACGCGGCCGGTTTTTTGTGTAGAGAAAATGGGGGCAGCCGGATTCGAACCGACAACCAAGCGGTTATGAGCCGCCTGCTCTAACCGTTGAGCTATGCCCCCGTGTGCTTCGAGCGGGATTGAATATGCCCTTTTTTTCATTGCCCGCAAGCCTTGAGAGGGAGAGTATGCGCCGACCTATGACACTCAAAGGAAAAACAGCCATCGTCACTGGAGGCAACAGCGGCATCGGCCTCTCCATCGTTCTCGAACTCGCCAAGCAGGGCGCGAACATTGTTATCGATTATATCGTCCATCCTGAAACCGCAGAGGCCCTCGAGCAGCAAGTGCTCGCCCTCGGTGATAAGGCCATCCATGTGCAGGCCGATGTGAGCAAGACGGCCGATCTCCAAAAACTCGTTGACGCAGCCGTTTCCAACTTCGGACGCGTCGACATCATGGTGAACAACGCCGGTGTGGAGACACGCACCTCCGTGCTCGACACGACCGAGGAGCAATACCAGCGCGTGCTCGACATCAATCTCAAGAGCGCGTTCTTCGGAACCCAAATCGCCGCCAAGCAAATGATCGCCCAAGGCGGCGGTGGACGCATCATTAACATCACATCGGTTCATGAAGACTGGCCGATGCCCGGCAATACCGCCTACTGCCTCTCAAAAGGCGGCATGAGAATGCTCACCCGCACAGCCGGACTCGAACTCGCTCCGCACAACATCCTCATCACAGCCGTCGGTCCCGGAGCCGTGGCCACGCCGATCAACAACTCCACAATGAAGGACCCCTCCTTGCTGAAAAAGCTCGACGACGCGATCCCACTCGGCCGCATGGCACAGCCCGAGGAGATCGGAAGCGTTGTGGCATTCCTCGCCGGCGACGGTGCCAGCTATCTCACCGCCACGACCATTTTTGCCGATGGCGGCATCATGCACTCGAGCCCGGGACTTTGATTCCGAACCGAGATGGTCGCCGCGAATGCGGGCGGTGGATGGAAATTTGACTTGCCCCGCACTTCGGGCGAACCCATTTTCTGAATCCCGCGCGCTGCCCAGCAGCCCAAGGGCAAGAAAGGCGACCATTCTTTTGAGAAGAGTTCCCTTTTGAGATCACAAATCACAAGACGATGCCCGCCAACCATAGAAACTCCGTCGACATCCTGATCCACTGTCCAGGATCGCACGGAGCCATTGCGGATCAGGTTCACAAGCAGGCAACCGCCCTCCACGAGCTTGGAATAAGAGTCCTTGTGCTCTGCAGTCCCGGCTACCTCCGCACTCGCCCCGCCGAGTATCCCGTGATTTCCTGCATGTCCGAGGGGGCCACGCAAGAAGGCGGCTTCGTCTCGCGGAAACTCGCCAAAGCCAAGCAAACGGTTATCAATCAATGGTTGTTTGCGTGGCAGGTTTTCTCAAAGAAGCCGATGATCGTCCTCTCCGGCAGTCATACAGACACTCAGGCCGCACTTTGGATTTGGCCGCACATGCTGTTGTCGCATTTTTGCAAAATAGTTTACGCAACGAACCTCCACTTCTCCGCTCGCGACCACGCGATCGGCCCGCAGTGGTGGAATGTCCTGTGCGCAAGGCTTTCCTTCAATCCCTTCCGCATTGCCCTCGCCCACAAACGCCTTTCCAGTTCGTCCCAACTGCCCCGCCACATCCATCCGGTCGAGGTTCCCTTGGGACCGGAATCCACCCTGTCCGTCCATCAAAACCCCAAGACCATCCGGGCGAATTGGAAGGTTTCAAAGGGCAAGAAAGTCTTTCTGGCATTCGGAACGATCCGAAACCACAAAAACATCGACCTCGCGATCCGCGCGCTGACCGACAACCCGGATGTCCATCTGGTCATCATCGGCAGCGTTTCCTCACACAAGGACAAACCTCTTAAATACTATCAAATGCTCGCCGATGACCTCGGGCTTTCGAAGAGAGTTTATATCTCCGACGAATTCGTGGGAGATGATAAACGGTTGAGCTACTTCCAAGCGGCGGACTACATCCTTTTGACATACGCCGGATCATTCCATTCCCAGACGGCCACACTCACCACGGCCGTGAACGCCCGCCGCCGCGTGCTGGCCTCAAGCGGCACGAGCCCGATGGAGGATCTCGTGCACCATTTCGGTCTGGGCGTTTATGTGGAGCCCGATTCGAGCGACGCCGTGGCGGATGGCATGGTTACGCTCCTGCACGGGAAACTTCCCGAACCCGACTGGGAGGGCTACGAAGCCCATGCCACCTGGGAAACAAATGTGACCCGCCTGCTTGAGGCGACATCGGACTACTTGAACGGCCGATCTCCCAAGGAAACACAATTCGAGGATCTCGAAGACGAGAGCATGGAAGTTCCGGAACTCCTCAATGCCCGCCGCCTACACCATCAAAAAACTCCGCCTTCGAAAAAAAAGCCGGCCACGGTGAAGAAACCGGTCGTCCGCAAAAAACGGACCACGCTCGCCAAGGAGAAGCCTGTGCCTGAGGTTGTGAATGGTGATGCCGCAGGCGTTGATTTGGATTCCCATCCCGTCTTCCCGGGCTTCGATCTGCTGGATAAGGCCATCGTGCCGCCAACCACAAGCGCTCGCACGGCGCCCGAAGCGGCGAAGCCAGTGAAAACACCCGCGCGCCGCCGCCGCACTGCGCCTGTCAGCGCCGAGTGACCCTGAATTCGAATGGCTCCAAAAAACGCATTGGATCCAGACGCTGAAAACGATCCCGACCGAGGACGGGTGAAATCCGTTTTTACGGAGTGGCTGATCAAGGCTCTCCAGATTGTTGTCACCATCGGGCTGATCTGGTGGCTTCTCCACGATCCGGCACGCCGCGCCGACATGGCTGCGGCACTGGCTCGCGCCGATCTTTGGTGGCTCCTCGCCGCCATGGCCTCGGCCGGCGCCTGCGAGTTTTTTGGCATCATCCGCTGGCAGCTTTTTCTGAAAATGCTGCACCTGCATGTTCCCTTGGCCGAGACCACGCGACTGTTTTTCATTGGTGCGTTTTTCAACCAGTTCCTCCCCGGCACCACCGGAGGCGATGTGGTGCGCGTGCTTTACCTCATGAGGGAGCACCCCGAGCACCGCACGGCGGGGTTTCTGAGCGTGGCGGTGGACCGCCTGCTTGCCGTGCTTGTGCTTGTCGCGATGGGCCTCGCTTTCGCCTGGTCACGCTCGGAGTGGTTCGCCCAAAGCGCAACTGTTGGCAATACGATGAAAATTTTTGCCATCATCCTTTTTGCGATGGCGGTCGGTCTCGTCGCATCCTTCGTGCTCACGAAGCGACATCTGGTCGAGCGCCTGCCTGCAGGAATGCCCTTCCGCAACGCCATTGTGAAGCTCTCCAAGCTCTGGCAACTCTGCATAGAAAACCGCCGAGAGGCGCTGCTGGGGGCCTTCTACACAATACCGATGCTGGTGACATTTTTTGCCGCGTTCTATTTCGTGGCCCGCGCCTTCACGCCAAAGGTCGATTTTTTGGACATGATGTCGATCATGCCTCTCGTCACGGCCGTTTCCTCGCTCCCGATCAGCCTGAATGGCATCGGCGTGCGCGAAGCCCTCCTGGATGAGCTCCTCCATGTGCTCTGCGGCGTGGCGAAGGGCACCGGCATGCTGGTCTCGATAGCCGGCATGGTTGTGTATCTCATCTGGGGCCTCCCGGGCGGCTGGTTCTACCTCTCGCGCCGACGGCTTGAGAAAATGAAAGCCCCATGAACACGCCGTGGTTTTCTTTTAGTGTGCAGGATTTTTCCTACGCCTTCCTGAGCGTGTTGCTTGAGGGTGTGCCGTTCATTCTTCTCGGGACGCTCCTCTCCGGCCTCATCGACCAGTTCCTGCCATCCCGCCTGATGACGCGGTTCCTCCCGCGCAACGCCTTCGCGGCGGTCTGCCTCGGCGGCGTGATGGGAATGGTTTTTCCCATGTGCGAATGCGGCATTGTGCCAGTGATCCGACGCCTCATCGCCAAGGGGCTGCCAGTCTCCAGCGCCGTCGCCTACATGCTGGCCGCTCCAATTGTAAATCCCATCACAGCCCTGAGCACCTACGCCGCATTCCGTGGACAGGGCGCGGCGGAGTTCACCGCTCTGCGACTCGGCCTCGGATTCTTTGTCGCCGTGCTCTCCGGCCTTGCCGTGCTGAACCTCCCAATCGGGGCGGTCCTCAAAAAAACCATCCTCGAGTCGGTGACGCTCTCCGGTCCCTCGGGGGATGGCAAAACAGCTCCCCTCGGCCGCAGGCTCGTCGCCGCCATGGAATCCGGCGTGCGGGATTTTCTGGATGTGATGGTCTATTTCATCCTTGGCGTTGGAGTCGCCTCACTCTTCAGCACGGCGGTGAACCAGGAGCTTTTCCTGCCCCTGTCGCTCGATGACCGTTTGGCGATTCCAGCAATGATGACACTGGCGGGGATTCTTTCCCTGTGCAGTTCGTCGGATGCGTTTATCGCGGCCACATTCGTCGCCTTTCCAGCGGTTGCCAAACTGGCCTTCCTGGTGTTCGGTCCCATGATGGATCTCAAGCTGGCATTCATATACAGCGCCGTCTTCACACGCCGCTTTGTTGCCGCGCTGGCCCTCGGGCTTTTTGTCATAACCGGCCTGCTGTGCCTGCGGCTCGCAGTTGTCCTGCCATGAACGCCATCCTTTCACGGTTTGCGGCATCCGGCATCCTCATGGTCTGGGGCATTGTGCTGACCTATTTTTATCTCTCCGGCCGCATCGCCTCCTACCTGCACCCGGCGTTTCACATCTACACCGTTGTTTCCGGCGGAGTTCTGCTGGCCCTCTCGCTGGCGCTCCTGCTGACCATGAACGGCGAATCGTCAGAGCACGGTCTTTCCCGCGTGGGAATTTTCCCGCTTCTTCTGCTTACGGCTCCACTTCTCGCAGCCACAAAAATCTCGCCGAGCAACTTCGGCGCGACCGCCGTCCTGAATCGCGGCATGGTCCACAATATTGCCGACCTCCCGGGTTTTTCGCCGCCAATGGACGCAGGGCTACCGAATGCGGACGGCTCCGTGGCCGAAGGCACGATGATGGATCCCTCGCTCTACCTCAAAAAAAACGCCGACGGTTACATCATGGCGGAAGCGGTCGACCTGCTCTACGCTGCGGGCGAGCCCACGATGCGCGAGGATTTTGAAAACAAAGAGGTCGAGGTCAATGGACAATTCCTGCCCGCCCTCACGGGAAATCCCAACGGCGACCGTTTCAATCTGACCCGGCTTTTTGTCATGTGCTGCGCAGCCGATGCGCGCCCCGTGGCGATCAGCGTGCAATCAAATCCCGCCACCGACCTTCCGAAAATGACTTGGGTGAAAGTCCGTGGAAAAGCCACCTTTCCCGTCGAGGGCGGCAGGCACATGCCGGTTGTCGTTGCGGATTCCGTTACTGAAACCGATGCTCCCGAAGAATCTTTCCTCTATTGAAATGAAAAACCTCCTTGCTCCACTCTCCATCCTTCTCCTTGCCTCGATGCCTCTCGCCCGCGCCGAAATGCAGGGCGCTTGGATTTCCTCCGTTCACAACATCAACTTTCCCTCGAAGCAAGGCCTGAGCGTGGACGAGCAAAAAGCCCAAGCCGTGCGCCTGCTCGATGCCGCCAAGAGCGCGGGGCTCAATGCCGTTCTTCTCCAAGTGCGCCCCGAGAGTGACGCCCTCTACCCCTCGCAGCTCGAGCCCTGGAGCCGATTTCTCACGGGAAAACAAGGGCAGTCGCCGGGCTACGACCCGCTGGCATTCTTCATAGGCGAAGCCCGCAAGCGCGATCTGGAAGTTCATGCGTGGATCAATCCCTACCGCGCCGCAGCCAATGTCTCCCACCCTCGCGCAGCGGGCCACATCAGCCGCCGGTTTCCGCAATACGCCTACAGGATCGGCACCGTCCTCTACATGGATCCCGGAGCACCCGAAGTGCGCCGCCACATCAACGCCGTCGTGCGCGACCTCGTAACCCGCTACGACATCGCCGGCGTGCACCTCGATGATTATTTCTATCCCTACCCGACCGAAAAGGGCGGACTGCCCAACTTCCCTGATGACAAAACCTACGCCGCCTACCGAGCAGCAGGAGGAAATCTCGCCAAGGCCGATTGGCGCCGGGCAAATGTGAACGCCCTCATCCGCGAACTCAGCCAAACCGTCCACTCCACACGCCCCGGCTTGCAGTTCGGCGTGAGTCCCTTCGGCATTTACACCAAAGGCGCCCCGGCGGATGTCAAAGCCGGTGTCGATCAATACAACCAACTCTTCGCCGACCCGGTCACATGGATGAAAAACGGCTGGGTGGACTATCTCGCCCCGCAACTCTATTGGCATGAGGGCGGCCCGCAGAGCTTCTCCTCGCTCCTCCGCTGGTGGAGAAGCCCGGCCGTCAACCCAAGAGGCGTTCCCATCGTCCCCGGCATCGCCGTTGATCGCCTCACCTCCCACGGTTGGGGCGCAGACGAGATCAGGCGCCAGCTCCAACTGGAAAAAAACATCGCACCCCGTCCGCGCGGCGGATTCCTCCTCTGGAACATCGGCGCCGTTTCTAAAAATACCAAAGGCGTTCTTGCGACGATCAGACCAAACTGAAGCAGCGCTCGCAGGCTCAAAGTATTTTTTCCCATTTCCGAGATATGTCCCTCTTCAACCAGGTTTCTGAATAACAGCGCAGCCTTGGTAAATTTGTGTCGATAACGATTCCAAAAGAGGGTTGTAAAAAATTGAGAACCTGCTTGGGATGGTCCGCGCGCTTTTTAGCGGCAACACTTCTAACTCTCTTTGACCAATGAACCACCAATCTCTTCGTATACGCCTTAATGTTCAAATCGCCCTGTTTGTTTTATCTTTTATAGGATTTGGCTTTCTTGCATTCAACACGCTGAGCGTTCTGAGGGTTAATGGTCCGATATACAAAGATATCGTTCGAGGGAAAGATGTGATCGCAGATATTCTCCCGCCGCCCGCCTACATCATCGAAAGTTATCTTGTTGCTCTTCAATTAGCTGGAGAAACATCTCCTACAAAAATTAAAGACCTCAAAGACACCCTTGACAGACTCAAGGCGGAATATTTGCAGCGGCATGATTTTTGGAAAACGGAACTTCCGGAAAGCGCTACGAAGCAGATTTTTCTTAATGATTCGAAGAAACCCGCTTTGGAATTCTATGCGATTGTTAACGAGAAGCTCCTACCAGCATTAGACAATGGAGAGAAGGATAAGGTGAACGAAATTGTCTATGGAAGCCTACGCAGCAAATACGAAGAGCATCGCAAATTCATTGACCAAGTTGTTAAAGAAACAACGGCCGAAAATCAGAAAATCGAGGCCCAAGCTCAGGACTCAATCAACAATCGAACGGCAATGATGCTTGGTCTTGCCGTGTTAGTGGCACTCATCACGATCATTTATTCGACTCTGTTCTCGCGATCCTTATCGAAAGCCTTGAAGACGGTTTCTGAAGTGCTGAGCAGTGCTTCAAGGCAGATTGCCGATGCTTCTGCTCAGGTGGCAGCCTCGAGTCAGAGCCTCGCGGAGGGCGCCAATGAACAAGCGAGCTCGCTTGAGGAAACGAGTTCGGCTCTCGAAGAGATGGCGTCCATGATTTCCCTCAATGCGGATCATAGTGGCAATGCGAAGGACATCGCCACCTCCACTCGAGAGTCTGCTGAAAGCGGAGTGGATGAAATGGGCGAAATGATCGTTGCCATGGAAGCCATCAAAAACTCCAGCAACGAAATCTCAAAAATCGTTAAATCGATTGATGAAATTGCCTTCCAAACAAATATTCTGGCGCTCAACGCCGCCGTGGAAGCCGCTCGAGCAGGGGAGGCCGGCGCGGGATTTGCCGTTGTGGCCGACGAGGTGCGCAGCCTCGCCCAACGCGCTGCAACTGCCGCAAAGGAGACCTCTGTAAAAATTGATGACGCGATCCAAAAGAGCAACACCGGTGTGATTATCACCACCAAGGTCAAAGACAGTCTTCACCAGATTGTGGATAAAGCCCGCCAAGTCGACCAGCTCATCGTTCAGATTGCCGCCGCCTCCAAAGACCAAAGCACCGGCATTCAGCAAGTCAACATAGCCGTTTCTCAGATGAACAAGGTCACTCAAGCCAACGCTGCCAGCGCGGAAGAAACGGCTGCAGCCTCCGAGGAAATGACCGCCCAAGCAGAGGAACTAAAGTGCGCCGTCGTCAATCTCGAAACGATCCTTGAGGGTCAAAAAAGCTAAATATCACCACGAATAGCTGCAAACTGCAAAAAAGCATCCTTAGACTATCCCGATCACTTTTAAGACAATAAAGCCAAGTCTCATTTGAATTTTTGAGTGCGCGGGAACGAAATGCCTCCTTTTTTCGATGCCTGCTCACGGCCACAGTATCCCACCCTATAAAAATAAGGCTCTCAAATCCATTTTTGAAGGCATGTTGCGAACGAATCAAATAGCATTTAATGACATGGCAGCTTCATTATTTAAAAATACTTCTTATACAGGGAGTTTGCGGATATGAATTGATTGAAAGCCTTTGCTTGGAGCATTTTTTAGACTTACAGATTAATGAGTAATTCACCTTCATCCATTTCTAAGCAGGCTCTTGATATCCATACTCGCTTTGCCGTGGAACTGGCTTTCGTTACCCCAGGTGAGAAGACCGGTCTGCTTCCCATAAACAGCTTCTTCATGGATCTTGAAGATTTGCTTGAAAAGAATGCTCCGGAGCAAATCTGTAAGAGCATCGCTCTATGCCAAGCTTGGATCAGCGAAATATTTGATGGAGCGGGAACATTTTCTGAAAAAAGCATCCAACGGCTTAATGAGTGGCACGCATGGTTCGGAGAAGCAATAGCTGCATGGGAGATCAACAAAACACTCCCATCTCAGCCCACATCATGGGAGCCTGACTCCTCCACTCCCTCGGGAAATAAAATTTCCTCAGCGACTCCAGCACCAGACAAGAAGGTTACTGAAGCAGTCGCTGCCGAAGAAAAGGCCATCACGCTCAATCTCAGTGAAGATGCTGAATTGCTCAACGAATTCCACGCTGAGTCAGTCGATTCTCTTCAGAGTATTGAACAAGGCCTTCTCATTCTGGAGGAGAATCCAAGCAACTCGGGAACCATCAACTCGATTTTCCGTGCCTTTCATACTTTCAAAGGCGCAGCCGGGTTTCTCCGCCTCATCGCCATCCAAGATTTAGCTCACGATCTCGAGTCACTCCTCGATGCCGCGCGCCAATCTAAAATCAAAATCAACTCAACAATTATCGATCTCATTCTCGCCGGATCGGACGCCCTTAAAAAATACACTTTTGAAATAGGGCTCCAACTCAAGGGCACTAATGCCGGCAAACCAATTGTTGTTCCGACAAGTCACATTATTCAGCGCGTGAGGTCCGCCCTAAAGGGAGAGTTGCCACCCGACCTGCCTCCACAATCCCCCCCGGCGATCCCGCCGCAAGCTCCCGTCGCTGCGGAGTCGACACTAGCGCCGTTGACTCCCACAGAATCGAAAACCGAAAAAGCGCTGGAAGTAATTCCTCAAAAAAAAACCATTGAGGTCAATGTCACCCACCTCATTCCTACGCCGAGTCCATCAAAAGAAGCGGGCGCGATAAAAGAGCAGAGCTCGGGATTTGTGAAGCTCGACACGGCCAAGTTGGATGCGCTGATCGATCTCGTAGGCGAACTCGTGATCGCTCAGTCCATGGTGGTTCAAGACCCCTCGATTCAGAGTTTGGAAAGCCGCAATCTTGCGCGGAGCCTTCGCCAACTCAGTCGCACGACTTCTGAGCTTCAGCGCAACGCCATGTCTCTCCGAATGGTTCCTGTGCGCTCCGCTTTCCAAAAGATGGGTCGACTCGTTCGCGACATT
>JBIJAV010000044.1:0-18742 GCA_044345595.1 Terrimicrobiaceae bacterium
TCCGTGCGCTCGAAAAACAGAGCGCGGGTGCTGCTGCGGCCCCCACCCTGCTCGATCACATAGCCTTTGCCCAACTTCCACCCCTCCTCACCCAGCTCGAAGTCGCCGTTTTTTAGCAAAGGAGCCGAGGATGGTTCTTCGGCGTGAAGAGCGGGTGTGGCGAGAAAGGATAAGCCAAGAAGGCAAAAGAGTATGGATCGAGACATGGCGGGTGTGGCGAGAAAGGATAAGCCAAGAAGGCAAAAGAGTATGGATCGAGACATGGCGGGTGGTTTTTCTAAGGTAATTTGTGAGTAATCAGCCGAGAGCAGAGTGCCTTAATTTGATGCCGGGGCTACCGTGGCAGAAATATTGTCAATCCAACCCGAGCCTTCGGCATCTTGCTCACCCGTGCGAACGAACACCTCATCCCAAGTCGTGGGGTCGGTGGCAAAGAAGCCGGCGAGATTGCGGGCGGTCCCTTCTTTGCCAATGAAGAGAAGCTGAAACTCGGTGTCGCTGATTTTGGAGTCCCCTTGGCTCAGATCTTTCGCTGACACGCCAACGAGTTCTTTTGTGGCAAGGTTGATGTCCACTTTGATTCGATACCAGTTCGTAGCGGTGGCGAAGAAACCCGAATTCGGAGCAGTAAAAATCCAATGCGTCGCGCCGTAGTCCTCCAAGCGGAGGAAGAACGCGCCTTTGTTGATTCCAACATGGGCTGCTCCTTTGGATGCGGATGCACCAAATCCCACAGCGGCAGTGCAGGAACTGCCGGTGTCGCGCTGGGTGTCGAACTCGTAGGAGAAAATGCCGGAGGCCGGCAGATTGAAAGGCTCCCTCTTGAGCTCAGCTGCCGTTGCGTCTTGAGCGGCCGTGAGATTCTTCGCCACAGCAGGGGTCGTATTGATGCCTTTGGGAAGAGTTGAAATCGAAGGGGAATTCGGAAATCCTGCGCGGGCCCAACCCTCCTGGCCGATTAAATTGACATCGGTATTGTAGGAGTTGAAGTCCTCGGAATAAACCGGAGTGGAGGCCATGGCTTGCGAAGCAACGGCGAGCGTTGCAATCGCGGCAAGGGCACAAACGGGGAGTATATTGGGGCGGTGTGTGGTCATATTGATTTTGGTTGAGTTTGGTTTTGTTGAAAGCGGCGATAAGAGCCAACGGAAAAGAATTTCAACATGCGCACCCGCGCAAACAAGGCTGAACTGTTTAAAAAAACGGACATCTGTTTAATAAAACGGACATTTCTGGAAGGAATGCGGATTCCGCCTACACGCAGAGAGAAGTTCGAGCATCGATGAGGCTGCCACGCGAGTGACTTACACGGTCGGTGCCTCCAGCTCGTAGAGCCTACCCTCCGGCGCGTGGGCCTACGGGCAGGGAGCGGGGTCGGAGAGACGACCATGCTCCCCTCTTTCGCGCGGCAGCGCGATTCGTGACAAAATCATTTGAATGGATCCGCCTACGCGCTTCGCGGCTACGGCGTGACATTGGGTTCATCGTCCTCGCATGACCCATTTTTCAGCCGCAAGGCGGCTCGTAATCCCCAGGTAGGGATCGCCAGGCCCTTGGCGTCCCAAACTTCAGCCGCAAAGCGGCGTTCCTGGCAAACGATTGCGTTGACGCGCGGGTTGTGATGGGAACGAGACGGCGTGGTAGCGGAGCAGTGCGGTCTTAGGTCAAGCCGGAGGTTGACCCTCCAAGGGTTTGCGCGCTGCCGCGCGGAGCTTAAAGCTCCACCGCGAAGGATTCGAGGTCGGCGCTTGTAATCGCGGCCCTGAGAAGGTGCGTGAGTTTTTTGGCGTCGATGATTGTCTCGATTTCCTCACGCAGACCCTCTGGCACTCGCTGGAACCGAATTTCCAACGCTTCGAGGATATCTTGTTGCTTCGAGAAGATCAGACCTTCTTGGCGACCTTTGCGGATACCCTCTTGGCGGAATTGTTCGGCGAGTGACATGGCGTTTTTGCTGAGTTTCGGGTTGCGTAGTGTTTTTAGTCCGAAAAGGGATTTTTAGACAGGATGACAGGATTCGCGGGATTTACAGGAGGATCATGGGAACTTTGGAGGTAATACAGAACACGGAATGCTTATGAAATTGCAAGCAACTCATTCTCTGTGATCTCTGTGTCCTCTGTGGTTAATTCTGCTGAATTCGGGGTCGATGAAACTGCCGCTCACAAGAGTCAGCGACTTCCAATCGATGCGGCGGGAGAGTTTGCGCGGGAGATGGCTTTCCAGAAAGGCGCGGGCGTTGTCGTGGTCCGAAAAGGTCGACTTGACCAGCTTGTCGTGGGGTTGATGAAGAGGACTCTCAGGCCGGGACATGGTGGCGATCGTTGGTAACCACACGCGCCGGGTCAAAAGAAGGAATGTGACGATTTTGACAAGTTGGGGCGCAGAGCTTCGAAAGGACGATGGACGGCAGAATCATTTTTTTTTGGGGGGATCCGCCTATGCGCTTCGCGGCTACGGCGTGACATGTCTGCCTGCGCGCTGCCGCGCGATTACTGTGGCGGCATCTCTGTGAGCAGCGGAGGGGCTCCGATTCGGCAGTCATAGACAGCCGCTACAAAACCGCGCGGCAGCTCGGGTCGTGATTTCGGGAAATTTTTCAGCCGCAAGGCGGCTCGTAGACCTACGGCTCGGAGAGGCGAGCGTGCTCCCTTCAGGAGCGATGAAGCACATTTTGAGAGGGCCTAATATGACGCCCCCATAAGGTGAAACGACCAGAACGAGAAGAAATCAAAACTTCTCAGCCCTGCAAAGACTTCTGCGATTCGGGCACAAGAACTGCCGGTAATCCAACGACGCTGGCGAGTTTGAACTGACGTTTGTCGCCTGTCACCAACAGATCGGCACCACACGCCTCTGCCGCGGCAACATGAAGGATATCAAGCGTGCGGCAGAGAAGTTTCCTTGTATGAAGGCGGGCCAGATGGGCTGCGCGGTTCCAAACGACCGGCCAATCCAGCATTTCCATGGATAGAATTCCGTTGCTGGTGTCCAAGTCGATGTGTGCAAGGGCCAAGAGTCCAGCAGCGCTCGGAATGCTCTTTCGACCGATCGCCGCATGAATGGCGTTGCGAAGTTCGGTTTCCTGAAGTTGGTTGAGGGGAATGGAGCGGGCTTTCTGCGCTTGGCGTTGCACAAAAGCGCTTCCGGGTTCGAAGATGTAGAGTTTCACAAGCGCACCGGTGTCAAAATAGACTTTGGACATCGCAATAAAGGTCAGCTGCGGTCTTCATAAACAGTGTCAGCAATAGAAGGGTGTCTGCTATTGACCGCACCGGCGGCACGGGCGCGAGAAATCCAATCCGGCTTGGCAAGAGGAACCTGAGCAGTTGCCGGTTGAATCAAAGCCACAGGCACCCCGTGCGATGTCCAACGAAGAGTCTGACCGGCCGACAGGAGCTTGCGAATTTCCTTGGAGCGGTGAACGAGGTCTCTCGAGGAGATGCTTTGCATGTTTAACAAATAAGTTGAACACGGCGGTTTTGTCAAAACACTCATTGAGGAGTTTTTGACAAAACCATGGACGGCAGAATCATTTTTTTTAGGGTCCGCCTATGCGCTTTGCGGCTACGGCGTGACATTGGGACTTCATCTTGCATGGCCCATTCTTCAGCCGCCAAGCGGCGTCCTCGTAATTCCCAGGTAGGGATCGCCAGGCCCTTGGCGTCCCAAACTTCAGGCTCAAGGCGGCGTCTCTGCTGGATAAAATGGCGGCGTTGCCGCGCAAATGGGTCAGCGGCGGCCTCCGGCTCGTAGCCTACGCCTCGGAGAGCGCGCCGACCCTACCTTGAATCAACGAGCGCGCTGCCGCGCGGAGCTTAAAAGCATCCGCAACCCTCTATTGGCTAATCCGGGATCAACTACGAGATCACTGGACGATTCACAGGGTTGAGTGGCGGGCGGCCTTGCAGGACTTCGGCGACATTGCGGGCGCAAGTGAGGCGCGCTTGCTTGCGGCTTTCGACCGTGCCGCCGCCGATGTGCGGACTGAAGACGACATTCTTTTGCGCAGGAAGACCGGGGTGGATTTGAGGTTCGTTTTCCGCGACATCCATGCCGGCGCCGCCGAGGTGGCCGCTGGCCAGGGCCGCAGCGAGCGCGTTTTCATCGATCACCGGACCGCGTGCCATGTTGATTACGATCGCGCCGCGTTTCATCAGCGCGATGCTTTGTGCATTCAGAAGGTGACGCGTTGCCGGCACCAAGGGGCAATTCAGGCTCACCACATCGGATTCGGCGAGCAAGGCCTCGAGCGTGCGATAGCGTGGATCATTTTGTCCGCTGGTGTTGTGGAAAATGACGCGCATGCCGAAAGCCTCGGCGCGCTTGGCCACTCCACGGCCGATTTGGCCGAAGCCGACGATGCCGATGGTTTTTCCGCCGAGAAGCATGCCATCCCACGGGCCGGGCTGGAATCCATCTTTTGCCCATTGGCCGGAGCGCACATAGGCATCGGCTTCAGGCACGCGGCGGGCGACTGCGAGCAGCAGCGCGATGGTATGATCGGCGGCTGGCTCGCTGAAGGGATCGGGGCAGTTGCTGGCCCAAACTCCCGCTTCATCGAGTGCGGCGATGTCGAGGTTGTTGTAGCCGATGGCCACATTCGCAACGATGCGCAGCTTCGGTGCTGCAGCGAGGAGTTCCCGGTTCACCGCGAGTTCGTGCTGGTTGATGATGCCGACAAGCTCGGGCGCGAGAGCGAGAACCTCCTCGCGAGTGCACATCGGCCCACCAGACGGGCCTTTGATGATTTCCGCCAACCCAAGCAACGGCTCGAGATGGTCGTCGGGGACATAGTTAGTGATGAGGATTTTAGGTTTCATAATTACATGATTCCAAATTTGTCCCAAGACTCCTGGGCCTTCATGCCCCCTTTGATAGCCTCAAAGACGCGTTTTTCGCCACGGGCTTTTTCAAAGGCCTGGGTGAAGACTTCGGTTTCGATTTCCTTTGGCACGATGCAAACGCCGTCCAGATCGCCGAAAACAATGTCGCCGGGGCGCACAGTCACATCGCCGAATTTGATGGTGCATCGAAAATCCACGACCTTGCCGCGCGGGCGTTGATCCTGCGAATAACGGCCCATCGAGAAGCAGGCGAAATTTTGTGCCAGGATGCCTTTCGTGTCGCGCGAGTAGCCATTGACCACCGAGCCGACGGCTCCGCGATTCGTCGCTGCCATGCTCATCAGTTCCCCCCACAGCGCGTAGGCGGGTGAGGAACCGCTGCAGACATAAACTTCGCCGGGCTTGAGATCATCGAGCGCGGGAAGCATGAGGCCGAAGGGACGGTTCACAACCGCACTCTGGCGGCCCGGGCCCTCGCCGCCTTCATCGTCCATTTCTAGCACCGGCATGGCGCGGCCGATAACGACCATGTCGTCGCGCAGTGGTTGAATGGATGGTGGCAGGAATTGGCGCTTGTGGCCGAGGATGTCCATGATGTCGCCAACCACTGCTGTGTAGAGTTCGCTGCGACTGAGAGCGAACAACTCCTCGTCGGATTTCCAATGGGTATTCATTAGATGTAAAAGGTGCGGTCTGTCGGACGGGTGCGCACGCCGGGATGGGCCAAGAGGACGGATTCATCGATATCGAAGCCGAGTCCGGGACGGTCGGGCATCTCGAAGAATCCATTGGAAACTGGCAGCGGATGCGAGAGGCATCCATCGCGCCACGGCACATCGTTCACCATGAATTCCTGGCGGAAGAAATTCGGCACGGTGGCCATCGTGTGGGCCGAGGCGATGGTTGAGATCGGGCCGTTCGGGTTGTGCGGGGCGATCGGGACATTGTAGGTCTCGGCGAGATTGGCCATCTTGCGCATTTCACTGATGCCGCCGCAGCGGGTGATGTCCGGCATGACGATGTCGGCGGCCTGTTTTTCGAGGATTCCGCGCAGCATGAAGCGGCTGTGCAGGCGCTCGCCGACGCAGACGGGCAGCGTGATTTTTCTGCGGATATCGGCAATGGAGTCGGGGAATTCCGGCAGGGCGGGTTCCTCATACCACATGCAGTTGAAGCCGAGCTTCGCGAGACGATTTGCCATTTCCACGGCGGTCGGGCCATTGAGGAAAGCATGCGTCTCGATGGCGATGGCGACCTCTGGGCCTGCGGCCTTGGCCACGGCGGCGACCACATCGATGGAGAGTTGTTTTTGTTTTTCGGTAAGGCCGTTGTTGTCGCTCAAATCCTCGCCATACCAGTAGTTCACATGGGCGAAGGGATCGAATTTCAGGGCGGTGAAGCCTTTGGCCACTGTCTCCTTGGCTTGGCGCGCATAGTCCTCGGGCGAGTGACCTCCGCCGGTGAACCAGTAGTTCGCGTAGAGTTGGACTTTCTTCCGGTAGAGGCCGCCGAGAAGATCGTAAACCGGCATTCCCGCCGCCTTGCCTTTGATGTCCCAGAGGGCGATATCCATCGCGCTGATGGCCGAAAGGAGCGGGCCCGCCTGGCCGAGCCAGTTCATGTCGCGATAGACCTTGGTCCAGAGATAATCGAGTCGGCGCGCATCCTGGCCGATGATGAAGTCGCCGACATGTTTGCAGGCCGCTTCAATGAGGGGTGAACCGGGCCAGTTCGTCGCCTCACCCCAGCCGTGAATGCCGGAATCGGTTTCGATCTTGAACAGGGTCCAGTTGTATTTGAGCCCTTCGACGAGGAATGTTTTGGTGTTTGTTATTTTCATAGGTGGTGGAACCGGGTGCACACTAAATGACCGATGGTGATGTTTCTTGCACACAAATGCCTTTTTTATGCACTTTGCTGATAAATGACTAAGCGCTGGCATGAATTGGTTGCCGATGGGCACGCCTTCCACCTCTCCGTGGCTCTGGATGAGCAGCGCATGCCCATCCCGTATCACGGGCATGATTTTGCGGAGGTCCTGTGGGTCGAGGAGGGGAGGGGAATTCACCGCATCAATGGCAAGCGTGTGGAGTTGAAAGCCGGCGACATCGCAATGATACGCCCGAGCGATCGCCATGCTTTGCTGAGCTTGTCTGGAGAGGTTTTCCGTCTTGAGAATGTCGCCTTTCCCCGCGACACGCTTGAGCGTCTGCGGCGCACTTATTTTCCGGAAAAGGCGGCGTGGTTTTGGGTGGATGGGGTTTTGCCATTCACGACAACGCTCGATGCGGACCAGCGCGCGGCCTTGCGCGGGGAGTGCGCACGGTTGAGGCATGCTTCGCGCGATCAACTCACCATCGACAGTTTTTTGCTCAACCTCTTTCGTTTGCTCGGAAGGAGTCACGAGGCCCACAGCGATTGCCCGGATTGGCTTGAAAATGCCATTCGTCGATTCGGATCAACGGATGATCTGGCAGGTGGCGTGCGCCGTTTTTTCCAGCTTGCAGGCCGCTCTCCGGAGCATGTGGCGCGCACGATGCAGAAACACTGCGGCACTTCACCGACAAAATGGGTCAACGCCCGCCGACTGGAACACGCCACGCGGCTCCTCGAAGCAACCACCCTGCCGGTCACCGAGGTGGCGGCGGTTTGCGGATTTGAGAACCTTTCCTACTTCCACCGTTGCTTCCGCGCCCATCAAGGCATAACGCCACGCGCACACCGCATGCGGCAGCGCGAGGTGATGTGACGCTTGTAGGAAGTCTGTTTTATTCGATCACCAGCAGGGTGTGTTCACGCACGGGCTTGGGCCGGAAGCGTAGGCCTTGTGTGGTTTTGCGGGATTTCAGCTCTTGGCCGGTGATGGGGTTGCGGATTTTTTCAATCTCGTGGTCTGCCGAAAGCGTGATGGAGAATCCGCCGATCGGGATCTGTTCGTTGAGCGACTCGAAGGAATTGCGGTCGCGGCGGTCGGCGATGAAGGGGAGCATCTGGAGGACGAGTTTGCCGTTCTTTTTGCCGAGGGTGATCTCGAGTTGCCCCGGTGCATCGGTGCGGAGCAATCGCTCGGGCAGCAGTTTCTCAAACGCATTGCGCAGCAGCGTGCGGTGCGCGTGGTAGCCGGTGTGCAGGTAGGCGGCGAGTAGCGGTTGGGCAAAGGTGAGCACGCGTCCGTCGTGCGATGAGACCAGCGCCGCTCCGGCATCGAGGATGTCGGGCCCGTGGAAATGACCGTAGAAATGTTCGCGGCTTCGAACGAAGGGTGGCGTTTTCATGCGCGCGAGAACCTTGCTTCCGGTCGCTGGCTTGAGCTCCAAGCCTGGAGCATGGACATAATGTGCCATGTCAGGCAGACCCTTGGCCATGCGTCCGCTGGCCGTGTAGTAAGTGCCGGGATGTTCGCCATGCTTGGCGCTCTTGATTCCGAGCAAGGCATGCCAACGCGCGGCGAAAGATGCCGTGGTGAGAATCGCGTTCGGATCGACAAACAGGGATCCGCCACTTGCGACGAAGGCTTCGAGTTTGCTGAGGGCCACTTCGTTGGTGGGCGGCGTGGCAACGACGAGCGAACGCAGATCGCTCCAGTCCATCGAGGCATCGACGACATCCCACTGGATGTGTTCCTCGATAAAAAATTTGACCGCGCCATAGAGCGTGTCGAAGAGCGAGGCACCGCTGCCTTTTGCGGCGGCCATCGCTGCGCTTTCAACGCCATCAGGAACAAGGATCGCCACCTCGCGAAGGCGTTGCATACCGACGCACCAGGGTTGCCGGGGTTCGAGGAAGGTGTAGGCCTCGCCGATCGTTTGATAAACGGCTTTTTCCAAGGCCCCGTTGCAATGCATGTGATCGCCGATGCAGGATGAGGCGCCGACCATGAGGTGGGTGGCGACCTGATACTTCATCTGTGCCGGTGAAACAACCGTGCCGAAATCGCCCCAGTTTTTGAGGAAGCGACCGGTCATGCCCGTCACGGGAACTCCGGTGTTGGAGAGGTAGCGGCCAAGCAGTGGGAAGGCCAGCCAGCCGGTCTGGAACGGCAGCGTCTCGGCATAGAAATCCGATGCCACGCCCTTCGCCTTGGCCGCCTCACCGAAGGCATTGTAGCAACCGATCTCCAAACGAAGCCCGGGCCGAATCTCATCCATACGGCGACGCAACTCGCGGGCGAAACGATCGTGCGTGGCGGAGTTGAATTGCTGGTGCGCAGTGTCGTTGTTCGGATCGATCCCCTGCTCGGTCATCAAGCGTAGGCAATCATCGCAGAAACAACTGCCGGGCAGGTAGCCGGCCATGTCGATGAAGATGCCGTCCACCGGATGCAGGCGCAGGCATTCCTCGACATGCGGGAAGAAGAAAGTTTCCAACCACGATCCGCGGTTCGGGCAGAGCCAGCGCCAGTAAAGCTCCGAGCCATCCTGCAGGAGCTGCGTATCGACTGGCTTGCCGTCGCGGAACTGTGCGACATGTTCCGGATGTGCTTCTGCGAAGACCTCGTCGACATTGAGACTGAAGTAAGCGAGCACCGGCATCTTGCGCTTGGTGGATTCCGCAACCATTTGCCCGAGCAGGTCGAAGCCCAAGCCCGGATGACGCGTGCCGACCTTCGTGTCGAAGTAGGAATAGCCGTGATGGCACTTCGCGAAGACCGCGATCGAATTGACCTTTGCCGCTTCGAGTGTGTCGAAAAATTCAGCGGCATGGAACTTGTCGCCGACCGTCACTCCGGCGGGCGTGTGGAAATCAAGGTGGATTTGGCGGTGTGCTGTCATGAGTGTCGTGTTCAATTCTTGTTGCGATATTTCTCCACCAGTTCATTGGCAGGGGTCAGATCCGGCAGACGGCGGACAAGGGCGCGATCATACAAGGTTGGGCAAGCCGGATCCAATTTGAGTTTTTCCAGATTCTCCCAAGCCTGGTCGTATTGATCGATGAGTTCTGAACTGCATTTTCCAGCCTTCGAATTGAAGACAACTTCGTAGATCTGGTAAATGCACAAACCATATTGGCTGGATACCTGAATGAAATGACCGGTTTCAGCATCGGGAAACCTGATTTCACTTCCAAGTCGCACGATCTCTTTCCACATCGCCACCGCTTCGGCTTTCTCTGCCAGGAACTTGTCCACTTCCACAGGAGGCAGATCAGGAATCCCGATGTATTCGTCACGGGACCACCACGGGTTCAGAATGCCGAGAAGAGTGTTCTTGCCCCTGATGATGGCTTTTTCGCTCAACAAACAGATTTCGTGAAACTTATCCGCATCCACCGGGGTTAAGTTCATGCGCGCAGTCGCATAGTCATTGAACAGTTCCTTTTCGGTCTTGGTTGTGTCGAGGCTCCATTGAGCCAGGATCCATGCATTCAGATCGGGCCAGAATTCGTTGTCGATGTAGGGGCCTTCCCAGCCGCCTCCGCGCGTCCATGTCCAGATGCCTGCGAATAACTCAGGTTTCTTTTTTACAAATTCGCCGATGGATTGGAGGCCCTCTGCTTTGTGTTCTTCAAAACCATGGATGATCCCGTGGGCCAAATAATTCGGATAGGCGCCTTTGCCCTCATATTCCCGGGCGCATTGGACTTCGATGAGTTGCTTGTGACCGCCATGCCCGATGATCCGGCTGAATCGATTGCCGCGATGAAAATCCTGTTCGCAATGCTTGATTGCAATGGTCAGCTTTTCGTGAGGTTGGACCGCTTCCGACACATGGAGATAAGCGTCAAGGTCTTCATCGAACGCCGCCCAGGTGCGGAAGATCAACTCTTTGTCGCGTTTGACGCAGATTTCGTCGCGTAAAAGCTGAACCAAGGGAGCGATCGTCTTCTGCGCGTCGCATTTGTCTTTGATGAGCCCGACATGATACGGAGCATCATGCAGATAGGTCTCGCCTATGCGAACCACCAATCCGTCCATTTCGGGGAATTGCGTGAAGATCAAATCGATAAGAACCTTCAGATATTTGATGCTGAAGGGATTGCTGACATCGCCGAAAGTCGCGCCCTCCCCGTATTTCTCGACCAGTTTCTTCGGAAACAAGACCATGTCGCTCATCGCAAACACGCTGAGCCCTTGTTTCTTGCAGTTTTGAAACTCCCTTTTCAATCGGCCCGCAAGTTCCTCTCTCCAGGCTTCACTTTCGCCGTTAAACAAGCCCGGCTCGACGGCGTTCCAGTCAACGGCCAACACCGGCGATTCAAACAATGAATACACCTTGCCATTGTATCCCATGGCTTTCAGCACCGCCGGATCATTGTAGCGGCTGTCGTATCGCGGTTCTCCCGGATTGTGGTGAACCATATCCAGCACATACTTGCTTTTCATATCACCGTGACTTTTACGGTTTTTATTGGAATCGGGCTTTTCTCATACTGGAAAGCCGGACTTTTCATTAAAGACACGCTTTGAAAAGCCCGTTGCCGATTGTTCCGATATAGAGGAAGGGTTCGTATTCGTCCGCCGCGAGACAGGAGATCAAATGATTCGGCAGCCATGAAGTGTCGAGCACCTGCCATGTTGCACCGCCGTCATCGCTGAAGAGAATCCCCGCATCGGAGGGGGAATGCCAATGAGCCGAGAAGCCGGTGTAGATTCTGCCGTTGTTGTCTTCCGCAAAGGCGGTTGCGGAGCGGTAGCGGCCGGTGTCCAAGTGAGTCCACTGTGTTTCACTCTCCCTCACCCACACACCTTGGCCGTAGGTGCCGACGAGAAGCTTGCCGAGTTTCGGGGAAAAATGCATCGAGGCGAGGCCGGGGCATTGCAGGAGGGGCAGGTTGGCCGTGATATCGACAAATGTTTCGCACCGGTCGTCCGACTGGAAAACCCCGGCGATGCGGTTTGCCGTGTAGTAGCGTCCTTCAACTTGGGGATCGGCGATGAGGGAGCGATCCAGCGAGGAGCGAACCTGCGAGTAAAAATCAATGCCTTGATGCGTGTCGTCGCGCTCGGCGAGGTGAGAGAGCGGACTCGCGTCGGAAGCCGGGCCGGCTTTCACGGCGCTGCCGCGGAGGATTTCATTGTGGATCAGTTCCCATGATGATCCATCGTCGAGCGAACGATAAATACCGCCGCCTTGGTGGGCTTTGAAGCCATTGGTCAGGAGCACCGTGGATGGACGAAACGGATCCACGACCACATCGCGGAACCATGCCAACCCTCGGGGAAGACCTTTGTTGGAAGGCTTCCAGGTGGCGCCCGCATCCTCCGACTTGAGCAGCAGCCCCATTCCATAAATGCCGTGTTGCCCGGAATTCTGGCACGCATAGAGGATGTTTGTGTCTTGCGGATGCTGGGCGAGACTGCTGGCGGCTGAGGAGAGTTGCTGGACTTCTTCCGGCGTTTCGATCGGCTTGGATAGTGCGCCGGCGTTGAATTGCCCGCTCACGCGAATGACCCGGTTTGCCCCGACATCGGAAATCTTGATGCCCCCATCGGTCATCAACGCGGCAACGCGGCTTTCCCGCTTGTTGCTCCGCAGGGCATACAGTCGCTTTGCGCATGTGTTGACGAGGCCTTTCCTGCACGCGCGCCAAGAAGCACCGTCGTCATCGCTGCGCCAGACACCGTAGAAGTCGGTGAGATAAATGCGTCCTGAGTGATGCGGGGAAACGAGAATCGAGGAACTTGCGGACCCAAACTCCGTGGCATCAACATGAGTGCCGGAAACATCGACCTTGAGGTCTTTTGCATGTCTAGTTTCCCATGTTTTCCCTCCATCTTTGCTTTTGGAAAAACTCTTGAAGGCCGAGGCGTAAAGATCATCGGGTTGGCGAGGATCCACGGCGATGGTGTTCCAACTCATGTAAAGAGGGTCGTTGGCACCAAGTGACAAATCCAATCCATTGCTGATTTGTTCAAATGCATGACCGGCACCACGCGAAGCCCAGATCCCTTCGATGTTGCAGGCTGCCAGCCATCCACCGGCATGCAATGTCAGGCCGCGCACGTTTTTCCCTGCAAGACTTGGCTCTTCGTTGATCTGACCAGTCGTCGTCTCGACCAAGGCCAAGCCCCCCGCGTTGGCAATGCCCCAGTAGGAGGGAGCCACGCTGATGGCGATGACCAAACGGTCTGGATTCAGCGGATCAAAAAGAATCTTGTGCAGATTGCGCCCGCGCAGCCCCACATATTGCCATGTCGTGGCCCCGTCTTTGGAAACGAAAAGCCCGTCGAAACTGGTGGCCATCCATACCTCGCCTTCGCGTTGCGGATGAAAGGCGATCAAGTTGCCATGCGTGCGGGAATTCTGCCCGGCGGCATCCAAAACGAATCGATCCGAGATACGAGTCCAGTTTGCCGCCCCATCCCGGGATTGATACAGCTCCCCGAAAGCCACACCGGGGGCCTCGCGCCGGGGCTCTTCAACATAGTTCCCCACAAATCCCGTCGCCATCAGCATGTGATTGTGATCGTGGGGATCAATGGCAAGTGCCGAACAGGCGTAGCGTCCGTCGTAAAGGTGCCCGTGGTAAACATAATCGCCCGCAAAACGATGCGTCGGGGGTTGGTCGAGCAGGGACGGTGCCACCCCTCGGTAGAGGACATCCCAGGAATCTCCTCCGTTGCGACTAATAAAGAGACCGCCGACATCACTGCGGGCAAAAATGGTCTCCGGTTCGGAGGGGTGGGGAAGGACTTCGATGATGTAGCCGTAAAAAAACGGCCCGAGACAGAGCGTGGATTTTGGGATCATGGAAAAATGCGTGTGGATGAGTGGTTGTGTGTGATTTAGAGCGGCGTTAGATTGCCTCCTCGTAGGTGAAGTGTTTCGGAATCCCGAAGTGCGGGGCCAGTTCGCGGAACATCGCGAGATGGCCCTGCGCATTGAGGTGCAGGGTGTCGGCGTAGCGGCAGAAAATCCCCTGATAGCTGTGGGTCGGCTGCACTGCGGGAAACTCCTGTTTCATCCATGCGGTATAGTGATCGCAGACGACGCTGCCGGATTCGCGCCCAAGCTCGACGATGGCATCGCTGAAGGCGCCGATCACGCCGCCTTCGCCCGCCCACGGTTCGCCCTGCTTGGCTCCCGGCGGCAAGGCATCGCCGTAACCATAGCCGAAGACCTTGGGTGCGGGAGTGCGCAGCAGTAGTTCAGCCCCCACTCCTTGGACCTGATGGATGAACGCGCGGTAGTTCTCACGGAACTCATCTATTCGACCGAGACCCATGCCCTGGTCATTGATGCCGAAGGAGGCGATCACCAGATCGGGCTTGAAGCGCAGGATGTCCTGTTCCATGCGCGTGAGTTCCTTGGTGACCGTGTTGCCGCAGACGGCAGAGTTGATCATGTAGATGAAGCCGTCGCCGAAAGTCTCGCAGAGGCCGAGGTGCAAGTGGTGAAACCAGTTGAAGCGACCCTTGGTGTGGCCGCAGATCACATTGTTCGAGTCGCCGACGGCGACGATGGTGACCGGGGACTTGGCCTGAAGTTTTTCGAGGGTTTTATTCATGGGTGATTTTGCGACGGGATAGCGCTTGTGCGTGTTTTTCAGTTTTGGTCATGCGGGAAATCTCACTTCTCGTTATTCAGGCAATTTCAAACGCACGGCCTTCCATCCGGTCTTCGATTCTTGCAGTTTCCAGGTCGCGATCTCGCCGCCGTTCAATGCGCCGAGTTGGATCTTCTTGCCGAGACAGAGCACGGTGACTTTCACTGCTTTGCCCGGAGCGGCTTGTGCGCGCAGGATAAAGCCGCGCCCATCCTCGGCGCGCTTGAGCGCTAAGAGTCTCACCGATGAAGGTGTGAGTTCCATCAATGAACCTGTGCGTTTTTGTTTACCCTTACTCGGCGGCACCGTGAGCACCACGGGCGGCTGTTCGAGTTCGGCGGCGAGTCGCGGCAGATCGGCTTTGGCATCGGTGACGAGGAAGCGGAATTTCAGTTCCCCGCAATCGACTGCCGGACGCCAGAGCTCGGTGGTGGCGGGCGTCTCCACATCATTGGCGTAGCGCGATGCGCGCGCGACCGTGGCGCGGAATTTGCCTTTCTCGCTGTCGAAATTATACAGGGCGTCACTGGCAAATCCCATGCCGCCGTTCTTGCCATGAACCCGCGCCCAACGGGCTCCTGGAACTTCTCCAGCGGGACCGCGACGCACCACGCTTGCGGGAACTTCGTAGTCCACCTGATCGCCCGCAGGGAAAACCAACTTGAGTCGGGCCGAGCGATCATCCATCAGCACCCGCGCCGAGACATCGACCACATCGCGATCGCGCGAAACATGGAAGGTGAGGTCGATGCGGGATTTCTTTCCAGCGAAGCGCACCCAAAGCGCGGCGCGTTCGGGGCCCTCTTCGAGCAACTCAACTTCGGTGATCTTCCAATGCTCGCGCAGCTTTTTGAGCAGGAAGGAATCCGACTCCTCTTGCATTCCGCCCCACGAACCCCATGGATCGTCGAAGAGCACGGCTTGCAAGCCGTCGCCGGCAAAAAACTTTTTAGCCTGATGGAAGAACTGCACGCCCTTTCCACCCTTCTTCGCTTCGACGCGCCAGAGTGCATTGGCGATGGAACCGGGCTTGGCCTTCACCGGGTTTCTTACGACAAGTGGCTTGGCGCCCTCGACCCATCCGAGCTCCACCACATTCCAACCGAAGGCCGGAAGGCTCACGGGCATGACGACACGCTTGCGCCATGGAAACTCTTTGAGACTCGAGTGCTCATTGCGAATGATCTGAAATGGAACCGCCTTGCGATCGGCACCCAGCACTTCGATCGGCACCTCCTCATCGCGGTTGGTGTAGTTCTCCAAAAGCGGGCGGTAATCGAGGCTCGTCTCCAACTCAATCGGACCGTCGTAGCGGAAGGGGTGCGGATTCCAAACAAGCGCGGTCACTGCCGAGGGATGATCCTTCGGTGGCTTGCGCGTGAGCGTGGTGTCGATGTCGGACGCAAGCGCATTGAGCGCATCGAACTCCGTCTCCGCCGCATCGTGGAGGATGCCGCCGAGCGAGGCGATCTGATCGTCCATCGCCCGCTCGATGCTCGATCCGGGCAGGATGTCGTGAAAGGAATTGAAGAGCATCACCTCCCAGGTCTTCGAGAGATCGGCGGCCGGACGCTTTTGGGAGGCGGCGACAATCGCATCGGTTGCCTCGGCGCGCGCGAGCAAGGCCTCGCTGCGGCGATAGGGAAATTTGAATTTCGCCACCGACGAGTAACATCCGCGCAGGCAGTAGTTGAGCTCGCCCTTGTGAGTTGGGATCAGATTCTCTCCCTTGCGGGCGATCTCCTTGCGCAGCGCGTCATTGAGTTTGTGCAATCCCGAGTGAACGACCTTCACCTCGGGATGTTTGGCCGCCCATTCGCGGATCTCGATCAAGTGACGCCGCGAAGGTCCGCCGCCATGGTTGCCGAGACCATAAAAACAAGGGATGTTTTCCAGCCTGCTCTCGGCGTGAACCTTTATCACATCGTCCAGCAGCTCGAGCATGTTGTAGCGCTCGTTTTGATACGCGACCGTCGGCGCGCGCTGCGCCAGGATCCGCGCACCGCCATCACCGACCCACCAGAACGCATGCTCGGCGAGAGTGACGACCTTGTAACTTGGCCGGCTGAAGGCGAAGAAGTTGATACCGCTTGCTGCGAGGATTTCCGGCAGACCCGCTGTGTGACCGAAGGAATCGGCCTGCCAACCGGCGTTGACCGCCTTGCCGAAGCGCGATTTGAAATAGCGCTGACCGTGGGCATACTGGCGCAAGAGTGTCTCAGCACCGGGGAGGTTGGTATCGGGCTGGATGTATGTCCCGCCCACGACATCCCAGCGCCCGGCTTTGACCATCTTTTTGATGCGGCCAAAGCTTGCGGGGTCGTATTTCTCGACATGCTGATAGATCGCCGACTCGCCGCGGATGAAGGTCATTTCGGGAAACTCGTCCATCAGGTCGAGCATGGTGCGGATGGTGGTGAGGCCTTCGTTGAGGCCTTCGCGTCGGTCCCAGAGCCAAACGGGATCGAGGTGAGCGTTGCCGATGAGGTGGATGGTTTTATTCATGGAGTTTTGTTGGTGGTGCAGTGGGTGAGGTTGGATGGCCGTGATTCGGGGCTTTCATCCTTGAAAGAGGGTCATGCGGGCGAGGTGGCGGCAGTCGGCTTGGAAGGTGGCGAAGTCGGTTTCGCCCCGATGCCACCGTGAGCACTCGGGCTCAATGATCGAATACCAAATGCTTCTCTCCTCTTTTGTGTGAAACCAGGTGGTGCGGCTTTTTTTCCAAAGCGAGGGCGCATCGCCAGCGGTGAAGAGATCCGCCTGCAGTGGCACCATCCCGTGTTCCGGCAGCAGTTGTTGCATTTCCGGTTTGGCGAGGAATTCGGCGAAGCGCAAAGCATCGGCGGCGTGCCCGTGGTGGCGCCGGACCACAAATCCGGTCTGGACGCTGGCGATCTCGTCATCGGTGTCGAAGCACGGATGGCAGCCGGGCTCGAAGCCATTAATACGAAAGACATCGCGCAGGCCGGAGGTGCGGGAGAAGATTACCGGAATCTCGCCTTTGTTGAACATGGGCACATAAGCACCCATCACATCGTCATGGTCTTTCGGCGTTAAAGCGATGCTCAACATCGCGTGAATGCGCTTGAGCCGCTCCTCGAGCGCGGGCGGCAGAGTTTCATCCTTGTCCTTGAGCCAGTCCACCAGAGCTTTTCGTCCCTTCGCTCCCATGAGAAGGAAGGTCTCATGGGTGTTGATGCAGGGCTGGGCGTTTCCCGTGGCGTTTTTCCATTTCGCCTGCAAGTCCAGCAGCCAACGCATCTGACCAGTGAAATCCTCGTAGTCCGGGGCAAGCGCGCCGATTTTTTCGAGCAAAACCGGATTGTAAAACGCGCAGCCGAGATGGGCCTGTTGCGGAGCGAAAAACACGCGCGGCCGGCCCGACTCGCCACCCCGTTCTTTTAGCAGCCCCTCGCTCTCCAGCATCTCAGGGTATTGCAGGGTGCTGATCTCGATCAGATCCGCATCGGAAACATCTGGCAGCGCTCCACCATCCATCGGCACGAAGGTAATCTCGCTGCCGGGATAAACCTTCGCGAAGGCCTGAGCCGCTTCCTTCCAGTAAGCCATCTGGTGCGGGAGCCCGCTTTGAACCTTGCAGCGCAGCTCGGTCGTTTGCTGGCCGGAAAATCCGAAGCCCGGATTCGTCGTCTGCTTCCGTGGCGCCACCCAGTAGCCCGCACCTTGGCGAGCCAACACCAAGCCTTCCGCGCTGAGTTCGCGCATGGCGCGGAGCAGCGTGAGCATCGTCACGCCAAATTGACCGGTCAGCTCGCGGGTCGGCGGCAGCTTGGCACCCGGCGCTAAGTGGGCAATCGATTCCCGCAGCCCCTCGGCCACCACTCGGTATTTGGTCTGAGTCCTTGATTTCCAGACAGGCGGCGCCTGTGTCCTAAGAAGTTGGCTTGTTCGTTTTTTTTTCTTGCATGCATAGCTAACTGCTTTGAAGCAATTTTCATTTGCTTTATAGCAATACCCCATCGTTGTCCATTTAAATTTTCAAGCACATCATTTTTCTTGGTTTTTGATCTGTTTCCTTCTGCCGCCAACATCCATCGACGCCTGCGTCGTAAAATTTTCCAACAACTCTGAAATTGCTTTATAGAAGCACGAAAAGCCGTAGGCAGCAGAAGGCGATGTAGCGTCGCTGCCATCGTGAGCACTCGGGACTCTCGATAGATACCCTCAGGATTTTTTCTGCCCGTAAGTCGCGCCCAATATCGAATCAGTGAACAGCCGCAAGGCCCTTGCTCTGAGCTAGCTGGTTGAGACGGGCAATGGGCGGATTTGACATCCCCTCTGGTTTGCTTGAAGCATGTGGCCAATGCCGCAAGTGAAGCCAAAGATGCAGGGAAACGGGGTCACCGCTCTCCGGGAAAGTCTGATCGAGATCAGCCGCAACAACCGAT
>JBIJAV010000066.1:0-5754 GCA_044345595.1 Terrimicrobiaceae bacterium
CCATTCCATGGCCTCTCGCATCTGATTGTGCATCGCCTGCATGAACATCGGGCGCATCGATTGGAACGAATCCCTCAGGCGCTTCATGTAATCTTTGTAATCATGCGCGCCGCGATCTTTGGTGAGATTGTTGAAGCCGGTCCGCGCCTCGAAGCGGGGCGAGCCAATCCAAAGATGAAGTTCAAGCACATCGAAGACCTGAAGCCCCATCGCTCGCACTTCCTTCCAAAAGCTGGTCAGGGAAAAAGTGAATCGCAATGCGGGATAGCGCTGTTGGAAATGCCGGCAGGTGGAGGCGAAGTAATCCGAAACGAGTTTCATTTGCGCAGGGTTCCACGCCAGTTGACGCGGTCCGGTTTCGCGGCGCCCTGCGGCTTCCATTGCATCGGCTGCGTTGACCGGGACGGACACATCCCCTCCTGCGAGCTTGGCAAGGAGCGGTTGGAGGTTGCTGAAGTAGGGAAACTCCTGATCGAAGTCCACATAGAGAATGCATCCCAGGAGGTCGTGTTTCGCGAGCAAATCAAGCGTTCGCTCCCACGCCTGCCAGAGAGGATGAAAACGCTCATCGCCCTGCGCGTCATCAGGAATGGCGATTTCTTTCGCGCTCCAAGTCGAAAGAATCACCCCGATTCCGCGTTGCTGGCATTTTCCAACAAACTCGATCAATTCGGCAGCATAGTCGTGTTCTTGATCCACCGTGCTGTGGCCCCAGTTCAGCAGAGGCGATGCCTTGAGCATCTGCCGGGGACTACCCGTGCCGCCGACGATGTGGGGAAACGCATCGATGCGCACGGTGTTGAAACGACGCTCGAGCAGGTCGTCGAGGGCGCGGTCCCAATCGGCAAACGGCCCGCCGGGATAGTGGCCGTTAAGCCATGAGAAATCCCACATGGCATTGGTGATGCGTTGCGGAAGCAGATGCTCGCGCATGTCATAGAAATGATTGGAAGCTGTGCGGGTGGACATGGAGGGTCTTATTTCAGCCTCAGATTGAAGAGTCGATCATTTTTCAGCCGATATCTGGCCTTATCGGTTGGATCAGGCACCATGACTCCCCGTGAGCCAACACGGCCGTGACCAAATGAGTCGGTCCACCGGCATTGCCAGTGGCTCCCGGTGAATCACAGAAAAGTTGCGGCCGCTCTCGTCGTTCCGCATCCAGTTCGGAGCCATCCTCAAACTCGATGTGATGCGTGTAAGCGATCTTCGCGGAACAAGGCCGCCATGTTACGCCGTCGGTTGAGACGAGGTGGCCTCCGTATCGCACATGACCGGTCAGCACTCCTTCGTTGTCTTCCATGACCATGTGGTATTCGCCGTTTTCAAAAAAGAGGTCAGGATCCTCCAGGGGCCCGGCCGGGAAGATATCCTCGGCCAGAATCCGATACTCC
This sequence comes from Terrimicrobiaceae bacterium, assembly GCA_044345595.1. GTDB lineage: Bacteria > Verrucomicrobiota > Verrucomicrobiia > Chthoniobacterales > Terrimicrobiaceae > UBA967. The sequence continues at coordinate 1,395 of JBIJAV010000066.1, forward strand.
CCATCAAACGATGAAGCCCGTGCAATGTGCATGTGGAGATCCAAGTCGCGGTAAGCCATCAGAACCGCGCCATCATCCAGAACAAGCGGAGCGGGATTGTTGGCATCTTCTCCGAGGGGGATCGGCTCGTCCATACGCGTCCAAGGACCAACCGGAGACGAAGAGTGGGCATAGCCGATCTTGCGAAGTCCGGAGCCGCAGGCGGAACCGATGTAATATAAAACATAGGTCTCCCCGATTCGCACGATCTTGGGGTTGTGGCACATTTTTCCATCCCAGTAGGATCCGCCGCGGCCGGTGAGCACCACTTCCTGAAATGTGTAGGGTCCCTCCACACAGGATGCCGTTGCCCGAACAATTTCGGAGTGGTCACGATAGCCCTCGGGGAAGGTGCTGACCTTGGGCCAGCGGGATGCAAACAGGTGGTATTCGCCATCCGCCTTGATCACGGATCCGCACCACACGAAGTATCCCTCCTGCCGGAATCCGCTGTTCACCGAGGCCTTCTGCAATCGGTTGACAAGAGGTTCTTTCATCGCTTCGTCTCAACAAAGAAGGTTACGGGCTTCTATCAAACATTGAAGGCTTGGCTGTTCACCGGGCATCGCCAGACCATTCGTCCGCATAGGACAGGCACTCGAGGCACATTCTGGTGCCGACCATGTCGCTGACCGGCAGCGGCGGGCTGAGTTTCACTCCCGCATGAATGAGCAGGCAGTGATCGGCGGCGAAGGCAAAGCCGCCGTCGGGCTTGCGGTAGTCGCGCAGGAGGCATTCGGCAAGGCGCTGCGCGGCGCGGACGATGTCGGCGTGGCGGTATTCCCCCTTCAGTTGCTTGTCGAGTTGACGGAGGACCCAGACCGAGTCCCAGTTGATGCACATATCGCGGGCGTAGCGGATGACATAAGTGCTGCCGTCGGGTGTGGGCAGTTCCGGTCGCTGCGCGAAGTCGCCGGCCTCGGATTGCATGGCCAGCACCGAGTCGATGGCCTGCGCTGCGTAGGGATAAGTGCGGCGCGTTTCCATGTAGGCAAAGTAAAGCTTGAAGAGGCCGGCCATGGCCACATCCGGGTGCTTGCAACCGGCGGCATCGGGCAAACCGCTCACCGGACTCATCACTTCGGTTTCCAGAAAACGAAAGAGTTCCTCGAGCGACTCCAAACGGCGCAGCACTTCGGGATCCCGCGGATTTGCGTCGGACGGCTCTTTGGCCCCGTTATGAATCCCTCCTCCCACGGCGGCGACGGCGCGGTTGAAGCGCTCTCCTTCCAGCCACGGGTTCGTCCAGTCAAGACTGCGCACCCAGGCCATTCCGTCCTCCCCTGTCAAATCGCAGTGGACTTTTTCCGGCGGTGCGTGGAGTGGTTTCGCACCGAGGAGCTGCAGCGCGACCGTGGCATCCATCTGCACCCAGAGATCCTGCATCACAAAGGAATGCCCTAAGGAGAGATCCTTTTCACCGACCAGGGAGTCTTTGAAAAATCCATCCGTGTCCTGGCTCGACTGGAGGAAAGCGACCGCTTCGGCTTTTTCCTTGGCGCCGACGGACTCCAGGACGCCGAAGAGGTCGAGTATCCAGAGTGCTTGCCGGGTGCTGACGAGAGCATGAGGCCTCTGCATTCCGGCGGTGTATTTCCAGCGTCCCCAGCCTTCGCTGTGATCGCGGACCGATTCCATCCACTTCAGCACACCCTCGCGGGTGCGTTCGACATAGCTTCCGTTCAAAGGTGATTGCATCATTTGTTATTGGTTGAGTTGATAAATCAGCACCTGCTGCGAAGCGACCTCGGCTTTCAGGCGACCCTCGGCGAGCGCGACCTCGGCACCGGTTTCAAAGTTGGTCACAGCCTTTGGCTTGAAGGCACCCAGATTCAGATCGATCGACTGGCTCTTCTTGCCGATGTTCACGAGGATCAGCAGGCGCTTGCCATCGACCTCGCGGGTCCAGACGCGGAATGGCTCGCGCACTTTGATGGAGCTGTCCTCGGCTTTTGGCAAAGCCAGCAACCATGGCTCCAGGCGCTTGAGCAACTGCGAGGTCTCCACGATACCGTTCCAAACCGTCGGCGCATCCTCAACCATGCGGTAGTGGGTTCTGGGTCCCCAATACCAGATGAATCCATCGGTGCTGGCCGTCAGCGCATGGAAGACAAAGAAACGGGTCTCATCCCGTGTCGGACGGGTTGGCATGCCTTTCTTCTGAATCGTGCCCTTCGGATCGTTCCAGTAGGTGACATCATGGCCCTGGACCACCGTCCACATCGGCTTCTTGTCACCAATCGACTTCCGCTGGGCGGCGGCATCCTCACCAACCATCGTCAGCTCGCGATTGCTCCCGATGGGATAGGGATCGTGCCAGGCGATGTCCTCAGGATCAGGCTCTGCCCAGTAGTCTCCTCGTTCGGGTTTGAAGTAAACCACCGCCGTGGGATGAAACGGATCGACCGCTTTCACCGTGTCTTTCAATTGACGCAACATGGCGGGATTCAACCTCCACTTGGGGGCCTCCGGTTCATCCATGAGATACCAGACAAGCAGGGCCGGATGATCCATTAAGGCCGCGACCCATTTCTGTATGGCATTCCATTCACGCGCAAAAAACAGATGACGCGGGATTCCCATGAAGACTTTGACGCCGGCCGCCTGCGCGGCATCCAGATAAGCGCGCGCTTGCTCGATGGTCGCATCTTTACCCTCGAAGTAGTAGCTGTGGGTGATGTTGAAACCAGCCTGCGTGATTCCGGTGAAGTCGTCATTGCGATCGCTCGGGTCGCGGTAGGTGCCGATCGGATAAAAAGGCTTGCCGTCAACGAGCATCACCCGGTCCTCACGGAAGCTGACTTTTTTCGTCACCTGCCTGTTGCTGAAGACGCCCTCGACCACCATGGGCTCCTGCCCGGGAGCCGTCGCGGTGAGCTTCACCGGATGCGCCCCGGGGGCCAGATCAGCCATCGGGCGGAAACGGATTTTTCCATCCTTGTTCCCAAGAATCTCCGCCGGCACGCCATCGATGGTGACGGCAAGCTGCGTCTTCGCGTCCAGCTGAGGTTCGGTGCGGAAGGACAGTTCCGGGCGGGGCTCCGCCGACCAGCTCCAGTTCGCGGTGATCGTGGGCGGCCAAGCCACTGCATCTGGTGCCACGACAAGCGACTTCGCCGCAGGCGGTGGCATTTCCTTGTCGCTCGCGCCACCAACGCGCACCCGGTAATACCAGGTGCCAGGCTCGAGCCATTGGTTTGGTGTGGCCTGATAACCAAGCGGCTTGACGGAAATCGTTTTGTCAGCCGGAAAAGCCGGATCGCGCGAAAGCTCCAGTCGGCGATAGGTAAAACTCACTTCCAAAGGCAAGGGCTTCCATTCAAAAACCGGGCGGCGCGTCTGCACCGTAGCGCCATCGACCGGACGGGCGAATTCCGGCCCCTCCCATCCGGGCGCAAGGTCTTCCAGCTTAAGATCGTCAAAATACGCCGTGCCCTGACCCTCAACACCCAACAGGACATGCAGGTATGCGACATTTTCCGGAATCGGCTGGGTATAGGGCACCTTCACTTCCGTCCAATCCTTGTCGCCCATCAAGCCAGTCGGGAACGAACCGCCCTTCACATATTTCTTGTTCTTATCGGCCAGTTGGAGCCACAGCACGGCGCCGCGGTTTTTATAGTTGCTGTCATGATTCTTGACCCCCTCCGCGCGAATCCGCGCCGAGGCCTGATAACATTTGCCGGCTTCCACCGGGATGTAGAGTTCGGCGTATTTTCCTTTTTTTGGATCATCAATCTGCACGCGCAGAGTCTTGCCATCGGCTCCCGGAATCTCGCCAACCACCGAGGCAAAGTCTGGAACATTCCAGCCCTTCTGACGCAGCGCACCGGCATCCGCGTCAAAGGACTCGCTCATCGAAAAAGCCGGAGGCGTCTCCGGAGCTTTCGCGGCTTCTTGAGTAGGCTTCTCGGCCTCCGCTTTTTCGGGTGCTGGCCTGGGCGGCTTGCAAGCGGTGAAGCAAGAAATGACTCCGATGAATGAGGTCGCCAAAAAGGCGCTGGTGAGTTTGTTGTTCATGAACTTCGCGGCTGATTTCATAAGTTGGGGTTTCGGGGCTTGAAGTGTTGTGTCGGTGTTTCGATTGCTTCTTGGATCGCTCAGCAACTTACATCTTTGCCTTCGCTTCCAAAGACACTCAAGCGTTCCTCGATAGGGGTTTTGTTCACGCCTTCTGGAATGTAGTGATATTGGAGTGCTCTCCGGCGAAGACCTGAGCGATTGTGAGGCGTGCCGTGCGGGAGGAGACCATCGAAAAAGAGCAATCCACCGGGTTTCAGTGGCGCGGCAACGGAACCCCGCCCTAAAACAAAGGTGTCGC
>JBIJAV010000068.1:0-5598 GCA_044345595.1 Terrimicrobiaceae bacterium
ACGACAAACGACTTCGCCGCAGGCGGCGGCATGTCGTTGCCGCACACGCCAACAACGCGCACCCTGCAATACCAAGTGCCGGGTTCGAGCCATTCGTTTGGCATGGCCTGATAGCCGAGCGGCTTGATGGAAATGGTTTTGTCAGCTGGAAAAGCCGGATCACGCGAAAGCTCCACTCGGCGATAGGTGAAACTCGCATCCATCTTCAAATGCTTCCATTCAATCACCGGACGGCGCGTTTGCACGGTTGAGCCATCGGCCGGTTGGACAATTTCCGGTCCCTCCCATCCGGGATCAAGCTCGGTCACATGGAGGTCATCAAAATACGCGGTTCCTTGGCCTTCAACACCCACCAGAACATGCAGGTAGCGGACATTTTCCGGCATCGGCGTGGTATATGGCAACTTCTCTTCCGTCCAATCCTTGTCGCCCATCAATCCTTCCGAATACGAGCCGCCCTTCACAAATTTCTTATCTTTGTCAGCCAGTTGGAGGAAAAACGCGGCACCTCGATTTTTGTAGTTGTTCTCATGTTTCTTAACCCCCTCCGCGCGGATCCTCACTGACGCCTTATAACTTTTGCCGGTTTCCACCGGGATGTAGAGTTCCGCGTATTTCCCTTTTTGAGGATCATCAACCTGCACGCGCAGGGCCTTGCCATTGGCTCCCGGAATATCGCCGGCCACTGAGGCAAAGTCCGGAACCTTCCAACCTTTCTGTCGAAGCGCCTCCGCATCGCCATCAAACGACTCACTCAACGAAAAAACCGGTGGCTTTTCCGGGGCCTTGGCGGCTTCCTCCGTAGGGTTCTCGCTTTCTGCTTTTTCAGGTGCTTGATTTGATGGTTTGCAACTGGTGAAGCAAGCAACTGCGGATGACAGTAGGATGCAGGTGAGGATGGATTTGTTCATAAAATAAGTTATATAATTATTAAGGATAATTACTTATGATTATAATAGCCTCTGTTCAACATTGAGGGGCAAGTTGAATGGAGATGAGGTGCTCGGCATGGCGGGATAGTCTGGGCGTTCCAGGCCATGGATGAGGTCTTCGATTTTTACCCAGCCACCTTCCGCAATGGATCGGTTTGCGGCAATGCCGCATAGAATCGACGCGACACCGCTGCGGTGATCCGCAGCCCGCAGATACCGATCCTCCTCCGGCGAGAACAAATCGCGCAGCATCAGGTTGTCGCCTCCGCCATGGCCGCCTTCCCCGGTCCAGACCGGCACTTCATAGGCCGGCTCGCGGGTTGGATAGATGCGAATGTGAGTGCCCTCTTCCTTGAGAGAGCCAGGCACCGTGCCATCGCCGTTGATGTAAACCGTCTCCTCGCATTTGTGCTCCAGCCTTCCTCGTGTGCCGTTGAACTGGATGGTATAACCTTCCCACGCACAAAAGGCATTGAGGCTGTATTTCAGTGTTGCGCCGGTGTCGTAGTTGACCAGTGCCTGCATGGAGTCCTCGATGTCAATGTCGGGACTGAAGACGCACTTGTCGCGGTGGTAGCCGTCATAAGATTCCTGCATGTGGTAGAGCGCGTTCAGCTCTTCGTTGGCAGAGAGATCCAAATACATCGGGCAGTTCTTCGATTCAGCACAACCGGCGCAGCGTGGACCAGGATTGGCGAGCCCAAGGTTTTTTGCCATCTCGGGCGTGGCAAAGCGCCGGTGCCCCGTTGCCACGACCTCCTTCGGCATGGCCGATAGCCACCAGTTGACGAGGTCGAAATGGTGCGTCGATTTGTGAACGAGGAGACCGCCGGAGTTGCGCTTGTTGCGGTGCCAGCGCCGGAAGTAGTCGGCACCATGGTAGGTGTCGAGCATCCATTGGAAATCGACGGAAAGAACATTGCCGATCACTCCCGACATCAGCAGTTCCTTCACCTGCGTGCGCGGCGGCGAATAGCGGTAATTGAAAGTAACCCGCACCTCGCGACCTGTGCGCTTCTGCGTGTCGATGATCCGCTGCGCCCGTTCGGCATCAATGGTCATCGGCTTTTCGGTGATCACATCACAGCCCAGCTCCATCGCCCGGCAGATGTAGGTGTCGTGAAATGAATCCTGGCAGGTGACGATGACGGTATCAGGCTTCGTTTCCGCAATCATGCGGTCGAAATCGGCGGCGGAATAAAGCCGGAGGGATTGCCCGGCGAGGCAAGGAAGATCGGCCGTCAGCTTCAGTCGGCCCTCGTTGCTGTCGCACAGCGCGACCAAGCGTGAGATGTCGCAAAAGGTTTTGCCGATGGCTTCGAGATACATGCGGGAACGGCCGCCGAGACCGACGATTGCATAGGTGGTGGGTTGCTTCATACCTCTGGCAGATTAGGCTTTCACGGTGATGGCTGGAATAGCAGGGACGCTCACTCGCTTGACATTTTCGCTCATTTTTAAAAGCCTCGAACGATGCTGATTTACCTCGGAACGGGGGAGCGCCGCTACGGAGACAACCCGCTGGCTTTGCAGTCCCGCCGGGCATGGGAATTCCAAGCGGTATTAAAAGGAAAGATCGGCCTTTCGCTACCTGACGGGGCGCAGCCGATGCGGGCCGATCGCCTCTGGATTTTTCCGCCCGGACATACGCACGGATGGGTGGGAGAAAAAAGCCGGACCTCGGAGGTGGCGGTCTTCCATTTCCAGTCCGCGCCGGAGCTGTTGACCCACCTGCTCAACCCCCAAGGGTTTATTGAAATCGAGCTGAGCCGGCGGAGCATTTTTCAAATCCGCGAAATGGCGAGCAAGGTCGAGCGGTATTGGAAGCACCCCGCGCCCGGCATGATGATTTGTTATGAGCATGCGCTGTTGACCTTGAGCCTGATCGCCTGCGAGGCCCTCCAATCCGAGAAGGCAGCGAACAACTACAACGAGGACCGCGTGAACGCCGCTATTGTCTGGTATGCCAATCGAATGGAGGAGAACCCGGCTTTTCCCGAAATAGCGCGCGCTGTTGGAGTCTCGGCACCGCACCTGCGAAGGCTTTTTCACCAGGTGCTGCATGCCTCCCCCAACCGGATCATGGATCAGATGCGTTTCCAGCGGGCCATGCAGCTCATGTCAGACCCCGCGATCAAGTTGGAGAGCGTGGGCGAACAATGCGGATTCGGAAGCGCGAGCGCATTTTCCCGGGCATTCAAAATGAAGTTCGGCTGCGCACCTCAAGTTTGGCGGAACGCGGATACTCGTTAAGATCCGGCAGTCGTTTCGGGCAGGCCAAGCTCTTCGATCAGGATGTCCCCCAGTTCGGGGTGCATGATGAAGTTGATTACACAACAACTAGGACAATCTTTTAGGGCAAATCCAACGGGCTGGTTTCCCTCGGAAACGTCAAGGTGCTCCAAACTCGGCCGGTCACCTCATGTTTTGTCCATTGTAACGGCGCATGGTGATCCAGCCCGGCTGAAGGAAGTCCCACCCAGAATGGCATTCGTGACTCCGACCTCCCGCGCACGCGGATGCGGAAATCATCTTCCGTCCCGGAGGCATCCAGTCGCTCGACTTCGAGGTGATCGAAGGTGCATACGGCGCGTCGAACGGGATCCACATACAGGCCGGGCACATCCACGGCGGACAGCAACAACGACAACTCACACCAGCAGGAGCCTTGGAACACGCCATATTGATTGCACGGCTGCCAATCGTTGAGTTGCACCCGCTCATTCATCCAGCCCGGCTTCAACGCAGCGATGGGGCGGTCTTCACGGGACAGGTATTGACCAAGTCCCTGCGTGGTTTCGGCGAGGAGCCGGGCATATCGCTCATCCCCCGTGATTCGGGACAAACGGAGCAACGCGGAACCCGAATACGTGCAATAGCCGGGGGTGCCCACGCGATTCTGGGCATTGGCATAGACCGCGCCCGTGGTTCGCATGTTGAGCTGTCCGAAGCAACTATTTGCCGGAAACGAAAAATCGTATGGGACCACCCAGGAGGCCAGTTGATGGGCAACGTCCCGCGCGCGTTGCACCCATTCCCAATCGCCTGTGAACTCGTAAAGCGTGATGAAACTTTCCAGAGCGCCGTAACAGGACTCCGAGTCCGCCGCCTGTCCTGCCTCACCGGGTCCGCCATTCAGCACGCCGCGCTGGACGAATTTCCGATAGAGAAAGTCACCGAATGCACATGCCGCCTGCAGGTATCGCTCGGCGTCAAGGAATCGCGACGCCTGCGCCAGCGCCGCCGCTGAGATCGCCGCTGACGCGGAACCGCCCACGACCAGGTCGCCCGTATAGCGGTCAACGAATTGTCCCAGTTGCCCGTAACGCTCCCAGAGCGTTGCCAAACCTCCGGCAATCCGGTCCAAGGCGGACCGCCACTGCCCGGGAATTGGATACGATGGGTCCAGCCGCTGGAGCGACTGAATCTGGAGAATGGCATAGTATAGACCATCCGCAGTCGCCCTGACGAGATGGCGCGAGGCGGTGTGGGGTGGAAAATTAGATTCCCCCTGCCATTCGCGCCCATCCGCCGCGGTATCAAAGAACCCGGCCGCAGTGATCCGGCCGAGGGAATATTGCAGATGCCGGAGCGAGCGTTGCAGCATCGGACAACCCGGGTCCGCGGCCAACTCCGCCGCGCGTGTAAATCCGTAACTCGTGGGAAGCCCTCCAACCCACCCGGGAAGCCAGGCCGATTTCTGGCGATCCATGATTTCGGACGCGAAGTAGCCGGGGGGCTCCACCCAGTTATCGCGTGCATACTTCTCATGGAGCAGGGCGAGGGCGCGGGAATGATTCAATGGTTCCGGCATCCCCGTCGCCGTCCAATACCCACGCACATCGAAGAGTCGCTCAAATAACGCCTGCACCGTGTCCGCCGGCCACTGCCAGAGGCGGAACCGGATGCAGACCTCATCCCCGGGCAAGAATCGCCTGCTGCGGTCATCACTGGGCACCATGCTGTTCTTGTCACACTTGAAGCCTTCGCGGACGGCGGGCGTAACGAGCCCCAGCGTGGCGGAGGTTCTATCTTCGGACTCCTCGAACTCGATCATGGGATCGGCGAAATGGTTCGCTGGAGGGAACTGCAGCAGGACGGCCCGGCCGGCCTGCGCATCCAGATAACACGCCGCAGGCATCGCCCCGTCGGTCCAAGTCTGCTGGATGCGGGAGGGCCCCGCGCCCAGCGTGAGCCGGGGCACATCGGAGATGAATTCGGGCGTTAGGGGTCCGAGCATATCGGGTTCCGTCAGGCACGTGGGATACTTCACCTTGATCGAGGTCATGCGATTGCCGTCATAGACACTGCCCGGCACCAGCACATAGTTGGAGGCCGACCACGGCGAAGCATGAAGCAGCACCGCGATGGCGGCATTGTCCAAGGATCCCTCGCCAAGGCGAACCCGCACAACAACATCGCGCGCCTCCGCACCGCTTTCCGGGACGACTTGGATCGTGGCGTGCGTTTCCCACTCGGTGCCTTCCACTCTGCACACAAGCCCGTTGTCGTGTGTCGCCTCATCCAGGGAAGGGCAAATGACCGACGTGGACACGCGCCGGTTCCCATCGTATCGGCGAACTTCCACCGACATGCGTCCTATAGGTGATCGAGTGATCATGGCGTCACCTCCTTCGTTTCGAGATTGTCGGCATGTTCAGTGGTC
>JBIJAV010000045.1:0-17588 GCA_044345595.1 Terrimicrobiaceae bacterium
GGGGTTGGTGGATCAGGAGCGGAACGCCGGCGGATGCGAGGAGGTCAGCGGCGCGGCGAGTCATGTCGGCGGGATAGTTTGAAACGCCTGCGTAGAGTGCCTTGCCGGAGCGCACGGCTTGCACAAGAGCGCTGACAGTTTCCTCTAACGGAGTTTCCGTGTCGGGGCGGTGGCTGTAGAAAATATCCACATAATCGAGTCCGAGGCGCTTGAGACTTTGGTCCAGGCTGGCGAGAAGGTATTTCCGGGAACCCCACTCTCCGTGAGGGCCGGGCCACATGCGGTAACCGGCCTTGGTCGAGACAACGAGCTCATCGCGATGTGCACGCAGATCGTTTTTTAAAATCCGTCCGAATGTCTCCTCGGCACTGCCGGGCACGGGGCCGTAGTTGTTAGCGAGATCGAAATGCGTGATGCCGAGATCGAACGAACCGAGGATCATTTCCTGGCAGTTTTCAAACACATCGACACTGCCGAAATTATGCCACAAGCCGAGCGAGATTGCTGGCAGGAGGAGGCCGCTCCGTCCACAGCGTCTGTAAGACATGTGGTCGTATCGGGTGGCGGATGGAATATGGGACATCAAAGGATTTTCTCAAAGAGACCCCACTCGCGGTCGGGCTCGCCGCCGACGATTTGGCATACATCGATGATTTCTGCGTTGGTATCTTCGAGCCAGCCGAGTATGGCGTGGGTGTGGTGTTTTTTGGCTTCGGAAAATTGCTCATGCACGAGCCAAGCGTGGAGGCCCTTGTCACGAAATTCCGGAACAACGCCGAGCACGGTCTGGCGGCAGGTTTTGATCTTCCGGGTTTTCATCAGGAAAAAAATATGGAGCAAGCGCAGCCAATGCGGGGTGTTTTTAGCTGCGGCGAGGATTTCGTTGAAGTTCGGCAGAGTGATGGCCACGCCGGCGTCACGGCCTTTTGATTCGCCGATGAGCAGCAAGCGGGGGTCGGCGATGGCACGGATATCTTCCGCCGAGTCGAGCAAGTCCTCCATGCCGATGGGAACGAATCCCCAGTTTCTTTCGAGGGTGGCATTGTAAACTTCGCGGACGATTTTGAGTTCCTCGTCGAGCCGCTTGAGTTGGAACGGGCGGGTCGTGAGGTTGGCGCGTTTTTTCAGGCGCTCCACGATGCGGGTAAACCTCTCCGGAGGATTGAGCTGGTGGAGAGGGAGACTGAGCACATAGAGGGTGCGGACTTTTTTGAAGCCCAGATTTTCGAGCAAGCTGGAGTAGTAAGAGGGATTCCAAGGCAAGCCGATGACGGGCTGTTTTTCGAAGCCGTTCAAGAGAACCCCGCAGTCGTCATTGATGCTGGGATTGTAAGGTCCGCGCAAGGTATCGAGGCCCGCTTCCCGGAGAACCTCGGCGGCCTTCTCAAAAAGCGCGCGGGCCACAGCAGGTTCGTTTACACAGTCAAAAAAACCAAAGAAGCCGACCTTGTCTTTGTGGTATTCGTTGTGCGAGCGGTTCACGACCGCCGCGATGCGGCCGATGGGTCGTCCATCGCGCTCGGCGATGAAGGCTGTAATGGTGCCGTGGCGACGCTGGAATGTCGAATCGGGTGCGAGAAACTTTGCGACGCTACCGGGAAACGGCGGCACGAAGGCCTGATCCGTTTTGTGAATGCTCTCCGCCGTTCTCTCGAACCGCATCCTCTGCGACGGCGTCTGGCAAACGGAAATCGAAAACATTTTTACGGCGTCCTGGATTGGCATAGGCAGGGTCATCAAAGGTTCCCAACTCGCGAGCGAGTTTCTCAAAAATTTCCAACACGCGATCAAGGTCTTCATCCGTGTGGGTAGCCATGAAGCTGGTGCGAACGATGGCTTCGCCATAACGCACGGCGGGATAGATGGCTGGCGTGGCGAATATTCCCTCCTCAAAAAGGCGCTGAGTGAAGACAAAGGCCTTCGCCTCACTGCCAATGAGAATTGGCACAATCGGCGTTTTGGTTTCACCGATATTGAATCCGATGCGTTTAAAGCCTTCGTGCATCTTGCGGGTGTTCCGCCAAAGTTGTTCGATGCGCCACTCCTCCTCCTGCATGAGTTCGAGGGCTTTTTTCACACCGCCAACGACGGCCGGCGCAAGAGCAGCTGTGAAAATCAAACACCGGGCGCGGTGCTTCAGATACTCGACCATCTGGCCATTTCCAGCGATGAAGCCGCCCATGGAACCAAGTGATTTCGAGAAGGTGCCCATGGTGATGTCCACCTGATCTTGCACGCCGAAATGATCCACGGTGCCACGACCTTGGCGGCCAAGCACGCCGAGCGAGTGGGCTTCGTCCACATAGACAAAGGCACCGTGGCGCTTCGAGGCAGGAATGATCTCGGGAAGGTTGGCTATGTCGCCCGACATGCTGAAGACACCGTCGAGAATGACGAGGCGACCGGACTCTTCGGGCAGGCGCTTGAGGCGGTTTTCCAGAGATGTGGCGGAATTGTGGCGGAAGGGAATCAACTTCGCAGGCGCAAACTGGCAACCATCGATGATGCTCGCATGGTTCTCGCGGTCGCAGAGGATGGAGTCCCCCTCCTCAGTGAGCGCGATCAGAGCTCCTTGGTTGGCAAAAAATCCGGTGGAAAAGAGAATGGCGTCCTCACAGCCGAGAAAATCGGCAATGGCCTCCTCAAGCTCCACATGGAGTTTGATCGTGCCATTCAGGAGCCGGGAACCGGTGCAACCGGCACCATACCGCCGGGTCGCCTCGCAGGCCGCCTCCACCACGCGCGGGTCTTGGGCCAAGCCGAGATAGTTGTTCGACCCGATCATGATTTTTCGCTGGCCGTCACAGATCACATAATTACCGTGCGGCTCCTCGATTGATCGGAAGTATGGATAAAACCCTTGGGCACGCGCATCGGCGCTATCCCTGTATTCCCTGCATTTTTGAAAGAGATCTCTCGGTCCGTTAGCCATCAATTTATTGGGCAAGATTTGCACCTGCTCATGAGAAGTAAATCCTTTTTCAAGCATCTCCGCCGCAAGTGAGGTGTGTTAATAATACGGCCAAAGCCGATCCCAAGATGCACAAAGATTCAGCCCTACTGAAGTTGGTAGGTTCTCCCCGGCTCGGGGACGATGACCTCGGTGCCGCCGAGTTCGCGGAAGATCGCGAGTTGAAACCAATCCAGCGCGGGACGGTCGCCATGGACGAGGATGATTTTTGAAGGCCGCAGGAGCGTGGCGTAGTTTCTCATCATCTCCCGGTTTGTATGGGCGCTGAAGCTGAACTCGCGCACATCGCACTTCAGCGGAATGGCGGGATGGTCTTTGTCGAGCATGATTTCATCCCCTGGCGCGGCCTTGCGAATGCGAGCCGAGGGTGAATCGGGGTCAGAATAGCCGACGAAGAACAAATGCTGGGAGGGATCGCCAAGGATTTTGCGGGCAAAAATATTCGAGAGCGTGTGCTCGGTCATCATCCCGCTCGAGAGGGCATAGATCGCGCGCTTGCGGGGTTGGACATTTTGAATTTCCCGCCCCGAAAGGACATAGGGCGCCATTTCCTGCAGCAGTTGAAGCTCGGGATGGTTCCGCACCGAAGTCGCTGCCATGGCATCGTAGGCGGTCGTGACTTTGACGCTCAATCCACCGATGTAGATTGGGATGTTGCCAATTTCCCCGCGCAGGCGCATTTGCCAAAGCAGGGCCAAAACCTCCTGTGTCTTGCCCAGAGCGAAAACGGGAATCGTCACGGTGCCGCCATCGGCGATTGCCTGTCGCACAGCATTCGAGAAACGCTCCTCCTCGTTGGCACGGGAAAAACCAACCGGCGTCGGTGAGTCTCCACGGGTGGTTTCCATAAGCAGGTAATCAACCCCCTCCTCGGGAAAATCCGCGCCCGTCATGATCGTCTGCTTCTCGAAATTCACATCCCCCGTGTAGAAGAGGGATTTTCCGCCATGGCGAATGAGAACACCCACCGAGCCGAGAATGTGGCCTGCGTGGTAGAACTCGAAAGTGACCTCGTTATCGTCGTCGCAGAGGTCGCCCGCCAGGTTTCGGCGCTCGCGCAGGCGGCAACGAACCCACGCCTGCTGGCAAAAATCCACACCCCGGTGGGTGTAGAGCGGATACTCCATGAGTTTCAGCTCCTCGCGCTGGCGGGTCATGACATTCACGGAATTGTGCAGCATGATGTCGGCTATATTTGCCGTGCCCTCGGTCATGAAAACCGGGGACTGAGGCTGCCGCCGGGTCAAGACCGGCAGAGAGCCAATGTGGTCTTGGTGCGCGTGGGTTATGATAATGGCATCGACGATCCCTTCTGGAACGGTTGCCAGATGCGGCGTTGATCCCAGCCCATCGACCTTCGGATCCGCCCCCGCATCGAGAATGATGTTTTTGCCTCCGACGCGCAGCCAGTAGCAATTTGAGGAAATCCCGAGATGCCGGGTGAGATTGACGAAATCCATGTGAAGCGAAAGTGGGTGAGGAGCGATGGTTCCTCAATGATAAAATCCGTGGAACAAAACAAAAGCAGGCGGACTTTACATCCGGCCCTCATCCGCATCGATGTAGTGGAACATCGTCTGGATGTCGTCGCGATTTTCAAACCCACTCTCCTTCTTGCGACTGGCAAGCCGTTCGCTGAGTTCATCGCTCCAACCACGCTTCACCATGAAGCTGTTCCAAATCTCGATTTGTTCCTCCGTGGGGTGCATGCCTTTTTGGAAGCACCACTCGAGCACCTCTTCATCGGTCCCACCGGCAAGCACGCGGTTTTTCAAATCGGAGTAACTCACGGCGAGAAATGTTGTGATGCGTTCGTCGAAGCCTTGGCCGAGATTGGCGTGGAGGTCGGGATGCAACTCCCCCGCAGCCATGAGGCGGATTTTATCAATCATGCGTCCGAAGTAGACAATTCCACCGACCTGATCCTTGGGTGAGCGCGGGTATTTCATAGAGGGCATCCTGTCAGCACGCAGGCGGTCGCGAAAGAGCGAAAAACACAGGTCCTATAAAAGTTGAAGCCCGTCGCGACGAGTGTCGCAACGGGCTTCTGTTCCCCCCAGAACGAATTCAAATTATCGAACCGATCCGGGAGTGCAACAATTATTTTCAATTTTTTTTACGCCCTGCGCGCCCAGCGAAGTTTGGCTGATGTGGCACGAGGGTTCGCCCGGCACTCTTGGGGCGAAGCCCGAATGACATCGTAAGAGATGTCCTGAAAAACACCCTCTCGAAAGAAGGATTGGAACGCCTTTTTAACCCGACGATCCTCGCCGGAGTGGAAGGTAAGAATGGCAACCCGCCCACCGGGGTTGAGGCAGGATGGCAAGGCGCGCAGGAGGGCGTCCAGCGCACTGAACTCTTCATTGACGGCGATTCTTACGGCTTGAAAAACACGGCGGACCGCCTTCTCCACGAGTTCGGCAGATCGATTTTGCAGCGCACTTCGAATGGCGTCGGCTAAGTCTGTCGTGGTCTCAAGGTTTTTCCCCGCGAGGGCCGAGGCAAGCGCGCCGGCATCCGGTTCATCGGCATTTTCAATCAGTGCCTCCTCGAGCGCAGTCGGGGTTATTTTTGAGAGCCATTGTGCGGCGGAAACACCCCTCGATGGGTTCATCCGCATATCCAGAGGCCCCACAGACTTCCAAGTGAAGCCCCTTGCGGGATTGTCCAACTGCATCGAGGAAACTCCCAAGTCGGCAAGAATGACATTGGCTCCCGAAAACCCAGATGCATCGAGAGCGGCATGGAGTCCGGCGAAATTCGATTTTCTTGCGGTGAAGACCTCGGCACCAAAACCCTCGGAACGCAGAGCGGCCTCCGTTTTAGGCAACTCCACCGGGTCGGCATCGAGTCCGAGGACATGCCCACCTGGAGCCACGCGCCCAAGAAGCCGGCGGGTGTGTCCCCCGAAGCCCAATGTGCAATCGACAGCCACCTCACCGGATCGAGGGTCAAGGACCTCGAGGATTTCCTCCACCATGATTGGCACATGCGTGCCAGCCGGCGTCTTGCCCGAAGCGAGCACACGGGCAAGTGTCTCGGGATTTCCCGAGAGTTCCTTATATTTTTGATCAAACCGTCGCGGGTATTTGCCCGAATAGCGTGGGCGGCGGCGGTGCGGCGTCTCTTCGCTCAAAGCTCGTTGTATTTTTTATTGGAGCCCCGCGCCTTGGAAACGGCATACCGCTCCTCGTTCCGAGCCAACTTCGCCCGCATCGCGGCAGCGAGATCGACTTCACAATTGGCCGCCATCTCAAAAAGCAAAATCGCCACATCAGCCATCTCGGATTCGATTTCGGCACGCCGTGTGGCGACGCGCTCGAGCGATTGCTCCGCATCCTGCCAGACAAAGTGCTGAAGAAGCTCACCGGCCTCCGCAGCGATAGCCACCGCCATTTCCTTCGGATTGTGAAATTGGGCCCAGTCCCGCGCGTCGCGAAAAGCGCAGATTTCCGCAGTGAGTTCATTGATACTGTCGCTCATGCCAGCTGTTATCTCTGGAAATGCCAAAGACGGCAACCGTGCCAGTCGAAAAAAATCGGGCCGGAGAGATTTGAACTCTCGACCTCTTGAACCCCATTCAAGCGCTCTACCAAGCTGAGCCACGGCCCGATTTGAAGGGCATAATCTGATTCGCCGGCGGTTGCTTTTCAAGAAAGAATATCAGCCTGGCGCACGGGGCTTGATACGGCGGCAGGGCCGGAGTTATGCCATTCGGATGTTCCTGCGCGCGCTGAGAGCCCGTTTACCTGAAATCGCCATCCTTGCCGTGGCGATCTTCCTTCGCTGCTGGCTGATTGAAATCAAGCCGCCGCATTTTGATGAAGGCATCAATGGATGGTTTGCAGATCAGATGACGGCGAACGGTTACTACCGCTACGATCCGACGAACTACCACGGTCCTCTGCATTTTTACGCGGTGTTCCTTTCGCAGACGCTCTTTGGCCGGGAGGTCTGGGCGCTGCGACTGCCGGCGTTGATTGCGAGCATTCTGGCGGTGTGGGCCATGCTGCGTTTCCGGGAGTTTTTTGGTCTGGGCGTCTCGCGCCTTGCGGCTTTGGCGATGGCGGTCTCGCCGGCCTTTGTTTTTTACGGGCGCTATTCGATTCATGAGTCGTGGCAGGTTCTTTTTTCAATCCTGCTCCTCCACGGCGTGCTGGGCCTCTGGCAAACGGGAACGCGCCGACACCTGTTCACCTTGGCTACAGGCGTGGCGGGGATGATTCTGACGAAGGAAACCTATGTGCTGCACATCGGCTGCATGGCGATCGCCGCGCTGTGTCTTTGGATTTATCAAATGTTGGTGCCTTCGCGCCCGATGTGGCCGGTGGCGCGCCAGCAATGGACGCGCGACGACGCGGTGCTTGCCGGCGGGGTAGCCGCGCTGGTGATTGTCTTTTTTTATTCCGGCACCTTCCGGGACTTCCGCCAACTGAGCGGACTCTACGAAACCTTCCGCGCGTGGGTTTCGACCGGGATCGAGTCCGGCGGGCATGAAAAGACCGCCTACGATCTTGTCGGGCCACTGAATTGGTATTGGGTCTATCTCATGGCTCGCTACGAATGGCCTGCGCTGGCGGGGTTGCTCGCCTGCCTGCGGTATCTGTGGCCCTCCGATGCCCGCTACCGCTACACCGCGATCATGGCGGGGGGTGTGCTGCTCGCGTATTCAATCATCCCCTACAAAACCCCTTGGTGCGTGGTTTCGATGCTTTGGCCGTTTTATCTCACGCTTGGCGGAGTCTTGCGCGAGTGGGCGGGGCGGGTGGCGAGAGACCGCGTGTGGCTGGTTGCCGCGCCATTGCTTGCCGCCTCGGTCTACATTACGATCCAGCTGAATTTTTTCCGCTTCACGGATGACAGCGAGCCGTATGTCTATGTCCAAACCTACAAGGATATCGAGCGTCTCACCAAACCTGTGCTAAAGCTGGCGAAGAGCGAACCCGATGGATTTCAACTCGAGGGGGTCATCATGCTCGACAGTTACTATCCCCTCCCCTGGATTTTTGGGGACTTCACTCGGGTTGGGTATTTTAAAAAGGATTCCCCGCCGGCGAGATGGGATGCAGATTTCGTGGTTATAGAGGCTGCCAATGCAACGCAAGCGGAGGAGAAATTCACGGACTCCTACTATAAATTCCCCTTCCGGCTCCGCAGCGGTCAGGAGGAATGCGTAGCCTACCTCTCGGCACGGAAGTTCAAGGAGATTCTCGGCGGAGAACCGGACTTTATCCCATCAACAGGAGCCGGGCGGTGAGTGGCGACAGGATCGCGGCGGGAATCATCAGCGCCGCCGGAGCGAGTGTGGTCAGCGGCATCTGTCTTGCGTTTGCCTTCAAGGGTCTCAATTCCCATCTGGCCTTGACGGCATTGATGATCGGCCTTGCAGCCGGAATCTGGGTCTTTCGTAAAACCCGCCAAAACGAGGCACCTCGCGCAAGCGCGTGGGATGTTTTGCTGTTCGCCCTCTTCGCCATCGCCTCGCTGCGGGCATTTTTGTGGCTGATTTATCCTGTGGGTGACGAGTGGCGGATTCTCTCGCCCTACAATCTGGGAGACATCTCGCTGCACCTGCAATTCATCCGCTACTTTGCGGGAGGCGTGGATTTCTGGCCGGCGAGTCCGATTCTGATAGGCGTGCCATTGAGCTATCCGCTGGGCGCGGATTTGTGGAACAGCCTGCTGCTCCTCGTCGGCGTGCCGGTGGAGCGGGGGCTTGTTTGGACGGGGCTCGCGGGCGCGGGCCTGACCGCTTGGGCTCTCTGGCGCTGGGGTGGAGCGTTTGGGATGGCTGCTTTGCTTTTTAATGGAGGACTCGCCGGTTTTGCGATTCTTCATACCGGTGAACTCCGGGACTTCCAGTCGGAGTTGGCTTGGAAAAATTTTTTCCTGACGATGCTGGTGACGCAACGCGGACTGCTCTACGCGCTGCCCTGCGGACTTCTGCTCCTGCGCGCATGGAGGGATGACTTTTTTCGCGAGGGATCGGGCCTGCCCCGGAGCGTGCAATTTTTTCTGTATGCCACGATGCCGTTCTTCAGCGTCCACGCGTTCCTCTTCCTGAGCTTCGCGCTGGCGGCGATTTTTGTTTTCACACGCCAGGGACGCCTTCGCTTGATCCTGTTTGTGGCACTCGCCGTCATACCGGCAACAACAGCGGTGTGGCTGGTGACCGGAGGCTTTTCCGCAGCGTCAGGTTTGCGCTGGCTGCCAGGCTGGATGCAGGGGGACGGGGGATGGAAATTCTGGGCTATGAATTTCGGCATCAGCCTTCCCCTGCTCATTTGGCTTTTTGCAAAATGCGCGCTGCGCGGCAATGCGGAGTCGCGTGCGTTCGTCATGTTGTCACTCGCTGTTTTTCTCCTTTGCTTCCTGGTGTCCTTCGCGCCTTGGGAATGGGATAACACGAAACTCCTCATCTGGGCCTGGCTTGTTGCGGCGCCGTTTCTATGGTCCCGCGTTGTCGAGCCTCTTGCACCGGTCCTGCGCGCCTCCATCTGTGTGGCACTCTTCTTCTCCGGCGCGGTCTCGCTCATGGCCGGCCTCGATGGACGGCACGGCTATGAACTGGCGAAACGGTCGGAGCTGGCCGCTGCCAGCAAAGCCCTGCGGGATGTGCCGACGGGAACGCGCATCGCGGTGGATCCTCAATACAACCATCCGGTGATCCTCCTGGGTTATCCCGTGGTCTGCGGATATGACGGCCACCTCTGGAGCCATGGGCTGCGTTATCAGGAACCACTCGCCAAGCTACGCGCCGTGCTCCGTCAGGAAATGGGATGGAGGGCAAAGGCCAAGGAACTGGGCGCAGAGTGGATTTACTTTCGTGGACAGACGCCCGTGCTCGAGAGCGTGGAGGAAAGCCGCAAAGGCGACTAAGACGGAATCGAACGCCAGAGCATGAAAATGATCGTGGCGAGGATCAGGCAAA
The DNA here is from genome assembly GCA_044345595.1 of Terrimicrobiaceae bacterium. GTDB lineage: Bacteria > Verrucomicrobiota > Verrucomicrobiia > Chthoniobacterales > Terrimicrobiaceae > UBA967. Next base: position 9,903 of record JBIJAV010000045.1, read on the forward strand.
GGCCGAGGAACTTGATGCGGGCGCTGTTGAATTCGCGGGCGGGAAGTTTCTTGAGCTTGCGAGCCGGTTGGTAACTACTGCGGCCGGCTCGGGCACCGCCGAGTGAGATCGCGGGAGCGGCCATGGCGGCGCGCATTTTAACCATCTCGCGGTTGCGTGCCTTGTTTTCCTCGATTTTCTTGGGATAAGCTTGGAGCTCTTTTTCCAACTGCTCCATGCGGCGCTTGGTGACTTCCTGCTCCTTGGAGAGGCGTTGCTCCTCGGCTGTGAGTTTTGTTGAGGTATTGGGCTTTCTCAGTCGCATGGATTACTTCGCAGTAGTGGCTGACCAGATGTAAACGAGAAGGAAAACAACAGCGATGATCTGGATCGGGAGAGTGAAAGCAAATCCGCTGCGTAACCAGTAGCCAAAAGAGCGATCCTCCTCCACCGGATAATCACCTTCCATCATGGATGCGGGAGTGATCTCGGACGATGTGTCGACCGAAAGCTTGGCCTGGGACTTAATGTATTCGGCACGGGCGTCCTCGACGGAGCTGAGCGCCTTGCTCAACTCGCGGGGCAAATCCTGCGGGCTCCATGAGCGGGCGTTGATGTCCTCAAGTTGGCGCAGATGCTGATTGAATGAGGCGTAGATGGTGTGCATCTGCTCGACCCGTTTTTGCGATTCTTCGGTCTCGCGCTGAACGACCACCAAGGCGCGTGTGAGTTTGTCGAGCATGTCCGCTCGACCTTGTTCCAGGCTGTCCTGCCTTCTCTTGAGTTCTTCGAGACGGGACTTTTCGCGTTCGATTTCCTCCTGCTTTTGTTTGAGGCTCTCGAGTTCGGCCCTGACCTGTTGGACTTTGTCGCCGAGTTCGCCGTCCTCTTCATTTGTCAGATTCAGATACGGGCTTTGATCTTTTGAGGAGTAATCAGCAGGCATACGATTGCGGGGAGCAATAGCTTGCGATTGGAGGAAACTCCAGATTTTTTACTGCGGTTTTTTTTCGCCGCTCGGGGCAAAGATGCGGAGCCATCCGCCCGGTTCACGCAAAAATCCCAGGGTAAAATGCGAGGCACTGTCACCTCCGTCATGGGCGCGAAGGGATCGCTTCAAATGCTCCTCGCTCCAAGCTCCGCTCCTAACCTTACCGGAAGAGCCGACCACCTGCCCGAAAGCCATCGTTGCTTTGGCGTATTCCGCATCCCCCACGCGGGCGGCAGCAAGAGTCTTCGGGTTGTAGAGACAAATCCACCAGGCCCCGTAGGCATCGGGCGCGGAGGCAGGCGTAATGCGAATCCGGAAGTCACCCGCGCTTTTTTCCCCACCACTGAAGGGGATCGAATAAATAGCTCCAACCTCCGACCTCGAAGACAAAAATCCCGCCATGAAACTGCGAATGGTGCGCCGCATTTTATCATTCGATGCAAGCTTCCCGTAGACTCCAAACTCGATGGCCGCCGGGTCATCGGGATTCCCGTAAACATTCATCTCGATGTAGTCGTTGATGCGAAACGAGAGGTAGGGGACATTTTTCAAGTAGCCGTTATCGATGAGGGTAGCCGGAATTTGCCTGAGGCTCTTGATGGCATCGTTGTTGCGGATATCATTGACCATGACGCGCCACGAAGGCAGATCGCCCTTTTGTTCAGCCTCGACGAACTCCATACCCACATCGACCCCGTCAAAAATGCGAACGATCCCGGATTTTGGAAATTCTGAAATACCATACCGCTGCTGCAAAAAGACCGCGTCGGCCGTGTTTTTAACAATCACTCCGCGCTGCCTGGATTCATCCTTGAGCAAAATGGAATCCGGTTCCGCATAGCCTTCGTTCTGACCATGCAAAAAGACCGGCGCAAGAGAGAGAAGGAAAATTGCACTCCATTTCAAAGTTGATGACAACATGGACGCAAACTATAAGCCTTCGCCAATGACACTCAATACGATTCGCACCCTGTTCGCGCTCCTCCCCTGCTTGGCACTTGCTGGATGCGTGATGCCCCCGAAGCCCTACAAAAAAACGGCCGCATCCGTTGAATCCACCCCATTGAAAACCGGAAAGTTCTGGTGGGGAACCTCCACAGCAAGCTTCCAAAATGAAGACCGGGGCGAATCACCCGACTCGCCCAACTATTTCAAGACCGACTGGGACATCTTCGCCGAGGAGGGCAACATCCCCCCGCGCGGCGAGGAAGCCACATTCTCCTGGTCGCGTTTTGACAAGGATCTCGCCGCACTAAAAAAACTTGGAGTGAACCACTATCGCTTCGGCATCGAGTGGGGCCGCGTGGAGCCACAGCCAGGGGTCTTCAATGAAAAGGCGATTCGCCAATACGCTGAAATGGCCCGCAAACTCAAAGCCGCAGGCATCGAACCGGTCGTCACCCTCTGGCATTTCACATTCCCCGATTGGCTCTACGACCCAAAGAAAAAATCCCAATCCGGCTTTCTCCATCCCGATGTGGAGTCCCGCTGGAAGGAATATGTGACCCGCATGGTGCAGGCGCTCTCGCCGAATGTGGAGGTGTGGGTTCCACAGAACGAACCGAATGGGGCGCTTTACATCGGTTATTTCGGTGGCCACTGGCCTCCCGGGTTGCTCGTCACTCCCGGTGCCCTCAAAAAGGCCACGACCATCTCGGTGGAGATGTTCCGCGAGGCCGCAGGCATCATCAAAAAACAAAACCCGAAAGCCCTCGTCATGGGCATTTACTCGCTTCCGAATTGGACGAGCGCATTCGGCCAGGATCCGACCTTTGCTGTTTACAACATGATGCAGCACCAGAATTACGACCACCTCGACCGTGTGGCCGACACCATGGATTTGATCGGTGTGAACTACTACTACTCGCAAGTCGCTTCCGCCCGTCGATTCATCATTCGACCCAAGGGCGAGCAAAGCTCCCACTACACCCAGAACGGCTGGCTCATCGATCCGGAGGGCCTCCACGCCGTTCTCATGACCGTTTCCAAACGCTACGGCAAACCGATGGTCATCTCGGAAAATGGCATCGGCACCCAGAGCGAGCAGAAAAAAATCCGCTACTTCCGCGAGCATGTGAACCAGATGCGCCGCGCGATGGATGATGGCGCGGACATACGCGGATACTTCCCTTGGACGCTCACCGACAACTACGAGTGGGCCGAGGGCTATGCTGCGAATTTCGGTCTCACCAGTTTCAATAAAAAAGAGATGAAGCTCGAACTGGAACCCGCCGGAAGGTGGTTCCGAAACTTCATCGAAGCCAATCCCGAACCCTGATCCCGCACATGCCCACGCTTCTCGAATGCCAACTCCCAGGAATCCCAAAACTGCGCAGCGGCAAGGTGCGCGAAGTTTTTGACCTCGGCGAAAACCTTCTCGTCGTCGCCACGGATCGCATTTCCGCCTTTGACTGCATCCTGCCGACCGGCATTCCGCGCAAGGGCGAGGTGCTCACCCAGATGACCCTCTTCTGGTATGGCGTGCTCGACTTCGTGCCGAACCATTTCATCACAGCCCGCTTCGAGGCCTATCCCGAGATTTTGCAACCTTTCGAGGAGCAACTGCGCGGTCGCTCGATGATCGTCCGCAAGGCTAATCCGCTGCCTGTGGAATGCGTCGCACGCGGCTACATCTCCGGTTCGGCCTGGAAGGAATACACCGCGACCAGCAGAGCCTGCGGCTTCGACCTTCCCGCCGGCCTCCTTCAATCCTCGCGCCTGCCAGAAACCCTCTTCACACCCGCCACCAAAGCCGAGACCGGGCATGATGAAAACATCACCTGGAGCCAATGCCGTTCGGTCCTCGGCGACGAACTCGCCCTCCAAGTGCGGCGGCACACCATCGAACTCTACGAGCACGGCTGTGCCCATGCTGCCAAGGCGGGCTTGCTCATTGCCGACACGAAATTCGAATTCGGCATCGCTGACGGCGAACTCATCCTCATCGATGAATGCCTCACGCCCGACTCCTCCCGCTTCTGGCCGGCGGACGCTTGGAAACCCGGCACCAATCCGCCCAGCTACGACAAACAATTCGTGCGGGATTACCTCGAAACCCTCGATTGGGACAAAACACCACCCGCCCCTCCCCTACCTGAGGATGTTGTTCGCAAGACCTCCGAAAAATACATCGAAGCCTACGAAAAGCTCAGCGGCCTGAAATTGCCAGCAGCCTGACCTGAGGTTCCCATGGAAGTCCTCAAAACCCTCGCCGTCGCCCTGAGCTTGGGAACGCTGGCAGGTGTGAATCTCTACCTCACCGTGCTGGTGACGGGTCTGGCCCTGCATTTCCATTGGGTCATACTTCCCTCTCAGCTCGCTGGTCTTGAGGTGCTTGGACATCCCACGATCCTCTGCATCGCAGGGGCGCTCTATGCGATTGAGTTCTGCGCCGACAAAATTCCTTGGGTCGATACGGCGTGGGATGCCATACACACGCTCATCCGGCCCATCGGTGCTGCAGCACTCGCCGTCGCCGCGATGGGAGACGCGCACCCCGCGTTTGAGGTCGTGGCGGGCCTGCTCGCGGGTGGCATGGCCTTCTCCTCCCACACTGCGAAAGCGGGAACCCGCCTGGCCGCGAACACCTCGCCCGAGCCATTCACGAACATCGCCCTCAGTCTCGTGGAGGACGCCCTCGTGCTCGGCGGCCTGGGCCTGCTGGCCTGGAGTCCGCTTGTCGCCTTGGTCTTGGCGGTCATCATCTGCGCAACGATTCTCATTTTTTTACCAAGACTCCTCCGGAATATTTTTCAAAGCCTGCGGGTGCTTCTCAAAAAAGCGCGCTCCCATTTCGGGTGAAAACGGCAGTTTGCCAGAGGCGCTCCGCGATGTAGTTTGAAGCCCTATGAAACACGCCCTTCTCATCCTCCTTGCAGCCACAGCCTGGGTCCACGCCGAAGCGGAAATCGGAAAACCCGCTCCAGCATTCACTCTCCCGACCTGTGAATCCAAGTCCGTGTCCCTCTCCGACTTCAAAGGCAAAGTCGTCGTGCTCGAGTGGACCAACTATGCATGTCCATTCGTCGTGAAGCACTACGGCTCAGGCAACATGCAAAAACTCCAAGCGGATGCCGCTGCGAAAGGCGTCGTGTGGCTTTCGATCTGCTCGTCCGCTCCCAAACAGCAAGGCCACGCCGCACCTGCCGATGCCCTCAAAGCCTGCACAGAAAGAAACTCCGCCGCCACCGCCTACCTCATCGACGAGTCGGGCGCGACCGGCCGCGCCTATGGTGCGAAGCGCACACCCGAGATGTATGTCATCAATGCCGATGGCACCCTCGTTTACCAAGGGGCGATTGATGACAAAAAATCCGTCGATCCTGCAGATATCGCCAAAGCAAAAAATCTCGTCGCCGCAGCCATCGATGAAACCCTCGCAGGAAAACCAGTCAGCACGCCCAAAACCGAGGCCTACGGCTGCTCGATCAAATACGGCAATTGAGCCGAGTTGCCGGACGGGCTGGTTATTATGAATTCCCAAACCATGCCGCGCTGGATTTTGTTGGCCTTTTTTTCCTGCCTGGCTGCTGGATTTTCCGCTCCCGAAGCGGATATCCAGCAAACCGCCAAAGGAAACGCCACCACGGTTTCGCCCACTCCCACGCCGCCGCCGACTCCCGACGAAGAGGAGGAACAGGAAATCCGTAGGAACCATCAGTTTCTCGGAGAACCCGCGAGAGCAAGTGTTCCCGCTCAGACAAGAATGTTCGTTGGCCAAGAAGTTCCCGTAGCCACACAATACGCCGCGCCAAGGATTACTCCACAAGCTGACGGCGGCTATGTCGTCCAACCTGCAACACCAACAGCCTTCGAAACACGCCGCACCGGCATGACAACCGACGGCGCGGGATTCGAGGAAACAGAAATCGAGGGCTTCATCGACTACGGATCACCAATCCGCACAGCAGTGCCCATCTACAACGAAAAGGGCGAAATAATCAGCACCACAATCCAAGAACACCCCAACCCCATCCTGCAGCCAGTATTCAGAACCATCCGCAAAGAGTAATCCCAAGCCTCAACCGCAAAGCGGCGTTTCTCCTAGATACAATGGCGGCCTTGCCGCGCAAGTCGGACCCCTGCGGCCTCCGGCTCGTAGCCTACGCCTCGGAGAGCGCGGGGTCCCTACCCTGCAAACGATCGCGCTGACGCGCGGCAGCGCGCTTCGTGAATCTGGGAGGGTTCATCGTCCTCGCATGACCCAAACTTCTGCCGCACAGCGGCGTCTCTGCAGTCTCTTTCACGGTCGAGCCGACCATGCTCCCCTCTTTCGCGCCCCGCGCGGCAGCGCGCTTCGTGACAAAATCATTCGAAGGGATCCGCCTACGCGCTTCGCTGCTACGGCGTGACATTGGGTTCATCGTCCTCGCGTGGCCCAAACTTCAGCCGCACAGCGGCGTCTCTGCAGGCGAGGTTGATTTGAAAAAATGAAAGAAAGTGAACATTGCCTCTTAGTTTGTCGGCGTGAGGATTTCCCATCTGGATATTAACGATGCTGTAGATGTCATAGCCTCCAGACTACGACACCTCCACTACCTACGGCAGGTGGTGCTCCGCGCAACGCTTACGATAAAATCAAAAATTTCTCGTCTACGCACAAAATGCCGACTAAAAGGCAAGTGTGCCAAATAAGGAGTGGATCAAAGCATTTGAGGAGTTTGCACTGCTTGTCGATCGCACCACAATTCGGGGCTCGGTCACGATTTTTTCTGTTGTCTTATTGGTTTATTTAGAAGGCGAGTGGATCGATATCACTCGCTATGATACGGCTCACGGAGTCCCCCACCGTGACATACTTGGAAAAAAACAGGGCTTGCGCTTCAAGCGGTGGATGGATGATATTGATATCAACAATGCCTTTGAGTATGCCATTAGAGACTGCACAGAAAACGCAAGACAATACCTCGCGGACTACCTTTCGCATTGATCCAAGGTTTGTGGATGTCAAGCCACTTCAAGGCTTTTTATCGACGGCGGAATCCGAATCAATCATGAAGACCCATGGTTTGCGCCCTGTGACGCGCGAGGAATCCAAGTTGTTCCGGAAATTTGTTTCTCGGAAATAAGTTTTTTTCGTTTGGATATACTGCGAACGAAGGAGATGCTGCAGATGCCATAGCCTCCAGACTACGACATCTCCACTACCTGCGGCAGGTGGTGATCCGCGAAATGCTTGCGGCGCTCATAGAGACGCCACTACAAGGGACCGCGCGGCAGCGCGATTCGTGACAAAATCATTCGAAGGGATCCGCCTACGCGCTTTGCGGCTACGGCGTGACACTGGGTTCATCGTCCTCGCATGACCCAAATTTCAGCCGCCCTCCGGCTCGTAGGCCTACCCTCCGGCGCGTGGGCCTACGGGCAGGGAGCGGGGTCGGAGAGCAGCGGCGTTTCATGGGGGCGTGATCGGTCCCAACCGTTCAGGCACGGGGTGTGAATCGGGCGTTTTTTGGGCGAGATGGTTTCTGGGAGTGGTTTGGCGGATTCCGTGGAGAAATTTGGGCCATGCGGGACGATGGCCCTCCCGGCTTTTGGCTCGGCGGAAGAGGTAAATCGTGCCGCCAAGAAGGAGGATCACTCCAGTGAGGTAGGTTTCGGGTTCGGGGACGGCTATGATTTCGGTGCCAGAAAAGCTGGGGTCGTTGAAGGATTTCGAAAAGGCGTTCCCGATGAAGCCTGAGTTGTTTCCTCCGCTGTAGAAGCTGATTTTTGCG
>JBIJAV010000023.1:0-54268 GCA_044345595.1 Terrimicrobiaceae bacterium
AGATGCCCCGCTTGCAGGTTCAGCCTCGCGGCCTCTTCCCGGACATCTCTTTCGGTCGTGAACCGTCTAATTCGACCGGTGGGACTTTCACCCACGTGGCTGCCGGCTTCCCCGGCGCACACCTGAATCCCGACTTTCTCGACTTCATTACGCTGTTGGAAAAAAGGTCCGTTGAGTATCTCGTCGTGACAATTTAGCTTCATCCCATGTTAGCCAAGTCCGAAATCCAAAGCATGAGCCTGAGCGAGCGCCTGCAGGCGATGGAGCTTCTTTGGCGGTCTTTTTCTGCTTCGGAAAACGAAGTCCCATCTCCTGATTGGCATGGAGAGGTCCTTTCTGAACGCTTGGCAAAAGTGGAAGCTGGCAATGGAAAATTCCTGACAATTCCTGAGCTCAAGGCCCGACTGGCGTCAAAACGATCAAGAGGAAAATCTTTGTCCTCGAAGAAGCTGCTGAGGATATCGAGCGAGGGCGCAAATTTTACGACCTGCAAGAAATTGGAGTTGGAGATTATTTTGAAGACACCATCCTGCCCGACATAGAAAGCTTGGGACTTTTCAACGGAATCCACGCCAAACATTTTGGATTCCATCGCATGCTATCGGAAAGATTTCCGTTCGGAATCCGGAATTCACCCCTGCGTTCGCTCAACCGCCCGACCTCAAGGCGGCGTCGCTTTACCAATATCACCCCAGGGCGTGTCGCTCTGGCCGTTCCTATAGTGTCATTATATGAAACCGACACTTGCTCGATCTGGCTTATCGGCGGCACTTGTTTTTTTGCTCGCTGGTTTTCTTGCCGTCACGCCGGCGCAGGCGGCGGGGGAGGTTCTCGTTCTTTTTTACGATCGCGATGGAGGTGTGCTGACGCCGACGGAGATGAGGGCGACATCCAACAATGGCGAGGCGGGCTATGACAACGATTACCTGCTCGATCCCACCACCCTGCAGGCAATCCAGCGCGGACCTTTGGTGGAAGACCCTGGGCAGGGTTTCACTTTCGGCGTTCAGGATTCTCCCGTCGCGCTGGCTCTGAACTGGCCCACCTTGCCGCTTGGTTATGGTTTGGTCATCGTGGACAACAATGGCGCCGGCTACAGCGGGGGTGAAACGATCAATTTCAGCTATCAGGTGGCCTATGATATTCGCCGGCGTTTAGCATCCGCCTTGGCTGCCCGGCCGGACTATGTGCCATCTGCAAAATTCAATGATGCCTATACACAAGCGCAGGCCATTCTCGACGCCATTCCAATCAGGGCGACAGAGCCCGTGAAAGGCCGTGCAGGGCAACTCGCTTTGGATCTCTTCGCCGTGGCCTACGATACATTGCTCGCGGAACACGGTCCTCAACGGGCGATCGCCCAGGCGTCGGCGGGCCTGCCATGGCTCGGAGCCAATATCGAATCCACATCGAATTATCCTGCGGTTCTGGATCTGGCTGCCAGCCTCACACAGCCCTACGGATGGGTCCGGTTGGTTTTCCCGGCCTCTGCGCGTCCTGCGGATTGGGCGCCGCTGGTTGCCTATGCCAAAAGCAAAGGCCTGAAAATTCTGGGCCAACCGGTGCGCGCGGAGGACGAGCCTTTGCTGACCCGGGAACAATACCGGCAGCGTTTCCGGGATTTCGTCGCCGCGTTTCCGCAGATCGACGCATGGGAGGCGGGCGACCAAGCCAACGGGGCATGGCACAGCACAGGCATGGCTGAGAAGTTGGCGGATGCGGTGGCCGAGATCGAAGCGCTCGCTCCCGAGCGTTTGGTGGTGCTCAACCTCCTGCACCAAATCAATACCGAGGCACCGGAGTTCTCGATGTTCACTTGGATCGCATCCAACCTTTCGCCAACGCTGCGTGCCAAGTTTGATCTCGTGCTTGTGTCTCTTTACCCGGGCCAATCCCCTGCCGGCATGTTTTACGACCAACTCATGGAAACAACCCGCGCCGCGTTTCCCGGGAAGAAGATCGGGCTTGGCGAAGTCGGCTACGGCGAACCGGGCGAACAACTGTGGTGGTGCTACGACGAGGCTGACCCAGCCGGTGCGGCACGCCGCGCGGTAGCGGCGCAGTATTACCCTGCCATGTTCGATTTCACGGGAAGCACAGGCGGCGGATTCTGGTGGAATTTCGCCGGGGAATTCCCTGCTGACCCCGCCCTGCAAGCGACGCTGTCCGGTCTGAGAGACCGGCTGGCGGCGGGCATCGGGCAGCCGAGTCCCGCGCGCAACGGCTCTTGGTATGCCCTCGCCACAATTCGAAACCGCGCAACTTGGAAAGACCTCTACCAGCAGGTGCCCGTGCGGCCCTACACCAACTATACCGCAGGCGCTTGGGCCAAGGGAACGGGTGTCGTGGCTCTGCAAATTTGGGGCGACCCTGCGTGGACCAAGTTGTTGGCCACCGTGCGTTGCGACGGCGGCACCAATTGGAAAAAGTTTACGACCACAGTCTTCAACTCCGGCAACCGCACGCGTGTATGGATCACATTCGACAATGCATTTGACCGGTCACCTGGAACACTGCTTCTCGACGACGCCTGGTTTCGCCGCCAGGGCACCACAACAAATCTCCTGCGCAATCCCGGCTTCGAGCTGGGAAACACGATTTGGACTACCACCGATCCTGATGTATTCCGCATCACCGACCATTGATTCGCGGGATAACAGCGCCGCAAAGCGCGACGGTTCCTTTAGCCCGGCTTACTGCCCTACTTCACTCCGGCGGTAATAGACGGCTGTGTGGCCGACTTGCTGCACGAGGAGGGAGTTTGTTTTGGTGGCCAGTTCTTTGGAGAGAGTCTTGCGTTCCTCTTTGAAGCCTTCGAAGCGGATTTTTAGAATTTGGTGCAGGTTGAGCTGCTCTTCGAGGGCTGCGAGGAATTCAGGGGTCGCTCCGGCTTTGCCAAGTCGAAGGACGGGTTTGAGGAGTTGGGCGCGGCTTTTGAGTTCGCTGAGGCGGGGTTCGGACGACATGAATGATGGTGCGCTCAAGCAGGAGACTCGGAGCGGAGGACAGGGCGCTTGCGGATGGTGATGCGTTTCACACGGACTTCATCAGGCGGGCTCCATGTGACGAGTTCAAGGTCGTCTTTGAAGGCGTTGTGCACGATGCGGCGGTCGTAGGAATTAAGCGGGGCGGTCTGCATCGGGCGTCCGCTGGCGCGAACGGCGCTGGCAAGTTGGCGCACTTTGGCAACTAAGGCGTCATCGCGCATGCTGCGATAGTGTTGGACATCGACAATGATCCGAGCGCCTGGTGGATTTTGCGAGGCGAGGATGCGATTAACGAGATACTGGAGGTCATCCATCACCTCTTCGCGGCGGCCTATGAGACGGTCGGTTTCGTTGGTGAGAATCTGAAGCGTGGTGTTGCCGTCGTTTTGTTCTTCTTTGACCTCGGCGACAAAGCCGAGGTAGCCAAGGAGGGTATCAAGAATCTCAACGGGGGTCGCATTCATGGGCTGTGACGGTTTTTGGTTTTCTTTTTGACCTCGGCGGCGGCCCTCTTGGCGATCACGCTTTTCTTCTCAAGGGTGGGCAAGGGTTTGTTCCGCGTGAGGTAGAGCTGGAAGATAGAGAAAATATTCTGCGTTGTCCAATAGAGGGCGAGTCCGCTGGCGTAGTTGTAGCAGAAGACCAGAAAAATGATCGGCATGAAGTAGAAGATGCGCTGCTGCATGGCATCTCCGGTTTTTGGTGTGATAACCATTTGCCAGACCATCGTGCCTGCCATGACGATCGGAAGAATGTTAATCGGGAAGCCGAGGACATGGGCGATGGTATCGGGCTGGGACAAGTCGGCGACCCAGAAGAACGAGCTGTTGCGAAGCTCGATGGCGGTGCCGAGCATCGAATAGAAACCGAAAAAGATCGGAATCTGGATGAGCATGGGCAGGCAGCCGCTGAAGGGATTCACTCCATACTCCTTGTAGAGCTTCATGGTCTCCTCGTTGAGCTTCTGCGGGCTGTCTTTGTATTTGTCCCGCATCTCGGTCATTTTCGGTGCGAGAAGTGCCATCTTGCGCATCTCGTTCGTCGCCTTGTTTTGAACGGGCCAGAGGATGGTTTTGATCAAGATGGTAAGAACAATGATGGCTGCGGCGTAGCTACCAAGGAGGGCGTAGAGGTTGTTCATCGCCCAGAGCAGGAATTCGCTCACGAACCCGAAAATACCAAAGCTCATGACCTGATCCTGTGTGGGCCCAATCTCGCGCAGACGCGGAATTTCCTTGGGGCCTGAGTAAATCTGGAAGGTGCGTGTCTCGCGTGCGCCCGGGGCCAGGGATGGACCTCCTTGCGTGAGGCCGCCTTGGACTCCGAAAACCGGCGAGCCATTGAGTTTCGGGGCGTCGAAGCGTTTCGCCCAAACGGATTTCGTGGGGACAGCGCCCTGCGGAGTCACGATGGTGCAGAAATACTGGCTGGTTACGGCGGCCCAGCGGATGTCGGGCTCGGTTTCAAGGTAAAGCGGGCGCTCGCCGTGAAGGGGAATCCCGATAAGCGGGACAGAACTGGCGGAGAACCAATTCACATCAATGCTAGACATTTTTGCCTCATGTCCCCAATCGAAGCGGGTATACATGGGGAGGTCGTGGATATGGATGGGAGCGGCTCCGCCAGCACCGATGAAGAAGTCCGGGACCTGAATGGCTGTGCTGCCGGAGTTGGTGAAGGTGACCTCCAGATTCACCGTGTAGGGGGACTTTGTGCCATCACCCGGTGGAAGTGAGAAGCGCTTGGTAATCTCGAGACCATCGGCTTGCGTGCGCTTGAAAAAGACCTCGCCCTTCGCGCGATCGGTAGTCATTTCAAATCCGCCCAGCACCTCGCCGGGGTTGAACCCGAAAGCTCCGATGGGCATGGAGCGGCTGCGATTCAAAGCGACATTGTCATGATTCTCTCCGAGGTGCATGCGCAGGATGACCTGCTCGATGCCGCCTGCGTCGTTGTTGAAAACAAATTCCGTGCTGTTCGTGCTGAGGCTCTCGGCGCGGGCCGACATGGAGGGTGGCTGCTGGACAAGAGTAGCTGGTGTGGCGGATGGCGCGGGGGTCGCTGCGGCGACTGGCGTGGCACCCGGCTCAGCGGTAGAAGGCGGAGGCGTCTGCGGCGTGTAGTATTTGCTGACATACCACTGCCAGACGAAGAGGCCGGTGACGGAGAGAATGATGGCGATCCAGGATTTACGGTCCATTAATTGAGAGGTGAGAGAGGTTTGAATGCTGGCGGCACGGGGTCGTAACCACAACCGCCCCAAGGATGGCAACGCCCGATCCGGCGAAGGCCGAGAAGGGTGCCACGAAGGGTTCCGTGATTCTGGAGGGCTGAAATGAAATACCGCGAACAGGACGGCTCGAAGCGGCAACCGCAACCGGGACCGCAGATCACCTGCAGGAAAGGCGACACCAAAAGCTGGTAGCAGCGGATCAGAGCGATGAGCAGGTGTTTCATTCGAGAGGCGGCAAAATAGAAAGTCGGCGGGCAAGAAGCAACCATTCCGCTTTTAATTGTTCAAAGGATGCCTCGGCAGCGGCCGATTTGACGACAATCACCACGAGAAATCCGGCCGGGATTTGGGCGATGCAGGACTTGAGTATTTCCCGCAGGCGGCGGCGCACCTTGTTGCGAACGACCGCACCACCGACGCGGCGGGAGGTGATGATGCCCACCTTCGCGGAGTCGTCTCCCCCGGTGCGAAGGAGACCGATGCGAATGAGACGGGCTTGGGACGATTTCCCGTGCTCGCGAACCCTTGTAAAATCCCTGGTCTGACGGAGCCGGGCGGTTTTAGGAAAACGCTGGCCGGCCGTATCAGGCCTCGGTGTGTCTTGCGAAGTGGACCTCGACACCTTTTGGAAGCAGGCGTTTGCGGCCATGGCGGCGGCGGCGGTTCAGGATGGCGCGACCGGCTTTGGTCTTCATACGGGCGCGGAAACCGAACTGCTGCTTGCGCGTGCGCTTGGAAGGCTGATAAGTGCGTTTCATAATCTCAAAATTGGAGGCGAGATGCTACGGGCGAAAATCAAGGCGTCAACTCAAAAAGATTGGCCACACATTCGATCTCAACATCGAAGTCGCCCGGAAGCTGCGCCCCGATCGTGGCACGGGAGGGAGCGGACTCCCCGAAGTAACGGGAATAGACCGCGTTCATCTCTTGAAAATTTTCTTTCGAAAGGTTGGAGAGATAGACTCGGGTGCTGACGACATTTTCAAATCCGGCTCCTGCGGCGGCCAGCACTTTTTTGATGTTCTCCAGAACAAGTTCGGTCTGGCGCGCAATCGATCCGCGCTCGATTTTTCCTGTTGCGGGATCCCAAGGCGTCATGCCCGAAACGAAGACAAATTTCCCCTCGGCCACCACGCCAAGCGAGTAGGGACCAAGGGCTGGCGGACCGCCGGGAACATCACGGAGTTGCTTTTTCATAGTTATCATCTCAGCGGATCGCCTTTGCCGAGACAAGCCCCGCATCGGAAAATCCGTCGTCAGAGAGGCTCGAAGCGGATAGCCTCACGCGATGGATTTTATAGAAACCCACGGCGCGGAATTGCTGCGCACCTACCATCTGTGGACTGGACGCCACTTGATCGGACCCTGCGGCGATGCGCGGCGCGAGGCGAGGAGCCTTTTTGAGGCGCCTTTCGTTGTGGTCTCAGGCGGTGCGGAGGGCGATCAGATTTTGAACTATGGCAACAAGACGGCGATGGAGCTCTGGGAAATGGATTGGGACACGCTCACACGCACACCGTCGCGACTCACGGCTGAGCCGATGCACCGCGACGAGCGTGCCGAATTCCTGCGGCGCGTCCGAGAGCGGGGATTTATCGATGACTACTCGGGCATTCGAATCTCGAGTAAAGGCCGCCGGTTTCGAATCGCCCAAGCCACGGTGTGGAATGTCACCGACGCCCTCGGCAACTATACCGGCCAGGCGGCGACTTTTTCGAACTGGGAATTTTTAAGCCAAGAGGAGGCCAACTCATGAGCGGCGTAATTGTTCGTCCGCGTTCGCGGATTTTGCATGGGCACGACTGGGTCTATGCCAGCGAGATTCAAAAATCCTTCGGAACGCCGGCGGATGGAGATGTCGTTTCCATCAAGGATGGCCGCGACCACCTTCTCGGTGTTGGCATTTACAATTCCCGCTCGCAAATTGTTGTCAGGCGGTTCTCGAGGCGCAGACAGGATCTGGATGCGGATTTTTTAAGCCGCCGCATCGAGCAGGCCCTCGAATACCGCCAGCGCATGGGCTGCCGGAGCGATTTAGGGCGCCTGATCTGGAGCGAAAGCGATGGACTCCCAGGCGTCATTGCCGATCGGTATGCAAATGTCGTAGTGCTCCAAACACTCACTGCAGGCATGGATCGGCACAAAGAAACCATTGCCGCCATCCTCATGGAAAAAACAGGCGCTGCATGTGTCATCGAGCGGAATGATGCCCCAGTGCGCACTGCTGAAGGCTTGCCGCCAGTGACAGGAATTTTGGCTGGGGAAAATCCCGGCGAGGTTGAAGTCGAGACCTCGGGCGTGCGTTTCCTTGTCGATCCCCTCGGCGGCCACAAAACCGGACTCTACCTCGACCAACTCGAATCATACGGCATTGTCGCCGCACTCTCGCGCGGCCTGACCGTGCTGGACTGCTTTTCCAACCAAGGCGGCTTCGCCCTCGCCTGCGCCAAAGCGGGAGCAAGTCATGTCACCGCTGTGGAATCCGGCACCGAAAGCTCGGCGCGCCTCCGCGACAATGCGGCGCGCAACGGACTCCCTATCGAAGCTCGACAAGCGGATGTCTTCGACTTCCTCCGCCGTCCCGACAAACCCGAATACGACCTCATCATCCTCGACCCGCCCTCATTCACCAAAGCGCGGGGCAAAATCGCCGAGGCCCTGCGCGGCTACCGCGACCTTCACGCACGGGCGGCCACATTGCTTTCAAAAAACGGAATACTCGTCTCCTTCTCCTGCTCGCACCATGTCGCGTCCCATGAGTTTGAGGGAGCAATCGCGGAAGGACTTCATGATGCGAAGCGCAACATGAGACTCATACGCCGCATCGGCCAACCACTCGACCACCCGGTCGTGCTGGGGTTGCCGGAAACCGAATACCTCAAAGGCGTCGTGCTTCAGTCCATGCCCGGCAGGTGAACACGCTGCGTGCGGTGCTTTAGAGCGGTCGTTTTCTTCCAGCTCAAATGCTCTTCAATCGCGCGGGTGATGTATCTTTTTGCATGACCAACCGCCTCGGAGAGCGACAACCCGGCTGAAAGAAAAGTCGCTATTGCGGCCGAAAAAGTGCACCCCGTGCCGTGAGCGTCGATCTTGCGGCGGAAAGGCGCTTCGAATGTTTCAAACCCATCCCGCGTCGCCAGAATATCCGTTGCCATCTTCTCGCGAAGATGCCCGCCCTTGAGCAAAAACGCGCAACCATGCCGAGCGACGAGCCTTTCGCCTGCCGCCTTCATTTCATCGAGATCGCGGCACGGCATGCCCGAGAGAATCCGCAACTCGTCGAGATTCGGCGTTACCAAAGTCGCCAAGGGAAAAAGCAAATCCCGGTAGGCCTTCACGGCAGAGGCCTTCAGCAATGGATCCCCACTCGATGCGACCATCACTGGATCAACCACAACCGGCACCCGCTTTTTGCAGGCAGCCAAAGTCGACGCCACCGCGCGAATGATCGGCGTGGAAAACAACATGCCAGTCTTCACCGCCGCCACAGGAAACGCTTCAAAACTCAACCGAATCTGCGCCGCCACAATATCCGGCCTCACTGGCTGAATCGCCTCCACCCTGCCGGGAACCTCTGCCACCACACAAGTAATGGCCGTCTGCGCATAGCCGCCAAGGGCCATAATCGTCTTAAGATCAGCCTGCGCACCCGCTCCGCAGGAATTATCAGATCCGGCAATCGTCAAAACAACGGGTGGATTTTTCATGGCTTAAACTAAATCTGTGCAGATTTTAGATTATTTACTGTTGGAAAAATCTAAAATAAAATTACCCCAATTTTTTTGCACATTTTCTCTAACATCCCCACGAGAGCTATTCGAAGCTATATACCGTTCAGCAAAACGAAGTATGGCTTTGTCATATTCAGTGATCAGTTGCGATTCATCGTCAGCACCAGCTGGGGGATTCCTCAAGATTGCGTATATTCGCGAACAATTAAAGAGGCCAGACGCTCCTAGATTGTTTGCAGGATAGTTTTTGGAAGATCCGGGGTATCCTAGAGGAATCAAAATTGCTCGCCGGAGACAGTAGGCTAACAAAATACCATCGACCTTGCTCTTATCAATTGAAATGGTTGATCGAATTATATTCTTGTTATCATCCCAATGATTCCAAGATCCCCACCAGCCGGACATTGCTGAAAGAGAACCTGCATGTCGCAGAAGCATGTTTCCTCTGGAGTAAGAACCATAATAAATGAAGATTTCGTGATCATCGGCGTAAATTTTATTCTGGTTTGAAGGTGCTACAGGAATTAATTTTTCATACCCTAGAGCTTCATTTATATCTTTAATCGACTTTAAAAATATCGCATAATTCTCTCCACGAGATCCATCTTCTAAAAATGTTATATTTACATTTTTAGAGATTTTTCGCGTTTTTGTCTCCCCTCTCCAATCAAGACATATATCAGAAATAAACTTTTCAACATAATCTTTTTCAACTTTCAAGAGGATGCTATTATTATCATAATAATCTGAAACTTGCTCTGATTTCACAGAGCAAGTAAAAATTAAAACAATAAAAACAAAATACTTAGACATGAAATACAACCTCACCTGCGATTAATGCTTTTAAGCCAATCCTCATGCGTGTTTAGTTTAGCTTGATGACTGTTTAGGTCTTTAAGAACTAATTTATTAAAATCCTCCATTCCAACTAATTTTTTGTTTATATCTTGAACATTTTTTTCTAAAGAAGCCATGGCGCTCCAATTCTTTTGCAAGACCTGAAATTCTCTAACGATTTTTTGATTTTCACTAGCAATTTGGCTAGAGTTTTTAAGAAGCGTTTCGTAGCTTGCTTGGAGTTGCGATACCTGATCCTTGATTCCATCAATTTGCATTTTATTGTTCAGCTCCGAAGAATTTTTTAACTGCAAAACGGTATTGTTTAATGATTCAATCGAGTCTTTAGTCGATTTTATGAGCTTATAATCAGTAGCCATCTGTAATGCTGAAGACTCGAATTTTTCAAAACGACGAAGAATATCGACTTGCGAAGCTTTGCTGGTTTGAATATTTTTATCGATATCATTCATAGCATTTTGGAACGATAAAATTTCATCGGCATTATTCTTAGCTACAAAGTCTTTTAACTTGGCATTAGTTTTTTCAAATTTATACTCGATGTAACTTAATAAAAAGATTATTGGTAAAAATATACCTGCAATAATATATATAATATTCTTATTAATCGCACGAGACCTTTTATTAGCAACATTATCTTTAAAAATCGAATCTAGATTGACATATTCTGAAGAATTTGAATCTCTAATTAGTGAATTACTAAAAATAATTTGGTCTTTTATTAATTGATTTATTTCGAGCATGGTAAGGGGCCCATGCTCATGACCTTCAATTTTTACATAGTATTCTGTTTTATTCATAAATAACTGTATTATAACAACATGATTCGCAAAAAAATCAATGTAAGCTAATAGTGAATAGCATTTTAAAGTTGCATAAAGAAACCGACATCCAAGTTGGCAAAGAAATCAGATTTTTTACGCGGTTGGCATAGTAAGTGGGAGGATTTGATGGTATGCGTAAGGTGAACGAGGACGCTGTTGGTGCACTTTATATCAGTGTAAACCTCCGCGTGTAAACTAAAATTTTCACTGAAAGAGCGAGTGGCAGACGCTACTGAAGACACTCCGCGCGGCGAGAAAATGCGCGCGTGGTTCGCTCACGGGATGAGCGGAGCGAAGATGTTGATGAGATCCTTGGCCGTGTCGATGGCGGTGGAGGGGACGGCGTCGAGGGCCTTGTCGGCTTTGTTGATCAGGACGGCGCTGGCGAGGCAGGCGGCGAGGCGCGGAGAGAGGTCTTCCTTTGGTTCGGACAATGTGCCTGAGAGTTGGACGGGGGACCAATACCAGCCATTGCGCGTGGCGGCGAAGAGCGTTTCTCGTGCGCCGGGCAGCAATTTCAGGGTGTTGGGATCGAGGCCCAACTCGAGTTGTCCGGAGAGTTCGCCGCCGTGAGCAACGCTCGCGCTGCCTTCGATGCGTGCCAGGCCACTGGATTCGACAACGAGATTTGTGAGTTTGAGGTTTCCGGCCGACCACTCAAAATCGGTGCTGAGTTTTTGAAGTTGCGGACGGCTCCAGGCCGGGTCGTGGAGGAACGAAGCTACATTTTTCAACAAAGGCAGATCCTGGAGACGAGCGCCTGTGAAGCTGATTTTGCCGCGCCAGATGCCTTGGGCATCCAAGGTTGCCTGGCCTTGACTCGTGCCATCGAGATGTTTCGCCAATGCGGGAAAGGGAAGGCTCTCGACGGGCACGCCATCCCAATTAAGAGTCAAACGCGCATTCGGACCGGTATTTCCAGAGGCCACGAGCGAACCGGCGCTGGAGAGAAAAAAACGGGCATCGTCGAAATAGAAGACACCTTCGCGCTCGCGGATGCGGCCCTGCGCATGCGCGAGGGGCGGCAGGCCTGGAATGGAAACCGCACCACCGCGCGACTCGATGTCGTAGCCTCCGGAAACGCGCTGAATCACGAGACTCTGGCCAGTGCTTTGAATTTCTCCGAAACGGAAATCGGCCTTGCGCACATCGAATCTTCTGAGTTCGAACCGCGAGGGGAGCCAGGATGCGAGACGGGAATGGGATTTTTCCGCTGACGCACTGGCAGGCGCGGGCGGGGCGGTTTCGGTCTTTGATTTGAATGTGGCCGAGAGATTTTGAATGTCGATGTGTTCGATTTCCCAAGCACCGGAGAGCAAGGCGCGCCAATTCCACTCGGCGCGCAACACTTTAGCCTCCAAGCGCTCCAGCGCGGCCGACTCGCCGCCGATAAGGGTCAACCCCTCACTCAACGCGGAGTCGCCCTCCCACCGCAAGGGGTCCAAACTGGCCTCCAATTTCAAAGCCTGACTCGCGCGGGATGCCAGAAAACGGGCGAAGTCGGGGCTGTGGATGAAACGGCTGATCTGAATCGCTAGAAAAGCCAAGGCGCATGCGAGTGAAGCGCATACAAAGAGGATGACAAGGAGTCTCCTCGGCGAGTTCGAAGAAGGCTTAGCGCCGCGCACGGCAAAAAACTAACTGAACGACAACTTGGTGACGCCGGAAGCCGAGGCCGCGTTGAGCACATCCATGACGCGCTCGTGCTTGGTCATGGGATCGGGACGAAGAATCACTGGATCCTTATCGCCAAACTTGCCAATCGTCTCTTTCAACCAGCTCCGCAACTCAGGCAATTCACGGCTCTGCGGTGAATCGTAGATTTTGTTGTTCATCTGCACTTTCCCATCGGGAAGAATGTCGATGATGATCGGGGTGGATGGCACACCTCCAGCCGCACCGGCGGAACGGCCGCTGGGAAGGCTGATATTTAATTCTTTCTCAATGACTTGAGATCCGGCTGAAGCCATGAAGAAAAGCAACAACACAAAGACCACATCGACCATCGGGGCGATTTGGAAGCCCGGATCTCCGTCTTCGGATACACCACCTCCACCCATGGCTTAGAACAGCCCTCCGGTTGAGTTTTTTTGAATGATTTGCGTGTCGTTTTTCATTTGGGGAATCATCAGGAAGCGGCTTGGGGATTCGAGTCTTTGTCGACCACGGAGAAAGTTACATTACCCACGCCAGATTGTCCAACGGCCTCGAGGATTTTGCGCACATAGTCATAACGAACTTCGCGATCGGCGCGGATGAGAACGCGAACCATCGGGTTGGCTGTGACCTTATTTTGAAGGATAGGAACGATCTCGGCCGGCATGGCGTAGTCTTTTTGGTCCACCTCGATGGCGGTCATGCCATTCATGGCCGTGTAGGTCACATTGATGATGACCTGACCGGGGTTGTCCTTGGCTTCCTTGGCCTCCTTGGCGATAGGAAGGTTGATTTCCTTGTTCGACTGCAGCACTTCCGTCGAGCTGATGGACATGAAGAACACCAGCAAGACGAGAAGAATATCAATCATTGGAGCGATCTGGAACTCCGGATCGGGCTCGTGTTCTGGTTTGCGGACAGCTTTTTTTTTCTTACCGCCGGGATGTGCTGCGTCGGACATTTTTTAAGAGTTTATGTTCCCCAATCAATAGGCGATCCGCAGTGAGGGCAAGGGGTTTCTCCAACAGAGATCGCTCCGTTGCAAACCGGGCAGTTGGCTTCAGCGGCAGCAGCAATGTTTTGAGAAGCGCCGGAAGACGCGGCGGGTGGCGTGTAGGAGCCATCCGCCCCATCACCGATAATGATTCCATGCAACTCCTCATATGGCACATCGACCATGAGATGGAGGAGTTTGTCATCCGAGAGACCAATCCTGATGGTTGCCAGATTTCGGAAGTAGTAATAGAAAATGAAGGCAGGAATAGCGATGAAGAGGCCAGCAGCCGTCGCCATAAGCACTTCACCGATTCGGAGAGCGAGACCGCGCGGGTCGGCCACGCCGGACTGACCGAGAACCGCGAACGCGCCCATCATTCCGATAACCGTTCCCAACAACCCGATCATGGGAGCGATAACTCCGATAACCGAAACATAGCTGATTTTTGTTTTGATCGGCTGGGACTGGCGTAGTCCGTATTCAATCAATCCTGCTTGAACCGCATCTTGACCTCGTCCCAAACGCTCGAGCGTGCCTTGGAGGACTTTGGCCACATAAGCCTTGTTTGCTTTGCAGGTTTCCCAAGCCTCTTGGTAGTTACCGGCATCGATGGTGGATTTCAAAGATTCCATCAAGGCCTTTGGCGCGAGGTTCTCGGCACGCAGGGTCATGAAGAGCTGAATGCAATAAGTGAAAAGAACCATCGATGTGCCTACAATACACAACCAGATTCCCACGATCAGCGGACCGCCGTGGAGAATCATCTCGATGATGCTCATCTGATCTGGCGGCTTGTCAGCGGCGTGGGCCATGGAGCCTGCTGCCATCAAGAGAACGAGCGGGAGGATGCGATGGATGACTGGGTTTGTTTTTTGCATGGTTTTTAGAACAGGTTGGGAAAATTAGGGGACGATCACTTTTTCTTTCTGGAGAGCCTCGGCGCGGGTTGCGGCGCGTGCTGCGGAAGAGGGATCGTTTTTGAAAATGGTTGTGACAAGAAGATAATTTCCGAGGGCCTCGGATTTTTCATCGGCGCCTTCTTGGATTTCCCCCATGAGGCAGAGGGCTTGGCTCATGGCGACGGCGTCGGCTCCGGCCGGGAGCTTCGTCTGCTTGGCGGCTTCCACAATAGGAGTGAGCTTGGCGCGGGCCGTGACGAGGTCTTTTCTGGCGATGGCGAGGCGGGCGAGGAGAAGATCGGAGGAGGAGCCGGCGCCGGGGTAGAGTTTTTGAAAATTCCTAAAAGCGGTGTCGGCATCAGCTGCGCGTCCCTGGGCAATATACAACTCGGGAAGCAGGGAGCTGGCACGCTCGGCCCACGGCGTGGGAAGTCCGCTGAACTTCTGCGCGAGCGGCTCGAGCTTGGCCAGCGCACCGGCGGCGTTTCCTGCGCGCCACAAATCATTGGCGGCATCGAAGTCGGCGGGAGCGGCTTTTTCCACAGATTGAACATTGGCCATCTGAACGGCGGTTTCGACCGGCCCGATCTTGATGCGGATGGCATCGGCCTTGACTCCTGTGATCTCGCCTTCGCGCCGCTGGCCGTCTTTTTGAATGACGACATCCTGCGCGTTTATTGCGGACAGTGAGGTCGCAAAGAGAGCTGCTGCCATGAACCAGAAACGGGGGATGCTTGCTTTCATCGGAGTGACTCTCTAATACCTTCCGGCTCGTTAATCAACATTTTCATCAAATTTTATGATTCAAGTTCTCAGAAAAAATCAGCGAGTCCTGATGCTGGTGGTGGCCGTTTTGACAATTGTGGCCTTTGTTTTCCTCTACAACACGACGCAGCTTGACGAGTTGGCCACCATCAAAAACCCGACGATTTACGGAAAAGCCCTGACTCCCCTTGCGATCGACCGTCAGGTCAAAAACTATCAACTCACCCTCGCCCTCGGGCAGTTCGAGCTTTTGCAAAAACTCGGCGGAACCTCGCCGGATCAGGATCGGGCGCTGACCGAGTTCGTCTGGAACCTCCTCGTTCTTCAGCACCAGTCCCGCGAACTCGGCGTCGAACCCACCGACGACCAGGTTGCCAACCGGATCAAGCAGGTCCCGATCTTCCAAGCGAGTGGACAATTCGATCCGCTGAAATATGGACAGTTTGTGAGCGAGCAACTCGCGCCGCGCGGCTTCAACGAGCGCCAACTCGAGGATGTGATCCGCGACTCGCTGCGCCTTGAAGCCCTCAGCAAAATCGTCGAGGCACCCGCAGCCATCAGCGAAGGTGAAATGCAAGCAATGGCCCGCGCCTTTCAACCCGTCACGGCGGGCTTCGTGAAGTTTGAGCGGACGCAGGAGACCGACAAAATCCAGATCAGCCCGGAGGAGGTCGCCTCCATCCACCAGCAAAATCAGGCCGCTTTCATGGCGGAGGAAACCCGCGAAGCACGCTGCGTGGTTTTTGAGCTTCCCGCCGATTCGAAACTCGAAGGAAAAGAGAAGGTGGATGCCCTTCAGAAGCTGGCCAACACAGCCAGCGAACTCACCGACTCCCTCGCACAGGCAGGAGCATCGCTCGATCAACTCGCCGCAAAAGCCGGCGCAAAAATCATCAAGCTCACTGCTTTCGACCGCACCGGAAATCCCGCCCAAGCCGCAGCCAGCCTCAATTCGGAAGCCATGGCCGACCTCGCTCCCGCCGCGTTTCTGGTTCCGAAGGCAGGCTCGACGAGTGATGTCATCCAGTCAGGCGATGCCTTCTACATTATCGAAGTCACGGCCGTGAATCCGGCCCGCCCGCTCACGCTCGACGAGGCCCGCCCGCAGATCGAGGCTCAACTGCGCGCGCAGAAGGCCGAGCAGATTTTCACCGCCGACGCGACATCCGCAGCGAATGCCCTTCGCGCCGCCGTGGCCGGGGGAAAATCGTTCGCCGAAGCAGCAGCGGCGCAGAAGCTCAAAGTCGAGGAAATCAAAAATGTCGTAGCCGCGGCCGAATCGACATCCCCCGAAAACCAAGCCATCGCGGGCTCCACACTCATGCTCAAGGAGGGTGAGATTTCCAACCTCGAAGGCGCACCCTGGGGTGCTTTCGTCGCTCAACTTCAAACCCGTGCTCCAATCGATCAAATGGCCTTTGGTGCGAGGGAAACACAGATTCGCGAGAGCCTGCTTCGCAACAAACGCGACATGCTCTTCATGGAGTGGCTGCGCGTGAGCCGCGAAGCCGCGCGCATCACGATGCCAGCGGGCCGCCAAGGCTGATGGATCAAAAGATCGAGGAGATTTTCGACGATGCCACGGGCGACATCGCGGTTGGCGATCTGGAGGCGGCGATCGAAAAATACAGCCGCTGCGTCGAGATGGATCCCGATTTTTTCGAAGGCTGGCACGCGCTCGGCATGTCGCTGATGAAAAACGGCCGTAACGCCGAGGCCGTTGAAGCTGGGCTGCAAGCCGTGAAGCTCCGTCCACAGGACATGCTCGCCTGGTCCAGCCTCTCGCTCTTCCATGTCCGCAACAACCAGATCAAGGAGGCCGAGGCCGCAGGCGGCAAGGCGCGCATTCTCTCCTGGGGCGGAAAAATCAAAACCGACTCCTGACACACCATGCCGAACACATTCTTCATCACCACTGCGATCGACTACACTAATGGCGCGCCACACATCGGCCATGCCTATGAAAAGGTCCTCGCCGACGCCATCGCCCGCCACCAACGCCTCGCCGGACGCGATGTGTTCTTCCTCACAGGCGTCGACCAGCACGGACAGAAGGTGCAGCAATCCGCCCAGAAACGCGGAGTCGAGCCGGCTGAGTTTGTTGCCGAAATCACCAGCCTCTTCGTGGAACTCTGGAAGAAACTCGACCTCAGCCATGACGCCTGGGCCGCCACTGTGGAGAACCTGCACAAATCCTGCGTGCAAGGCATGCTCCAGCGACTCTGGGACGAAGGCCAATTCTACAAAGCCACGCAGAGCGGCTACTACAGCGTGCGTCAGGAGCAATTCCTCACCGAAAAAGAACGCGGCCCCGACGGCGAATTCGGTCCCGAGTGGGGCGAGGTCGTCGAGATCGAGGAGGAGAATTACTACTTCAAACTCGCCGAGCACCGCGACTGGCTCCTCCATCTCATCGACTCCCGCACACAAGCGGGGAATCCGCTCGTCGTCCCCGATTTCCGCGTCGCCGAGCTTCGAAACGCCGTGGAGAAACTCACCGGCGACCTCTGCATTTCCCGCCCAAAATCCCGCCTCACCTGGGGCATCGAGCTTCCGTTTGATCCCGCCTTTGTGACCTATGTCTGGTTCGACGCACTCTCGAACTACATAAGCTTCGCCGGCTACGACGCCAAGCCGGGAGCCGATCTCAGCCTTTTTAAATCCCGCTGGCCCGCCCTGCATGTCATAGGCAAAGACATCCTTATCCCGCCCCACGGCATCTACTGGATGATCATGCTCCGCGCCCTCGGCTTCACCGATGCCGAAATGCCGACGCTCCTCGTTCATGGCTGGTGGAATATTTCCGGTGCCAAGATGAGTAAGAGCCTGGGAAATATCATCGATCCCGAAGTCCTCGTGGCCCGCTACGGGCAAGCCGCAGTGCGGTATTATCTACTCAGCGACATCTCCACCGGACGAGATGCCGATTTCAGCATCGAGCGGCTCGAGCAGCGCTACAACGCCGAACTCGCCAACAGCCTCGGCAACCTGTTGAACCGCACCCTCAGCATGGCAAAACGCTACCGCAGCGGCATCCTGCGCCGCATGGACTCCCCGCTCGCCACCTTCGTTCAGGAAAAAACCGCCGCCTACGACGCAGCGATGTCATCCTATCAGGTCCAGGCCGCCATCGAAGCCGCGATGGAGATCGTGACCCGCTGCAACGCCTATGTGGAGGAAACCGCTCCGTGGAAACTCGCCAAAGACCCCGCCCAAGCGGAAAAACTCGACGAGGTCCTCTACACGCTCTCCGAGTCTCTGCGCATCATCTCGATCCTCATGTCACCGATCATCCCACGCGAAGCGGATGCCATACGCTCCCAACTCAACTGGCAAGGCGAAGCCTCCCTCGCCGCCACAGCATGGGGCGCGCTCCCGGAGGGCCACCAACTCGGCGAGCCAGTCCCGCTGTTCCCGCGCATCGAGCCTCAGGAATGAAATAGGCCGCTGTCGGTTCATCCCGAAATACATCAAGGACTATATCCTGGAGCACAGGTCAGCGGACTGCTTGGCGATGTCGAAGGGCATGGACTCTCGCGTCCCTTAAAAATGCGAAAGGCCCTCGGACATTTCCAAGAGCCTAACGCCGGCCGGACATTTCCAACCCAACTTAATTTTATAAAATCACGCGTGTCTTAAGACTTCCAAAAAAACTTTTTAAGACTTTTTTAGCCCCTTATTCACCCCTGATCGACTCGGACACAGCGCTGCCTACGCCGCGTTCTCTCGGCGTTTTTCGAGCCAGGCTTTGAAGAATTCCCACGCGATCGGCAAGACTGAAACGACGATGATTCCGAGGATCACGAGCTTCATGTTTTTCTGCACGATTTCGAGGCCGCCGAAATAGTAGCCGCCGCCGAGGAAGATTCCGATCCAGAGGACCGCACCAGTCACATTGTAGAAGGCAAATTTGGAGTAGGTCATCGAGCCGACGCCAGCCACAAAGGGCGCAAATGTGCGAACGATGGGAACGAAACGGGCGAGAATGATGGCGCGACCACCGTATTTTTCATAGAAGGCGTGGGCTTTCATGAGGTGCGCCTTATTGAGAAAGCGGCTCGACTCGTAGTGAAAGACCTTTGGTCCCAGCCATTTTCCGATCGCGTAGTTCACGCCATCGCCGACGATGGCCGCCACCAGCAGCAGGGGGGTGATGATTTTCCAATCGATGAGACCTTTGCCAGCAAGGGCTCCCACGGCAAAAAGCAAGGAATCGCCGGGCAAAAACGGCGTCACAATGAGGCCAGTCTCACAGAAAATAATGGCGAAAAGCAGTGCGTAAATCCACACATCGTAGTTTTTGATAAACCACTCGAGGTGCTTTTCGGCGTTCAGGAAAAAATCAATAAACTCGCTCATCGCGGTGTTATGCTCGGACGCCATGTCCAAGGCAAACAGAATCTGGCAACATTAGCCCCGGCGCGCCGCATTCCTGCTCGCGCGCATCTGCAGCAACTCGACCAGCAAAGCGAATCCCATTGGCAGGTAGAGATATTCCTTGTCTACATGCTTGTGCAGTCCCTCCAGAATCAGCGTCATTCCGATGCAGACCAAAAATGACAGCGCCAGGATTTTGAGAGCCGCATGCCGCACGACGAAGTCGCCAATCGGCTTGGCAAATGCCAGCACTGCCCCGAAGGAAACCAGCACCGCGAAAATGATAACCTGCATGTAGGAGGTCAGCCCCACCGCCGTGATCACCGAATCAATCGAAAAGACCGCATCCAAAAGCAAAATTTGCACGATGGCCGAGGCGAAGGTCATCGTCACCGCCCCGCCAAGCCCGGTGCCGTCGGTCGGCGATGGATTTTCCACACAGTGGTGGATTTCTTTCACGGCTTTCCAAGTGAGAAAAAGCCCGCCAGCCAGCAGGATCAGGTCTTTCACCGAGAGATTGAACCCCGCAAGCGAGAGAACCGGGTCCGTCATGCTGATCAACAGGCTCGCCCCGCACAGGGCGATGAGCCGGAAAAGAAGCGCCAAAAAGAGCCCCATATTCCGCGCCTTGTCTCTCAATGCCGGATCTATCCGCGAGACCACCAAGGTGATGACCAGGATGTTGTCGATTCCAAGGACCAACTCAAGCGCCACCAGCAGCGCCAGAGTCGCCCACGCTCCAGGCGCTTGAATCCAGCCCGCCGACCAATCCACAACCCCGGCCGCGTTGGCCGATTCCGCGCCAAACGCGCTCCCGCACAGAAAAAAACCGCACAAAATGAAGAGAAGAAGGTTCCGCATGGCGGCGACTATGGCGAAAGTCTGGATATTTTCCAACCCGCATCCATACGCGTGTAAAGAAGGCGGTCGTGCAGACGATCCGCCCCACCCTGCCAGAATTCGATTGTCTCCGGCACGACACGGTAGCCGCCCCATCCCTCGGGCTTCGGCACATTCCCGTCGGCAAACTGTTTTTTTAGCTCCTCGAATTTTGCAACAAGCACATCGCGCGAGGGGATCACGGAACTCTGCTCGGAAACCCACGCCCCGATGCGGCTGCCAAAAGGACGACTGAGAAAATACTCCAGCGACTCGGCCTCGGAAATTTTCTCCACCTTGCCGGCAACCTCGACCTGACGCTCCAGCGTGATCCACGGAAACAACAGCGCGGCCTGCGGATTTGCGGCGATCTGCTGCGCCTTGCGGCTTCCGTAGTTCGTGAAAAACACAAACCCCAGCTCGTCGATTCCCTTCAACAAAACCGTGCGGCACGAAACACGGCCCGAGCTATCCGCCGTGCCCAGCGTCATCGCATTCGGCTCCAAAATCCCAGCGCTCCTCGCCTCCTCAAACCACTCGCGAAACTGCGCGAACGGGTCGGCGTTGAACGACGCCGCATCCAACGGTTCGCGTTGATAATCACGACGGAGATGGTGGATTTCAGAGTCGGTTGCCATAATCAAATTCTGAGCCTTGAATCGAATTTTGGACAGATTTTACCGGATCAAAGCCGCACGCTCCTCATTTCCTTCGTGCATCAGGAGCATGTGAGGAGTCTATTAGCACCATGTCCGAAGTCATTTTACCCGATCTGCAGGCCTGCGTGCTCTGCGAGGATGTGCGCCAGGAGGCAAGCGGCCAGCAGACGCTGATCGGAATCATTGGCATGATTCCCGCCCCGGTGCTGCCTCTCGGTTTTTTCAAGCTCTGCCTTTGGACCCGCTGGTGCGGCGGCATCGGCCAATTCACCCAGCAATCAGCAATCCTCACGCCGGAAGAGGAAACACCCATCGCCGAGAGCGAGGTCGAATTCCAACTCGCCGCACTCGATGCCCATGCCACGAATGTCCATGTCTTCGGTGGACTCCAGATTCCCTCACCCGGCGTGTATACGGTGGAAGTCAAAATCGATGGCGAACTCCGCCTCCGCTTCCCCCTACCGGTCGTCCAAGTGCAGGCCCTGCCGGAAAACTAAAATCACTCCGCTTGGGCGGCGACCAAATCCCCCAGCGCGTCCAGGTAGCCGGGATAGCGCGGACTCCAACCGATTGACCTCAGCCGAGCGTTGCTGATCCTTTTGCTCGTCCATCCGCGTTTGCGGTTCATATCCGCCGGACCCTCGGGCGGCAGGGGACGATTCAAATGATCAGCGATCCATCCATAAATCTCCCGCTGTGTCGTCGGCGTGTCGTCGCACACATTGTAAATACCCGCCGCCGCTTCGTGCTGAGCCAACCGGAGGAGCGCAAGCGCGCCGTCATCGCGGTGGATTTGGTTGATCCAGCGGTTGCCGCCGGCTTCCAGCAAAGCCGACCCATCCAGAAATTTTTTTAACAACACCGAGCGGCCAGGCCCATAAATCCCCGCTAACCTTGCCACGACTCCGCCCGCATCGAGTGCGATCTTTTCCGCTTCGAGCAAAATCTGGCCCGTCTCGCGATCAGGCTCCGCCGGAGAATCCTCGGTGACCCACCCCCCATCCACCTGCGAGTAAACCGATGTGCTGCCGGTAAAAATCAAACGCCTCGGAGAAAAAGCATCGCGGAGATGCTCCAAGCCATCCCGATACACAGCACGGTAGGCATCCGCTCCCCCGCGCCCCGAGCTGGCACAGTGCACGACTACATCCGGGTTCTTCCATCCGGCAGGAACGCGGATCGGTTTGGAAATATCCACGACGGCGACGGGAAATGGCCGATCAGCGAGTCTGGCAGCGGATTCCTCCGTGGCACAAAGCCCCAGCACGCGCCACCCCGCCTCCAAAAAGAAACCGGCTGCGGCTTCCCCCAGGAAACCGCAGCCGGCGATAACAATTTGACCACTGTCCAATGGTTAGGACACGGGGTTGAAATTAAATCGGATCTTCAACTTAGCGCGCTTGGCGTTGTTTTTCGCCTTGCGACGCGTGCGCTGAACGGGTGTTTCAAAAGCGCGCAGTCGACGCACTTCATCCATCAAACCCTCCGCATCGATCTTCCCTTTCAAACGCTTCAGGGCTCTATCGATGGGCTCGCCTTTTCGAACGATTATTTCCGGCATAAATTCACCTACTTTCTAAAAAAATGGACGGGTAGGGTATGCAACCCATCCCGTGGCGTCAAGAGGTCGTTTTCAATGTGAATCGCTCCTTGCCCGCCGCCGCCCCTTCCCCTCACACTCGCCCCCTTTATGAGCCGCCACGATAACCGCCAACCGCACGAAATCCGTCCCGTCACACTCGAAAAAGGCATCGCCCCGCACGCCCAGGGATCCGTGCTCGTCTCCTTCGGCAACACCAAGGTCATCTGCGCCGCCACCATCGAAGAGACCGTGCCGCGTTGGATGAAAGAACAAAACAAAACCGGCGGCTGGATCACTGCCGAATACTCCATGCTCCCCTACTCCACCCTCACTCGCAAACAACGCGACTCGGCACGCGGACGCACCGATGGACGCAGCACCGAGATTCAACGCCTCATCGGCCGGTCCCTCCGCGCCGTCGTCGACCTCGAAAAACTCGGCCAGCGCACGCTCTGGGTGGATTGCGATGTCCTGCAAGCGGATGGTGGCACGCGCACAGCCGCCATCACCGGAGCATCTGTCGCGGTGGAACTCGCCGGGCAATGGCTGGTTCAACAAGGAAAAATCAAGGAACTCCCCGTCAAAAACCGAGTCGCCGCAGTGAGCGTGGGCATCGTGAACGATCAAGTCCTCGTCGATCTCGACTACATCGAAGACCGCGATGCCAGCGTCGATATGAATGTCGTCATGACCGACAAACTCGATTTCGTGGAACTCCAAGGCAGCGGCGAAGAAAATGTCTTCAGCCCCACCCAACTCGAGCAAATGGTCGCCGCCGCCCGGGGAGGCATAACCCGCCTGCTCGAAATCCAAAAAACCGCCACAACCTGAAGCCGGTGCGGCAGCACCTCGTGAATTTTTGGTAGGGACGCCGCGCCGTCGGGGTCCCAAGCTTCAGGCGCGAAGACGCCGTTGCTGGATGCAAAGGCGGCTCTCGCCGCACAAGTCGGACGGCGACGGCGCGCCTTCCCTACCTCGGACAAACAATCGCGCTGACGCGCGAGCATTAGTGCGGGAGCACCCTCGTAATTTTTTGGTAGGGACGCCGCGCCGCCGGGGTCCCAAACTTCAGGCGCGAAGACGCCGTTGCTGGATGCAAAGGCGGCTCTCGCCGCACAAGTCGGACGGCGACGGCGCGCCTTCCCTACCTCGGACAAACAATCGCGCTGACGCGCGAGCATTAGTGCGGGAGCACCCTCGTAATTTTTTGGTAGGGACGCCGCGCCGCCGGGGTCCCAAACTTCAGGCGCGCAGCGCCGTTTCTGGATGCAAAGGCGGCTCTCGCCGCACATGTCGGACGGCGACGGCGCGCCTTCCCTACCTCGGGCAAACGAACGCGCTGACGCGCGAGCAGCAGTGCAGCAGCACCCTCGTAATTTTTTGGTAGGGACGCCGCGCCGCCGGGGTCCCAAACTTCAGGCGCGAAGACGCCGTTTCTGGATGCAAAGGCGGCTCTCGCCGCGCAAATCGGACGGCGACGGCGCGCCTTCCCTACCACGGGCAAACAAACGCGCTGCCGCGCGAGCAGCGGTGCGACAGCACCTCGTGATTTTTTGGTAGGGACGCCGCGCCGTCGGGGTCCCAAGCTTCAGGCGCGCAGCGCCGTTGCTGGTTAAACGGCCAAAAAAAATTGCCCTCCTCGTGCCGTTCCGGAGCAGTTCCCGTTCCCTAATGATAGGGTGGATGACCGCGTTACCGGCAATCAGACTTCCAATGAAGGCCTGTCATCTCGCCGGGCGCCAAGCCTCCGGGATTTTATTCAACATAGGTCCGGGACTTCGCTCCGTTTAATCGCGAACACAGAAGGGCAAATTTGTTGCGGCCGGAGCCGCGAAAATTTTGTTCCTGTTTTTGGAAAGATCTATTCTCGGAAATCCACACCCAGCTTCTCTCGCAGGGCGACCTTGATGCGGTCAGCTGCAGCCTGAATTCCGTCTGCAGTGAGCGTTCGCTCGGGGCTGCGGAAAGTCAAGGAAATGGCCATCGATTTTTTATCGGAAGGGATTTTTTCGCCCTTCGGATCGGTGAAGAGATCGAAGAGGCGGACGGATTCGAGGAGGGGTTCTTTGAGGGTCTCGACGAGCGACCTCACTTCGCCGTAGGGCAGGGCCAGCGGTGCCACGAAGGCGATGTCACGGGCGGAACCTGGAAACTTCGCAAGCGCGGCGACTTGGGTTTTGGCCGATGCGGCAGCACGCCATAGATCGAGGTCGAACTCGGCGGCGAGGAGCGGGGCGGAGGCTCCGATGTCGCGCGCCACGGCCGGAGCGAGTTGGCCAACGACGCCGATTTGTTTGCCGTTGAGAAAAACAT
The DNA here is from genome assembly GCA_044345595.1 of Terrimicrobiaceae bacterium. Classification (GTDB taxonomy): domain Bacteria; phylum Verrucomicrobiota; class Verrucomicrobiia; order Chthoniobacterales; family Terrimicrobiaceae; genus UBA967. The sequence continues at coordinate 24,761 of JBIJAV010000023.1, forward strand.
CGGCGCAAGCTCCGAAGGGCGCTGCGGGGGCTGCCATGGGAACGATATCCTTCTCGCTGAGACCTGCGAGTTGGCGCACGGCTCCGGTGAGATCGAAGACATCCCACGAACGCATCGACTCGCCGCGCCAGTCCGATTCATGGCGTTCGCCGACGAGCACGATGGCGAGGCGTTGTCCCTCGCCGGCGGGCTTGAACACGCGACCGCACTCGAAGAGAGCGATGGATTTTGCACCTTGATCAAGATTGCGCCGGAGAGCGGCGAGCAAGCCAGGAACAAGGCTGTTGCGAAGTTGCGACTGGTCTTCGCCGAAGGGATTTTTGAGGGCCACAGCTTCGCCGAAGTGCAAAACATCGGCGGCAGAGACGAGCGTGCTGGTGCGAGCCTCGTGGAAGCCCATTCCGGCCAGGCTGCGGCGGAGGTTCATCGCGAAATCGTAGGCGGCGTCGGCATCCGAGCTCGCGGCGAAGGGGCCTTGCGCGAGAGATGCGATTTTTTCGATTCCAACGACGCGGGCGATTTCCTCGATGAGATCGGCTTCGCGGCGGAGTTCGCGGCGGTATCCGGGAATGCTCCAGCGTGTCTCGTCACCGGCGGCGAGTTTTTCCAAACCGACACGGGCGAGGCTGGATTCGATCTCGGAATTCGAGAGCGAGATGCCCAACAGATCGCGCACACGGCTATGGCGTAGAGAAACCTTGCCGCGTTCGGGGCATTTGCCTGCAACGAGCAGAGAGGGCTCGGCTGTGCCGCCAGCCACCTGCAGGATCAACTCCACAGCACGCGCTGATGCAAGAATAACGCCCTCGGGGTCCACGCCGCGCTCGAAGCGGTAGCTGGAATCGCTGAAAAGCCCCAGCGCACGCGAGGCGCGGCGAACACTCGAAGGCTCGAAGACGGCGCTTTCCAAAAGAATGTCGGTGGTGGACTCGCTCACACCACTCCCCTCGCCGCCCATGACACCTGCCAAGGCGGCGGGCCCGTTGTCATCAGCAATGACCAGCGAACCGGCCGGCAGCTTGTATTCACGGCCATCAAGGGCACGGAAGGCTTCGCCCTCGGATGCGGCGCGGACTTGCAACGGGCCGGAAATTTTTGCGGCATCAAAGGCGTGGAGCGGTTGGCCGAGCTCGAAGAGAACATAGTTTGTGACATCGACCACATTGTTCACCGAACGAAGCCCCACGGCCGCCAAGCGGTCGCGAAGCCATTGCGGGCTGGGGCCGACTTTGACGCCGGAGATGCGGCGCAGCGTGTAGAAGGCACATCCCTCGCCTTCGAGACGAACCGAACCCTCGGCACTGGCAGTGGATGGAAGAACAGGCTCCGGCGCTTTGACGGGCAAACCGGTGAAAACTCCGATCTCGCGCGCGACACCAAGATGGCTGAGCCAATCGGAGCGGTTTGGAGTGATCTCGAGTTCCAAAATGGTCTCGGCAGGAAAAAGGTCTTTGATCGGCGTTCCAGGAGCGGTCTCGGGCGGCAGGATGAGAAGACCATCGGAGTCCTCCGCGAGACGGAGTTCCTTTGCGCTGCACATCATGCCTTCACTCTCCACGCCACGGAGCTTGCCCGTTTTGATTTTGAAATCCCCCGGCAGCACAGCGCCTGGAAGGGCGAGAGGCACCTTGTCGCCGACTTTGTAATTTTTAGCACCGCAAACAATCTGGCGCGGTTCGGGCGAGCCGTCGTTCACTTTGCAGACGCTCAGGCGGTCGGCATTCGGGTGTTGGGTGGATTCAAGAATCTCGGCGGCGACGACATGGTCGATCGCAGCACCGCGCTGGTCGATGCCTGCGACTTCAAGCCCCGCGCGGCGCAGGAGGGTTTCCAATTCGGACGCCGGAAGTTGGCAATCCACAAAGTCACGCAGCCAGTTGATGGAAATTTTCACGACAGGATTAGAATTGTTTGAGGAAGCGCAGATCGTTTTCGACAAGCATACGGATGTCGGGAATGCGAGAGAGGTTCATAGCCAGACGCTCGAGGCCGAAGCCGAAGGCAAAGCCGCTGACTTTTTCGGGATCGTAGACCAGGTCGCCACGGCGCTCGCAGATGGCTTCGAAGACGGCAGGATCGACCATGCCGCAACCGGCGAGTTCCATCCATTCGCCGCCGAGGGCCTCAGTGCGGATGTCGATTTCGTAGCTCGGCTCGGTGAAGGGGAAGAAATGCGGGCGGAATTGAATGTCCGTGCCCGCACCAAAAAGTTCGCGGAAGAAAAATTCCAGCGTCCCCTTGAGATCGGCAAGGCTGACCTTTTCGGCGACATAGAGACCTTCCATCTGCGTAAACTGGGCGAGGTGCGTGGCGTCCACTTCGTCGCGACGGTAGGCGGAACCAGGAGCAATGATGCGCACAGGCGGCGGAGTTGTTTCCATGACACGGATCTGCACGCTCGATGTGTGCGAGCGTAAGAGGCGGCCATCAGGGAGATAAAAAGTATCCTGCTCGTTGCGCGCGGGATGGTCCGGCGGCGTGTTGAGCGCATCGAAGCAATGCCACTCGGTCTCGATGTCGGGTCCGTCGGCAATCGCAAACCCCATGCGGCGGAAACACCGCACGGCACGATCCATAAGCTGTGTGAGCGGATGCAAGGTGCCGGGCGAAGGAAATGTGCCGGGCAGCGAGAGATCGAGCGAAGCAAAGGCGGCGAGGTCGGCAGCTTCGAGAAGACGCTTTTGGGAGTCTTCCAAAGCGGCTGTAACGGCAGCGCGCAGATCGTTGAGAAGTTTCCCGATGACGGGCCGCTCCTCCTTCGGAACATTGCGCATGCCCTCGCTGAGCGCGGTGATGGCACCGGACTTGCCAAGGTATTTTAAACGGGCGGCCTCGAGGGAAGCTGCATCATGAGCCGCAGCGATAAGCTCAAGAGCTTCGCTGCGAAGGGCGTCAACTTGCTGTTGCATGGGAAAGAGGTTTAGCCACCGAGGACACGGAGAGCACAGAGGAGGAAAAAGCGGGTGACGGCGTCATTGGGTGTTGGGCCTGATACGATTTATTTCGACAGAATTACAGAATTTACAAAATAAGCGAACCTGCTTGCAAAGCGCGGACTGCCTCGGGCCTTGATTCTCTGGGCCCGCCTCTGATTTTCTCACCCAAATCACAGCCTAAGAAAGACTGATTTGATGTAATAGGATCAATTTTAGAGCATTACACAAGATTACTCTATTAAACCCTCCAGAGATATCACAGAGGAAGCGGAGCAATGTGCCCCCTCCTCTGTGTTCTCTGTGCACTCTGTGGTCAATCCCCGAAGGTCGGGTGATCGACGCTTAGGCTGCTTTTTTGTTATCGAGGGCGGTGCGGACTTTGTCCACGATCGCCTTGAAGGTCGCCTCGTCATGAACCGCGATGTCGGACAGGACTTTGCGGTCGAGTGAGATGTTGGCGGATTTGAGGCCTTCGATGAAACGGCTGTAAGTGATACCTTCGGCGCGGACTGCGGCGCTGAGACGGGTGATCCACAGGGCGCGGAAGTTGCGCTTGCGGGTCTTGCGGTCACGGTAGGCCCAGTATTTTCCCTTCATCTGCGCATCTTTTGCGTAGCGGAAGAGTTTGGAACGGCGGCCGCGATATCCTTTCGAGGCTGCTACGACGCGCTTGCGGCGCGCCCGGCTGGCTGGAGCGTTAGTGGCTCTTGGCATGTCATAAAACTCCGCATTTGGCGCGGAGCCTCCTTGGAGCGGTTGTTTGTTTGGTTGAAATCCCCCGACTCACCGGCTCCGTGATCCCCGGGCAAACCCCGGGGCAGTCGAAGGGATTTTGGTTCAGCGCGCTTTAGTGGCTGAAAGGCAGGCAGGCCTTGATGCGATCCACATCGGTCTCATCGACCACTGCGGATTTCGCCATATGGCGTTTCTTGTTGGCGTTTTTACTCGCCAACAGGTGTCGCCGGGAAGCGTGGTTGCGAACAACCTTGCCGGTCCCGGTGATCTTGAAGCGCTTGGCCACGGATTTGCGCGTTTTGCTGCGTGCTATTGCTTTTGGCATTGGAAAAGGGGGAAGAAATTAACAGGCGCGACTTTGGATGCAATGACAATTTTAGGTTTTTTTAAGAGCGCGATGTTGCCATGGCAACTGTCGCTGTGCATCGTGCGCGGCCATGTTAATCGTCCATGGTTTGCCGCTCGGCCACTTTTTTCTCCAACTCGGCGTGATCCTTCTGGCGTGCCGTATTTGCTCGATGGCGATGCGCAAGGTGGGCCAACCGGCGATCATCGGGGAAATGATTGCGGGCATTGTGCTGGGCCCCTCGCTTCTTGGAGCGCTGGCACCGGGCGTGTCGGCATATCTTTTTCCAGCAGCCTCGAAGCCGATCCTCTTCGATGTCGCGCAGCTCGGGCTCTCCCTTTACATGTTTGTTGTCGGCTTGGAATTCCGGGGCGATCTCTTGCGTTCGCGCCTGCGCTCGGCGGCCTCGATTTCCTTTGCGGGAATGGCCGCACCATTCGCGTTGGGCGCGCTGCTTTCGCTCTGGATTGGCGCGGAGGGCGGCTTTTACGGAGAGGGTATTTCGCCGAGCCTAGGCATGGTTTTCACGGGAGCGGCGATGTGCGTCACAGCCTTTCCCATGCTGGCGCGGATCATCAAGGAACGGGGATTGGCGGGAACAACGGCCGGCACACTGGCGCTGGCAAGCGGCAGCTTGGATGACGCTGCGGCTTGGATGCTCCTGGCCGGAGTGATCGCCTCGGTCAGTGGAAATTTCCTGCTCGTGCTTTGGACTATATGCGGAGCGGTCGCCTATGCGGTTTTCTGCCGCTTCGTTGTGCCGCGTTTTTTTTCCAAGGCACCTGAAAGCGAAGCGGACTTCTCGCGGGGAATGTCACTACTTCTCATGCTGCTGGTGCTGGGCTCATGGTTCACCGACAAGATTCAACTCTACGCGGTATTCGGGGCATTCATTCTTGGCGTGTGCGTGCCTCGCGGACCTCTCGCGGATCATGCAATCCGCAAGATCGGACCGCTAACGACTCTGCTTTTGCTGCCGGTTTTTTTCACTTACTCGGGATTGAACACCCGCCTCGATCTTCTGAACTCTCTCACGGATTGGGCCATGGCTGGAGCCGTAGTGCTGGCGGCGGTGGCGGGCAAGATGGGAGCCTGCTACCTCGCCGCGAGGTGGTGCGGAGAGCCGCACAGCGACGCGCTCACCGTGGCCTCACTCATGAACGCCCGAGGCCTGATGGAGCTGATCCTGCTGAACATCGGGTTGCAGGCGGGAATCATAACCCCGCGATTTTTTACCATGATGGTTGTCATGGCAGTGGTAACGACACTCATGACAGCCCCGCTCTTCGAATTCGCACGGCGACAAGCGCGCGCGGAATGATCAGCCCTCGATTTTTTCGATCACCACCAACTCACCGCCGAAGGGCGTCTTGCCCCAAAGCGGGGTGACGCCGATTCCCAACCCCCGTTCCTTGAAAAACGAAACCAACTCCCTTCGGCGTGGAAAATTGACTTCTCCCCCGCTGATCCAGCCGCTGACGCGTGTCCACCATTCCTCGGCGAGAGTCACGAGATAACGCCAACCAGCATCCTTGAAGGTCGTGCGAAGAAGAATGAGCGAACCTGCCTCCGCCGCCTTGGCCAAGCGCTCAAGCATGAGCTTCTGCTCGGAAGTGGAGAGGTAGTGAAGAACATCAAACATGCAGACTGTCGCACCTTCGGGAATTTCCACCGACAAAGCATCGCGCACTTCAAAACCCACCTCCTCAAAACCAAAATACCTCATGGCCTCCTTGCCCAGATTCACCTTCCACGCATTGGTGTCGAAGCCCCGGTAGCGCTCGGTGAGTCCAGCCCCGCGCATGGAAATACCGAGGAGGCCCAAACCGCAACCAATGTCCCACACGGGCTGTCGACGAATGCTGATAAACTTCCAAGCCGTCTTGAAAACCGGATCCGAACTCATTTTTCCCACCACATAGCCGCGAAGCCATTTGGAACGGCCATAGGCTCGGGCGATCTGAAAAGCGGAAAATGAATCTGGCATGTGCTCAACTAAACTACAGACCCTTCAATACATCGGCATAGATACCCGAGGCAACGGAATCCTCACCACCACACGGAAGGCTCACTAAAATTCCTTTCGCCATGAGTAAACGCAGAGGAATTCACAGAGTGGCCAAAGTAGGGATGAGGTTGTTCTGGCGAAAGGCGTCGATCTTGGTCAAACATACAGTTGATGGTCACCAATAGGCTCGCTTCCATGGAAAATTCGTCGACCGGGACGGACAGACCGCTACGCGACTCTCTGAGAGTCAACGCCGCTTATGGCTTGTATCTTTTCAGCGCCTCCTGGCTCACCGCCTCCGTTCTTTTTGAATCCCTCTCCGGCAGAAACAGCGCAGCAAGCTTACAGGCACGGCAAAAAATAAGCAGCCACAGCGCGGGATATCTCGACCGACTCGCACACATGGGCTGCATTCGCTGCGAATACGAAGGCTTCGAAGACTGCGCAGACTGGCGAGGCTCACTCATCTGCGCCAACCACCCCTCGATTTTCGACGCGCTTCTGCTTTTTCAAAAATTCCCCAACGCGAGCTGCGTTGTCGGGGCCAATCCGTGGAAGCACCCGCTGTTCTCCATCCTGGCAAGACAGGCCGCCTTCATTCCCAGCCTCCCGGCGCTGGGCATGATCAAGGAAACACGGCAAGTCATAGGCCAAGGCGGCAATATCATTGTCTTTCCCGAGGGCACCCGGACACGCGAGGCCGCACTGACGCGGTTCCAAGATGGATTCGCCCTCGCTGCCATCAAGAGCGGCGCGACCGTGCGCACGATTTTCATCGAATGCACGAGCCGATTTTTGGGCAAGGCCATCTCACTCCGAAGCCCGCTGGAAATGCCAATTCACTTCCGCCTTTCCACGGGAGATGTTTTTCGTCCCGGGCCCGGCGAAAGCGCGCGAGCCTTCAGCCAGGCACTCCAGGAGTATTTCCGTGCAAAACTTGTGCGCGAAGGCGAAGCCATTCGCCGCAGAGACTCCCAAGCATGAGCAGAATGCGTCACCTCCAAGCCTATGCGGGCTACATGCTTGTCATGCCCGCCTTGATTCGGAACTGCACATGGTTCGGCAGAGTCGAAAAATCCATCCCCACGCATGGCAGAGAGCTGCTGCTCACGATTGATGACGGGCCGGATCCCAGACAGGCACCGCAAATTTTAGACACCCTCGCCCAAGCGCAGGTGCGGGCCGTTTTTTTTGTGATCGGTAAAAAAGTGGAGGCCCATCCTTCGCTCTGCCGACGCATGGTTGAAGAAGGCCACTCCGTGCAAAACCACACCTACTCACATCCCTCAGCGACTTTTTGGTCAGCTGGACCCCGCCGTGCGATGCAGGAGATCAAGCGGTGCTCTCTTGCGATTCGGGAGGCAACCGGAACGGCACCCCATCAATTCCGAGCCCCCGTGGGCATGGCCAATCCCTTCGTGCATCTCGCGGCGGAATCCTGCGGGCTGAAGATGATAGGCTGGTCCGCCACGGGACATGATGGCATCGCGCACGACCCCGGCCGCGTTGTAAGCCGCATCCGCCAAAGCGCAACGCCCGGCGGCATTGTCCTGCTTCACGAAAGCCACCTGCGGGGCATGCGCGGGGGAGAGCGGGCTTGCACACTTTCGGAGCTTCTGAATACGCTGAAAGCAGATGGTTACATATTCACAGACAGGCTGGATGCAGGATCAGCTTGAGGTTCACACGCCCTGCCGCCCTACTCTTGCCTGACCCCATGGAAAGAGAAACATCGGTGGAGATTCTCCGCTCCATGCTGACCGAGAATGTGATGCTTAAAATCGACGCCTCGACGATTTCCGAGGACACGCCTTTGTTTGGCGCCGAGGGCCTCGGATTGGACTCTTTGGACGCCTTGCAAATCATCATCGCTGTAGAAAAAAAATACGGTATTTCGATTGGCGATGCCACCACGGCGCGGGATGCCCTGCAAAGCCTCGGAGTCCTCCGCGACTGGATCAACGCGCGGCTTGCCGCCGCGTAGTCGCCCAAGCTTGCGCCGCGATAGACGCCTTTTCGACTAATGCGACTCAAACATGTTTTGATTCTTGCAGGTTTGCTGGCGCTTCTGACTGCGGCTTTGCGCACGAGGCGTGGCAAGGATTACCGCGAGGCCAAGTTTTACAAAGCGCTCTATCGTCCGCATGCCTTTGAACTTGCGATTTCAGCACGGCGTCTTGTCGGCAGGTCTCTCAGCATGTGGGTCGCGCGCCTCATCGGCACCGGTTATGCACTCACACATCCCAAAGTGCTTCGCGAAATTCAGGCGAACATTGCCCTGCTGGATCGGAGGAAGGCGACATGGGCAAATGCTGCGCGGGTTTGCATCCACCAAGCACTGAACTTCCGGGAATATGCCGAACTAGGTATGGGCGAAACCGGCGCCGCACTGGAAATGCTCGGATCAAAAAAAGGCATCGAACATATCGAAGACGCACGCAGTGACGGCAAGGGCTGCCTTTTCGTCACAGGCCACTTTGGTTTTTTTGAACTCGGGGGTCTTGTGATGTCCCAGATGGGCTATCCCATGACCACGCTCACACTGCCCGAGCCAACGACCGAGCTCACGCGTTGGCGGGCCGACTTCCGCAAACGCTGGGGCGTTGAAACCGTGGTGGTCGGGAACGATGCCTTCTCCGCTGTGGAAATAACGCGCAAGCTGCGAAGCGGCGCCATGATCGCCCTGCTCAGCGACCGTCCCTTCGACTCCAATACGGTGGATGTCGACCTTCCGCACGGCCGCATTCCCTTCTCCACCGCTCCAGTCCTGCTTTCGCTCCTCTCTGGAGCGCCCATCATTGCCGCCGGCATTTGGCGCCAACCGAATGGCCAATTCACCATCGAAGCCTCCGCCCCGCTGCGCCCGCAGTGGTTGCCCGAGGGACGCGAGGCCACGCTGGAACACTTCACGACCAGGCTCGCAAAGGAAGGACTCGTGCCGCTCTTCGCCCGCGCCCCCGAGCAATGGCACCACTACTCGCGACTCGAAAAATGAACAGACCACTCACTCCGCACGGGCCGGGATTCCGTTTTTTGGATACTTTTGAATGCCGCGATACGAAGGGCATCGGCACCTGGCATCTCGATCCGGATCTCTGGTTTTTCAAAGACCACTTCCCCGGCAATCCGATTGCGCCCGCCGCACTGCTCATGGAATTCGCCGCACAAACCGCAGGAGCGCTGTGGATGCAAGGTTGCGGGGAGCCCGATGCGGCCTTGTTCGTTGCTTCGATTGATGCCATGCGCATCCAAAGCGCAGCGCTCCCGAACGAGACACTGACCACCACGGCCACCCTTGTGAGGGAACTCGGTCCGCTCGCCCAATTCGAATTCGAAATCGCTACTAGCACTCGAGCCGTTGCAAAAGGGCGGATAACCCTCAGCCGCCAACTCGCGCGCCCCGAGTTGGGTTAGGGTGAAAGGCGAGGCCGCACGAAAGAGGGGAGCATGGTCGTCTCGACCGTGCAGGCTGCGGACGAGGGTTGCTCATTGACGGGCTTGCCTCGCCGACCGAGAGAAATGGGACATGCCGGAGGATGTCCCTCCAAGGCAAACAATCGCGCTGCCGCGCAGGCCTTGGTGCGGCAGCACCTCGTAAAAATTGGTAGGGATGCCGCGCCGCCGGTGTCCCAAGATTCAGGCGCGAACGCGCCGTTTCCGGATACAAAGGCGGCTCTCGCCGCAAAAATTCGGACGGCGACGGCGCGCCATCCCTACCTTTGAGGGAACGATCGCGCTGCCGCGCGGGATCTGGTTAGGAGGCATCTTGTGAAAATCGCCCTACCTTGGGAGAATTTGGCGTTTCCACCTGCCGCGAGGGGCGGCTAATTTGGCGGGGTGAATTCACGCGAGGATGTAGTCATTACAGGTTGGGGCTGCGTGTCGCCACTCGGTGACGATGCGCCCACGACTTGGGCCGCCCTGATGCGTGGCGAGTCGGCGAGAGGAGAGATCACATGCATTCCGCTCGAGGGATGCCGCGTCACGCAGGGTGCCGAGGCTCACCTGCCGGAATTGAAAGGAGTCTCCAAAAAGGAGGTCTCCCGTCTTAGCCGCGCGTCGCGACTGGCCATTCCCGCAGCCAGACAGGCGATGGCGGATGCCGGAATACTCGACAGCAATGGTCGCAGTCTTTTTTCGAGGCTTGAACTCAGCGTCAGCACGACGGCTTGCGGCATGGAACACGGAGAGACATTTCTCCGCGACATTTGGTCCGGCAAACCACGGCATCTGGCGTCCAAAATTTCCCGCTATCCCGCGCATCAACAAATCGGCGACCTGCAGCAGCATCTCGGTTTTTCCGGCCCCTCCATGATTGTGTCGAACGCCTGCGCGAGCGGGGCGAACGCCATCGGCCATGCGGCAGATCTTCTTCGGGCTGGCTTTGCCGACATTGTTCTGGCGGGCGGCTACGAGGCGCTTTGCGAGTTGGTGTTTTGCGGTTTCGATTCGCTCCAGGCACTCGATCCCGATTCCTGCAAGCCATTCGACCTCTATCGCCGGGGCCTCATGCTCGGCGAGGGCGCGGCATTTCTTGTCATGGAAACTTCGGCATATGCGAACAAGCGCGGCGCAAAAATCAAAGGCCGCCTCGCAGGCTACGGGCATACGACGGACACACACCACATCACCCAACCCGACCCCACAGGCGCTCCGCTCGAAGGCGCAATCCAATGCGCGCTGCAGCAGGCAGGGCTCAAACCCTCCGAAATCGGCTACCTCAACGCCCATGGAACCGCAACGGTCTTCAACGACGGCGCCGAGGCGGCGGCTTTTGCGCGGGTTTTTGGCGAAGATATCGCCGGTTTGCGGATCAGCTCCACAAAGGCGGCAATCGGGCACACGCTGGGCGCCGCAGGCTCACTCGAGGCAATTTTTGCACTTGAGTGCGTCCGCACGGGCGACATCCCCCCACAGATCAACACCACAAATCCGATCCCGGAACTCGCCGCGTCTCTGGCGCAACCGGGGGATAAACTGACGAAGCCCGCCGTGCTGAGTGTGAATCTCGGATTCGGCGGATCGAATGCCGCGCTCGTCTTCACCGCCGCATGAAAAATCCCGTCTCTATTCTCTCATTCGGCCTCTCCTGCCCGGGCGGCACTTCTCCCGAAGCGCTGGAGGATTTTTCCAAATGGCCGATCGAATCCGTGCCCGAGGCCGGTGGACGCGGCCTTCACGAAGTCGCCCGCATCAACATCTCTGCGGAACCCGTGAACCGCTGGCGCATGAAGCCGAGGCTCCGCCGCGCGAGCCCGCTCTCGCATCACCTCATCGAGGCCATCGCGCAGGCGCTTGAGGCCCGCCCTGACATTGACCCCGCACGCGTGGGTGTGGTCGGCGCTTTTTTCTTCGGCTGCCTGGAATACTCGGTGAGGTTTTACAAGGGTCTGAGCACCGATGGACGCCGCTTCGCAAGCCCCATTTTGTTTCCCGAGACCGTTGTCAACACCCCGCTCAGCCATGTGGTGGCTGAACTCGGAATCGGCGGCCCCGTTTATTCCCAAGTCGGCGACACCTCCTGCTGGGTTTCCGCTCTCCGCACGGCCTGCCTTTGGATCGAAAACGGCGACATCGACCATGTCATTGTCGCTGGAGCCGAGGAATTCGAACCGCACCTCCTCGATGCCTTCCATTCGCTGCGGTGGTTCACAAAACGCCACACACTCCGCGTTGCCGAGGGTGCCGGAGCAATTCTCATCGGCCGCCAAACACCAAGCGCCATCGCAGACATCACCCGCATTACGGACGGCCATAGCTTCCGCACCCGCCAGCAGGCACGCACGGCAGGCGCCGAGTGCCTCGCCAGTTTCGATCCCTCAATCCCTGTGCTCGAAACAGCCACAGGCTGGATCGCGGAAACTGCCTCTTCCCTTTTGAGCGAACGCCAGGTCATTTCACTCAGTGATGGCCCGCGCCGCGAAGGTTTCACGGCATCTTCCGCTTGGAATACAATTCTGGCCGCAAGGCAGGGAAAATACCCGCGAGTAGTAGTCCCCCACTGGGGCCTGTCACAAAACATCGCCGCTGTGGAGATTTTTCACGAATAGCGCGCTACCGCGCGATTACTGTAGCGGCGTCTCTATGAGCGCCGGGGGGTTCCGATTCGGCAGTCATAGACAGCCGCTACAAACCCGCGCGGCAGCGATCACCGCGAATTCAGTTTCCCCGCTTCAACTCGCCAACGAACTCTGCCATTCGCTGCATGGCGATTTTGATTTGAGGAAGAGCGGTGGCGAAGCTGCAGCGCACATGGCCCTCCCCTCCTCCGCCGAATGCGGGACCCGGCACGACGGCGACTTTCTTTTCTTGCAGCAGACGCATGCAGAAATCGCGGCTGGAGAGGCCGGTGGATGTGATTTTCGGAAAAACATAGAACGATCCGCGCGGGCTGCGGCATTCGAGGCCCATTTCATTGATGGCTGAGACGATGAAGTTGCGGCGCATTTCGTATTCCTGACGCATCTGCGCGACACTGTGTTCGCCTCGGTCGAGGGCCTCGATGGCGGCGTCCTGTCCCATGATCGATGCGCACAGGATCGAGTATTGGTGGATTTTCATCATCGCCTCGATGAGCGGAGCGGGAGCGCAGGCGAAACCGATGCGCCAACCGGTCATGGCAAATGCCTTGGAAAGACCATGGAGAAAGACCGTGCGCTCTTTCATTCCAGGAAAAACGGCGATGCTTGTGTGCTTGGCACCTTCGTAGGTTAGCTCGCTGTAGATTTCATCCGTGAGCACGACCAGATTGTGGCGCACACAGACAGCGGCGATTTTTTCCAGCTCCGCAGGCTCCATTGTGGCGCCGGTCGGATTGGTCGGGAAATTCAGCATGAGAGCGCGGGAGCGAGGCGTGATGGCCTTCTCCAAATCCTCGGCGCGCAGGGAAAATCCATCCTCCGCTCGCGTGCGGACGGGCACAGGAACGCCATGCGCCATCGTGATCGTGGGAGCGTAGGAGACATAGCACGGCTCGTGGTAGATCACCTCGTCGCCAGCATTCAACAAGGCGCGCAGCGCGAGATCGATCGCCTCGGAGACGCCCACAGAGACAAGAATCTCGGAGAGTGGTTCGTAGCGAATGCCGAAATGTTTGTTGATGTAGTCGGAAATACTCCGGCGCAAGCGCGGCAGGCCGAGGTTCGAGGTGTAGCCGGTGCGGCCACGCTCCAGAGCGTAAATGGCCGCCTCGCGGATGTGCCACGGCGTGGCGAAGTCCGGCTCGCCGATACCGAGCGAGATGACATCATCCATCGACTGCACGATTTCAAAAAAGTCGCGAATTCCCGAGCGAGGGATGTCTCGGATGTGGTCTGCGATGGCGATACTCACGGCGTGACGGAGAGACGCTCGGAGCTCGCCTCGAAGGTGTGGAAGGTGCCGTTTTCCTTATAGGTTTTCAGGCGGAAGTGCGTGGCGGTGGATTGCACCGCATCGATCGTGCTGAGCCGCTCGGCGACGAACGCGGCGGCGGCGCGAAGGTTCGGAGCCTCGACCAGAATGAGCAGATCGTAGCCACCACTCACGAGGTAGCAGCTCTGCACCTCCGGGAACCGCGCAATGCGCGAGGCGATGCGGTCAAAGCCGCCGTCTCGTTCGGGAGTTATTTTCACCTCGATCACCGCCGTGACCTTGTCGGTGTCCCACTTTTCGCGATTCAGCACAGGCTGATAACCAAGAATGATGCCATCCGCCTCAAGCTTGGCTATGGCCGCCTCGACCTCGGCAGTGGTCATATTAAGCAAACGCGCCATCTCATCGCGCGGCATGAGGGCGTTTTTCTGAAGCAGGTCGATTATGGCATCCATGAGCCGCACATCATGAAAACCGCACTGCGTCTTTGCAAGCGCGCGTTGGGGCTAAGCGCGGGGGGAGAAGTTTTAAGTGCGAGCTGCCGAGCAAAGAGAGGGGCGCGACCGTCTCGGTTGCGCAGGCGCAGGGCATGGATGCTCATCGATGAAGTTGCCACGCGAGTGTCTCTCACAGGCGAGCCCGATCAAATTGAAAAGCAGAGCTCCAAGGGCGAGCGACGGCCATGCCTCCTTCTCTCAAGCCGTGCGGGGCAGTTCGGCCGCGCTTTACGCAAAAGCTCTCAAAATCTCCGGAAACAACCACTGGACGCGTGAATCATTTTTGATACATTTACACTCGTGCCTTCGATGCCGCGACCACTTGCAGTTCGGTTCTTTGCCACCGAGACAGGCAACGAGCCTGTGAGAGAGTGGCTGAAAAGCCTGCCTCTTGAAGACAGAAAAAAAAAATCGGCTCCGACATTCTGGCCGTGCAATGGGCTTGGCCTGTCGGGAAGCCGCTTGTGGACTCGATGGGGGCCGGCCTTTGGGAGATACGGTCTTCTCTTGGAAACCGGATCGCCCGCACATTTTTTCTGATCGAAATGAGGAAATCATCCTGCTGCATGGCATTTTAAAAAAGTCACGAACATCGCCAAAGCAGGATATCGATTTGGCCCGCAGACGCCGTGCCCAATATTTAAAATTTATGAAAAATTCATCCAACTCCAACAAACATCGCGGCTCCGACTTGAGGGATTTTCTCGCGGAGAAAAAAATCCTGCCCGAGGTCGAGGCGCTCGCCATGAAAAAAGCGATCAGCCTGGAATTAAAGCGCATCCTCGAAGAGGAACACATTTCCAAAACCCAACTCGCCACCCGGATGAAAACAAGCCGAGCCGCGTTAGACCGCATTCTCGACAGCTCCACGGCGTCCCTAACAATCAGCACGCTCGCAAAAGCAGCCGCCGCGCTCGGGCATAGAGTCAGGCTTCAGTTCGAGCCAGCGTAAATGAAATCAGGCGGCGGCGCGCCAGTCTTCACGCCGTAGCCCCAAAGGCGGATCCCTGCCTTTGGGGGAACGAACGCGCTGCCGCGTGGGTGAGAGAGGAGCATGGTCGTCTTTCCGACCCGTAGCCTCTACGAGCCGGAGGCGTCGACCGTGCAGGCGAAAGGCTCGGTTGCTCACCGACAAGGTTGCCGCGCAAGTGCCTTTATTTCAAAGCAAGGACACCTGTGCACCCTTCTTTATTGCCACACCGACAGAGAGAAATGGGACATGCCGGAGGATGTCCCGGATGAACAAGCGCGCTGCCGCGCGGGAGTTGGTGCGGCAGCACCTCGTGAAACTGGGTAGGGACGCCGCGCCGTCGGGGTCCCAAGTTTCAGGCGCAGGAGCGCCGTTTCTGAATACAAAGGCGGCTTCGCCGCGAAAATGGGACGGCGGCGGCGCGCCATCCCTACCTCGGGGGGAACGAGCGCGCTAAGCCGCGCCTTGTTAGTTCTTCTTTGCGTCGGTTTCCGCAGCTTCCTTGGCTTCTTTGATGGCTTTCTCGATCGCTTTTTTGGTTGGGTCGGCGGGAGCAGAGGCTGATTCTTGGGCGGCTTTTTTGGCTTCTTCGATCGCTTTCCTTGTGGCGTCGGGGGCGATGTCGGCTTCTGAGGCGGCGGCTTTTTTTGCCTCCTCCAGGGCTTTGCTTGTGGCGTCGGGCGTGCTGTTTGGGAGCGGCTCGTAGGTGGGAACGACTTTTGGCGTGGGTGTGGGCGTGGCGCTTGGAGTGATGAATTGCGCTGCTATAAGAACGCGGGCTTTTTGGAAGAGGCTTTCGACTTGCTTACGCTGCTCGCTGCCGAGTCCACCACGGGCGGCGGCGAGGATTTGGATGCGGTAGTTGATGGCGTCGTCGTAGGCCTCGTTGGCGTAGGGGACTTGTCGCATGCGGTGGGTAAGGCGCGAGGCGATGTTGCCCTCCTGCAATGGCTTGCCCTTCTCGTCGTAGGGCGAGCGTTTGCCCGGTTCCTCGAGCCAGGCACCGGTTTCATCCACTGTGCTGTAGAGCAGATCGGCTTTGAGACCGCCGTCGCGCTCGAGGACGACTTCCATGCAGGGGATCATGGCATTTTCCGTGGTGGCACGCTGGAGCTTGCTCTCACCGATCACCCAACCCGCATTGCGGTAGCAGACCGTGACATCGTGGTAGCCGAAGAAGGGATAATCGAACGAGATCGTCGCGAGCGTGCTGCCTTTCTGGTATTGCCAGATGTGGGAGTAAACGCCGTCCTCGAAGGCCGCGCGTTTCGGCACGGGCTTCACATCGGATATGAGGCGCCATCCATCGACTTCCTGCGGCAAGGTGAATTTCGCGGAGCCATCCATCCAGGCAGGATTGATGCGGCGGGCGTTCTCCTTGCGGAAATGGAAATCCCAACCGCGCACGAGTTGCACGGCACCGAGGAGGGCGAGGAGGACAGTGACAAAACGAATGCCGCCGCCGAAGGTCCAGCCTTCCAGCACAGGTTCCGGTTTTTCCTCAGTCTCTGGGGCGCGGTAGGGCGTTTTGGAAGCAAGCACCCGCGCCAGCAAGGCGTCGGCGACTACGATGAAGCCGAGGTAGAATGCCGTGAGCACGAGGCCGAGCGTTTCGTGTTTCCATCCCACAAAAAGATCGATCTGGTAGTGGAATAGAACCCAGGCTCCCGAAGTGATGCGCACCAGGTTTCCCGCGAGCACGCAGCCGATCGTGAGAGCGTAGAGCAGGATCAGGAAGAGTAGCGAGCGGCGCTGCCACATGGCGTAGAACACGCAGGCGGAGGTCATGAAAAGCACGGAGTTGATGCCGCTGCAGGCCTCCTCCACGAGCAAGCGTTGGCCAGGGATTTCGATGATCAGGCCGGTGAGCAGATGCGGAATCCCGAGCAACCCGAGCACGCGACTGCTGCCTGCCGTTGCCCATTCCTGAAGGAGCATGGCAAAGCGGGCGTCGAGCTTGAGAGGGGGAGGCAGTATGGTGAGCAAGACCAACCAGCCCGGCAGAACCTCACGCAAAAGCCTCCAACCACCAAACCACCACGCTGCCGCCAGCACGGCCAGAAGAAGTGAAGCCGCACCGAGCCATGGCGACCACATCACCGACGCCGAGGCCAATATTCCCAACACAGCCAGAAAGAGCGGAATCCGCAGCCACAACCCCCCGGGCTTCAGCGGTCGGCGAGCCTCCTGCAGACCCCTTGCGATCAGAAACGCCCCGCCGGCGATGGCCAGCGGGAAGAATTGGTAAGTGTCAAATTGCCAGAGATTGTAAAAAAACTGCGCCATCAGCGGGCCGAAGCCGGCGAGAGCGATCAAGGCGAGGGTCGTAGGAGTGAGTGGGCGGGTGGGCATGGAAGAGGAGTTTTAAGTTTTCAGGTTGTAAGTTTTAAGAGGCGCTGCCGCGCGGGAGTTGGTGCGGCAGCACCTTTCGTGAAAAATTGGTAGGGGCGGCTTGCCGAGCGGACCCAAGATTCAGGCGACACAGTCGTCGTTGGGGGATACAAAGGCGGCTTCGCCGCGAAAATGGGACATGCCGGAGGATGTCCCTCCCGGGGGAACGGGCGCGCTGCTGCGCGGAAAGCGGAACCTTGAAAACTCCCTCTCATTTCTTTTTTGGCGCTTCTTTCATTGGCATGGCGGGTGTTGGAGTCGGCGTGGACTCAGGTTCTGCGAGGTAGCTTCGCACAAGTTCGATTTCCTGCACGGAAAGTTGTTGTGGCGGGACGGTGGAGATCGCGCCGAGGGCTTCCTTTTGGCGACCGTTGACGGCGAGGGCTATGGCGACGATGGCTTTGTGGTGGGGAGGGAGTGCGGGGACGAAAATATCCGGTTCGCAGTTTTCGAGCAGCGTGAGGGCTTCCTTGTTTTTTCCTGCCTTGAGGAGGGCGAGGGCGTAGGTGGAGCGTAAGGCGAAGTCGCGCGGATTGGCGTCGCTTTGGAAGGCCACTTTTTTGATATCCTCCGGCAGGCCGAGCAGGAGGTTCAGGTAGGAAATGTCATTTTGTAGGGTGAGATCCTTTGCGAGTTCCGGCGAGGCGGCGGCAGCGATCTCGTAGGCTCGGCGGGTGCGCGTGGCGTCGCGGCGCATGGCTACGGAAGGCAGGATTTTGATGAAGGAATCCTTGGCTGTGGCGGGGTTCGAGAGGAGATTTTTAAGCCCTGGCTCGAAGAGTTGGTCCTCGCCGGCGAGGTTGAGGTAGGCGAGAGTTTGAAGCAAGTCGGCTCGGTTTTGCGAAGATTGCTGGAGAGCTTCTGCATAAGCGGCTTGGCCCTCGGCCTCCTTGTCGGACATCACCAAGGCGCGACCGCTGTAGAGCTTTGCGAGATACGCGGGCAGCGGGAGGTTCGGTTGCGCGAGGGCTTCAAGGATGGCGGACCAGTTTTTTGTGAGCGATTGGGCGTCCAACCATAGCGAAAAGATTTCGCGATCTTTTATGGTCTCGTCGCGTGTCAGGAGCGTAGCGGCTTGGGCGGGTTCGCCCGCGAGGATTAGAAATTGGACGCCAGCAGCGCGATCGGCGACAGAGGCACCTTGCATGCGCTGCAGCATTTTTTCGAGCACAGCGGGTTTTGAAGCCGGGTTGCTTTGCAGCTCGACCGTATCGGCAAGAATCAAGGCGCGGGCGTTGGCTTGCGGATGAGCCCGCAGGGCGTTGATCCACACAGGCAACTCGGCAGGCGGCACGAGGCCAAGCCTCAGCGCCGTGGCTATGGCATCCACCCCGCGCGCATCCTGTAGTTTGGAACCCTCACGCAGAAGCTCCAGCACCTCCGGAGCCGTCTCTGCATTGAAGCGGCGCGTCATGAGGAAGCGCGCCAGCGCGATTCGGGCGTTTCCTGTCTTGTCGGCATCCATCGCCAGCCGCAGTTCCGCTTCGGCACCAGGCAGGTCGTTTTTTGAAGTGAGCAATTCTGCCCGAATCATATGGCGCAATACCGGGTTGCCACCTGTCGCGGCGGCATCCGCAATCCGCTCCGCCAGAGCCCAATCATTCTCGCGTGCGGCCGCTGCGGCATATTGGGCGAGGTCATCCAGAGTGAGCGAACCGCTTTCCGAGACCTTGCGCCAGGTTTCCAATGACTTCGGCCCCTCGCCAGTGGCCCCCTTCAGGCGCGCCAGCAATCGCAGGGCCTCAGCATTGTTGGGCTTGAGGCGGACAGCCGTCTCCAGGCTCATCGTCGCTTCAGCCACCTTGCCCTGCTGCAGATACTCGGTGGCCATCTTCGTGAGATGCCGGCTCTGGCGACCCTTGAGTTTTCCGTAGGCCCAGTAGCTGGCGTAAGCGGCCCCGCCAAGGACGGCGAGGATGAGGAGAGGGAAAAGCAAACGGCGGAAGAGAGGGCGGCGAGGCGGTGCGAGGTCGGGCATTTTGGGAGTTTTAAGTTTTCAGTTTGTAAGTTTTAAGAGCGCGCTGCCGCGCGATTGCTGTAGCGGCGTCTCTATGAGCGCCGGGGCGCAGGGCGTGGTTGGTCATCGATGAGCTTGCCACGCGAGTGTATCTCACAGGCGAGACGCCTGTGCTCCTTTCTTTGTTGCCTCGCCGACCGAGAGAAATGGGACATGCCGGAGGATGTCCCTCCCTGAGGAACGAGAAGGACGGGCGGCTCATGCGTTGCGGATGAGTTTGCGGCGTTCGTCGATGAATTGGCTGATCTCGAGCGCGAAGCGGGGTTTGCGTTGCACGAGTTGGTTCATGGCGGTGCCTTCGATGCGGAGGAGTGTGGCGGTTTGCTCCACGGTGGCGGTGACGGGGCTGGGTTCTCCCGAGAGGAGCACCGATTCGCCGAGGAATTCGCCTTCCGAGAGGCTGGTGATGTGTTTGGACGCCGACCCGGCCTCGAGACTCACTTGGCCACCGAGGAGGAGGAAGAACGCTTCGTCGGGATGACCGGCCTGGACGACTTTCTCGCCCACACCGAAAAGCTCTACCTTGGCGGAGGCTGCGAGCGTGCGGATCGAGGGGTCGTCGAGGTGTGCGAAGAGCGGTTGTTTTTTGAGCGCGGCGAGGAGTTGGGCACTTTCGGCGGCGGGACCCACTGTGGGTGGGGCGGTGCGCTGCTCAATGCGGTCGGCGTAGGGGAAGGTCAGGCCCGCGCGGCGCATGGCGTAGTAGGCCCGGCGCAGAAACTCGTCGCTGATCGGCTCGGCCTTGGCGTAATCGGTGATGAAAAACCGGATTTCATATCGGATTGCGGCGTTCTTGTATTCCATCGGATCCACCTCGGGCTCTGGGGTGGCGAGGATGCCGTCAATCCCAAGCATGACCTGCATCAGGGTTTGCTGCACGAGGTCGGGGTGGTCGGCGCTGGAGAGATCCATCTCGAGGCGGATGGCGTGGAGCGGGTCGTTCAGAACAAAGTTGCAGATGTTTTCCTTGCCGAGGTTGCCGTTTGGAATGATCACCACATCGCGGTCGATGGTGCGCAGGCGGACGGCGCGCCAGTTGATCTCGATGACCTCGCCCTCAATGTCGCCGACCTTGATCCAGTCTCCGACTTTGAACGGGCTCTCGATGATGAGTAGAAATCCGGACACGAGGTTGCTCAGCGTATCCTGGAGTGCGAGAGCGATAACCAGAGAGCCGATGCCGAGTGTTCCCATGATTTTTGAGACATCGATTTTCCAGACGGTGGCCAGCAGGTAGGTGAATGCGCCGACGACCAGAAGAGCCCGCACCAACTGGAAGAGCAGATTCGGCATGATAATCTGCCAATTTGAGCGCCGCTCGCCGGAGGCCACGAGATTTCGGAAGACCAGCAGCAGCGTGTAGGTGAGGCAGATCCAGAAAAGCGTCCGCACGACCTGCAGGGAGGGGCCGTCGGATGGCACCGAGAAAAACCGCGCCGAGATGAACCACACCGCCAGCAGCGGGATGATGAGGGTCCTTACGGCAGAGAAGATTCCTGCAATCGGGCTGCCACGGCGGCGCAGGCGGTGGATCACCTCCCCAAGGAGGACCATGAGCAATGGCAGACCCAAAATGACGGCGAGGCCTTCGAGCAGGAGCGAGGGTGATGCGTTCATCAGGCCAAGAGGCGGATAGGGAGTTTCACCACGGAGGACGCGGAGGGAATTTTCCAAGCGGCGAATTCACAGCTACCGAGTTTCTGCCAAGGCATGGCCGCGATCAGCGACTTCTCTCCTCTGTATTCTCCGTGGTTCATATCTTCTCCAGAGGTCATCCGTTCTGCGGGCTCGCGAGAACCCATGCGGCGGGGCCGGCAGGCTTGAAGTCGAAGACATCCCGCACTTTTTCGTTCACCGCCTCGCCGACGCGTATGGTGTCGGCATCAGCTTGCGCGGAGAGCGTGGTGGCGCCATCCAGCGCATCGCCCCACACATCGTAGTGGAACATCTTGCGGCCGATGACGGCGGTGGTCACCGAGCCGGTTTGGATGCCGATATGGAGTGTGAGGCCGAGGCCAGCCTTTTGGTTGATCTCTGCGAAGGTTTGGAGCGCCTCGAGAGCAAAATCGACGCTGCGGCGCACATGGGCGATCTGGCGTTTTGCCAAACCGCATCCGAAGATGTAGCGACCGCCGAAGCAGCTTGCCCGCTCCATCTCGGAACGGTCGGCCTTGTCCTCCAGCGCCAGCGCCCATTCGTTGAGGGCTTCCACCAAACGCCCGGGGCCGGCTTTGGCATCCGCCGACTTGAGGCCCTCGAGGGTCATTACCACCATGGTGACTTGCTGGAGATTCTCAAAAATCCGCTCCTCGCCTTGGTTGCGGCGCTCGGCGGCCGGGCGGGGCAGCATGTTGAGAAGCAGGGATTCGATCTCTGCATCTTTGCGGGCATTCTCCGCCGACTTTTCCCGCACTTGGCGTGCCATGGCGTCGAATGAACGCGCGAGTTCTCCGAGCTCGTCCCGCGAGTTGGCAGTCGAGTCTCCTTCAGCAACCGCCGCCTCGGGATTTTTTGCGCGGCGGAGCATGCGCTCGATCGGTGCGGTGAAGCTCTTGGCCGCGAAGCCCGAATAGATGGTGATCGCGCAGACCAGCACGATGCAGGTCAGGAGCAGGTAGAACTCCAGATCCCGAATCTCGCCGTAGGCCTCGGCGGTCTCCATCTCGGAGATGATTGCCCAAGTCACTCCAGGGATTTGCAGCTGGGAGTAGGAACTCAGCACCTCGCGGCCCTGGTGGCCCTTGATGAGCTTCGTGCCTGATTCGCCACGGATACCCTCTTTCGCCGCTTCCGTCTCGATCGGCTGAATCAGAATGGGCGTTCCCACCTGCTCGATGAGTTTGACCAAATCCGGGCGCAGCTTGTTTTGGCGCAGACTCTCGATGTAGCCTGCCGGGTTCTCGATCGAGGCGCGCGAGGCCGAGCGCAGCAGGAGGTCGCTGCCCACCATGTAGGTCTCGCCGCTCTTGCCGAGCCCGTTTTTCTCCCAGTTCCCGCCGCCGGTGAGCACACGGTTTATGCTGTCGATCGGCAACTGCACCGCCAGCACGCCAATACGCTTGTCGCCATCGTAGATCGAACCCGCGATGAACCCCGCAGGCGCGTTGTAGGAGGGACGGTAGAAATGATAATCCACGATCTGGATGGCTCCCCGGTCGGGATCGTCGCGCACGCGCTTGACCACCTCGGCCAAGTTGCTGTTGCGATACGGGCCGGTGTAGAGATTCGTGCCGAAGTCCGTCTCCTTGTGCACGGTGTAAACAATCTCGCCCGTCTCCGCATCGATCAAAAACAGGTCGTAGTAGCCCAGCCGCGTCACCAGTCCGTAAAACAATTCTTGGTAGCGCTCGTGCACTGCCCGGTAGCCGCTTTCATCCGACACTGCCTTCTCGAGCTTTGCCTTCTTACCGACTTCCTTCGGATTGTTCGCGATGTAGTGGTATTGCAGGTAGAGTGCCTCCGGATTGTTCGGCCGGTAGGTTTCATAGGCCGGATCGCCCTTGATGTTTTTTGCAAGTCTTGGGAGGAACTCCTTCGTGTAGTAGCCCTCCAAGCCCGCGACCTGCTCTGGCGTGATTGCCCGCTCACGAAGCTTCTCAAACTCCCCGTCAAACTCCTTCATTGCCTGCACCACCATGTGGTCTTCGCACAGCGTCTCGATCTGGTTGCTCAATGCCGTGAAATACGCCTCGATCTGATAAGACTTCGACGCCCGCTCACTCGTGAGCTGGCTCAAAATTCGCTCCGAGAGGATATCCCGCGCACGAATCCAACTAAACAACCCGACCACCACGATCGAGCCCAGGCTCGCCACAAGGAGCATGACCTGAAGCCGTGTGCGGATGCTGAGGTCTTTCGTTTTGATCATGGTAGTTTGTTGTATCCGAGGAGGGGAGAAGTTTTAAGTTTTAAGTTTGTAAGTTTTAAGAGAGCGCTGCCGCGCGATTGCTGTAGCGGCGTCTCTATGAGCGCCGGGGCGCAGGGTGAGGTTGGTGATCGGTGAGGTTGCCACGCCGAGCGAGAGAAATGGGACATGCCGGAGGATGTCCCTCCCTGGGGAACGATTGCGCTGCCGCGCGGGAGCGCGAAAGAGAGGGGCATGGTCGTCCCGACCGTGCAGGCGCAGGGCGTGGTTGGTCATCGATGAGCTTGCCACGCGAGTGTATCTCACAGGCGAGACGCCTGTGCTCCTTTCTTTGTTGCCACGCCGAGCGAGAGAAATTGGACATGCCAACCGGAGCCACGGGAGTGGCGTAGGAAGCGCATCGAAGATGGCCCGAAGGGCGCAGAGAGCCGGGTTGCGAGCAAGGCAAAGGATGTCCCTCCCGGGTGAACGATTGTGCTGCCGAGCGGTCGTCTTTCCGATCCGCAGATCGCAGAAGCGGCTTTGTCCCTTTTCGTAGATTCCACCATGTCTGTCATTTTTTAGAACACAATGGCGTTATTCTGAATCAAAAAGAAAAGCCGGCGCGGATCGCTCCAGCACCGGCTTTTTTGTGAGTCTCTGGAAGTATCAGGCGGCGACAGTTGCCAGCGCTGGCTTAGCGGCCTTGCGGCGCTTCAGGAAGACATACCCGCCGATGCCGGCGAGGAGCAGAAGCGACGCGGCGACTTGGCCGGGCTCGGGGACGGCGGTGGGATCGACATAGGGCTCGAAGGCGTAGCCAAGTGTGGTGACGCTCTGGCCAGCGAGGCCGGCGTTGTAGATACCCAAAATGTCGCTGCCGGTCAGCTCCTGGTTGAAGAAAGCTAACTCGTCCAAGTAGCCATCCAGCCAGCCTGGGTTGGTGGGAGCAATGGCATTCTGGGCGTCGTTCAGTTTCCCACCCATGGACATATTGGCATAATTGTTGTTGAGGGCTCCCGAGGCACTGCCAGAGGCGACCTGCGCTCCGTTGACATAGAGCTTTTGGGTGAGGGACGGCCCTAGAGTCACGGCCACATGATACCATGTATCGGCACTGAGGTTTCCGGATTCGACGGGATAGACACCGGTGTTTGTGCCAAGGTAGTTGGAAACACGGAATGCGGTGTCAGACAGTCCGAAGTGATAGGCCCCCGTAACTGCATCGCCCCAGTTTTTGACGATTGTGGCCCAATTCGTCCGGTTATCGAAGTAAACCCAGGACGAGATACTAAAAGCGCTCAAACCGGCACCTGCCTGCGGAGCCTTCATGAAAGTGGAACCGTTGAAATCAAACGCCTGCCCCACTATTCCAGCAACATACGAACTGGATCCATTGACGAGCGAGGCCGCTCCATTAGAACCGCGCACGGTATCGGTTAAGGAGTTGTCATATTGGTAGAGGGAGATGAGCCCCGCCGAAGCGCTCTGGAGGCTGATCGCGGCGGTTGCGACTGCGAGGAGTGCTGTGAGTTTTTTCATTGTGTTTGTGTGTTGGTTTTGGATTGAAGGGCTGGAGGGTTTCATCCTCTGGCTGGGAAAAGATTCGGCGAATTGCGGGAAATCCCGCAATACCCAGAAGTGGGTATTTTTCAGAGGTTGCGAACGGTGCCGTCGCGCGGTGGCGCGGGAGCGCCATTCGTGAATGAAAGGTAGGGACGCCGCGCCGTCGGGGTCACAAACTTCAGGCGACGCAGTCGCCGTTGTAGCCGCCCCACTCGGTTGGGGCGTTGGTTGGGCGTGTTTGCGGAGGCGGCCGCCGCACGGCAACTGAGTGCCGTGACTACAACGGAAAGAGACGGCTGCAGCCAGCCATCCCTACCTTGGCTTTTCGAAGGGCAAATACCCACAAGTGGGTATTTGCGCCGGGGGCGGTTTTCGAGATAGTCTCCCCGGTTTTTCACTTTTGCCCATGCCGTCACGATCCCAAATTCCATCCCGCGCCTCGCTGAAGTTGCGTTGTGTGATTGTGGAGGATCAGGTGCTTTTCGAGCAGTTGCTACGCCTCACGCTGGAATCGGTGGGGCTCGTGGACGTGGTGGCGGCGGCACATACGGCGAAGGAGGGGATCGCGGCAGTTCGCGAACACTTGCCGGATCTGCTGCTTCTTGATTTGGCGCTGCCGGACAAGAGCGGGCTGACGGTCGCCACCGAGTTGGCGAAATGCCGGCCCGAGGCGCAAATCATCATCGTCTCGGGCGAGGCGGATATCTTTCAATGTCCTCGGCATTTGCGTCCGAATATTTACTCTGTGGTGGACAAGACTCGGGCACTCGGCGTGGTGCTGCAGGAAATCGCAGGCCTTCGGGACAGTCTGAGGAGCACGGAAAAAAACGCTGGGGCGAAAGGGGGCCATGCGCAGGCTTTGAGTCCGAGGGAAATCGAAATCCTCGAACTGATCGGGCAGGGACTCTCCAACAAGGAAATCGCCGCCCGTTCGGGCATTTCCCTCCATACTGCGGAGACCCATCGCAAGCACATCGCTGCGAAATTGGGGGTAAGTGGGGCGGAATTGATAAGCCATGCCACGATCCGCAGCCGAACAATCAAGCTGGCATCCGCAGGCGAATAGCATTCAAGTTTTTTGATGCCTGATTCGTTTTTGAACCTCCCGAAGCCGGATGGCGAGGACTTGGCTGCCATCTTCAACGGCCTGCCGATCGGGGTCGGTTGTGCCACGCTGGAAGCGGAGCAGCGGATGCTTTTCATTAACGAAAGCTTCACGAGACTCTTCGGCTACACGCTGGAGGACATTCCGACTGTGGCGGATTGGGCGAGGCTGGCGTATCCCGACGAGGCGTATCGCCAAGAGACCTTCTGCATCTGGGATGCCGCGGTGGAAAAGGCGATGCGAACGAAGGGGCAGGTCGAGCAGATGGAATTCCAGGTCGCTTGCAAAAATGGCGCGCGCAAGGATGTGCTCTTCAGCGCCACTGTGCTCGAAGATCGCTTGCTGGTGAGCCTGGTGGACATCACGGCAAGGCGGAGGGCGGAGGCCGAGGCACGAAGCGCGCAGGATCAACTCGAGCGCACGGCCTACGAGGTCACCGAGAATATTCCGGCCGGCACCTACACCATGGTGCTGCCGCCGGATGGGGGCATGGCGAAGTTTTCCTTCATGAGTTCGCGCTTTCTCGAGCTTTGCGGGCTGGAGCGGAAGGCGGCGGAGGAAAATCCCTTTAACGCTTTCGCCTGCGTGCATACCGACGATCGTGAGGAGTGGATTCGCAAAAATGCCGAGTGCTTTGAAAAGAAAATCCCCTTTTCGGAAGAGTGCCGGGTCATCGCCCATGGCAGGGAGCGTTGGATTCATGCGGAGTCGATTCCGCGGCAACGCCCCGATGGCACGATGGTCTGGGAGGGGGTGCTCTCGGATATCAGCCAACGCAAGCTTGCTGAAAAAAAACTGGCTGAGAGCGAGGAATCTTTGCGCCAGACAAACCAACGTATGCGACTGGCCGCCGATGCTGCTGGCTTGGGCTTTTGGTCCCGTAATCTGGAAACGCACATCGAGGATTGGGACGACCAGATGCTTCACATCTTCGGATGTCGCCGCGAGGATTTTGAAGGCTACTGGGAGCCGTTTGTTCACCCGGACGATTTGGCAAGAGTTCAGGAGGAAACTCGCGTCGCATTGGCAAACGGCGGGAGTGGCTGCTACGAATACCGTATCGTTCGACCCAGCGGAGAAGTGCGGCACCTGAGGGGCATCTCAAAATTGATCCTCGACGAGTGGGGGCGCGATCTTCGCGAGATCGGGGTGAATTTTGATATCACGGCACAAAAGCAAGCCGAGGAGGAGTTGGCTCAAGCGCGTGAGAAGGAGCGCCAAGGCGAGGAGCAACACCGACTGGAACTTGAGAATAAACTCAAAACAAGCCTCACGGCGGCTGCTGTGGCCCATGAGATCAACCAACCGCTCAGCCGCGTTCTCCTCACAGCCCAACTCGCTCTGCAGGAGGCCGGCGAACTGGCGCTACGGACTCCCCGGCTTTTTCCCTTCCTCCAGGAACTGGCCGCCGAAGCCAATCGGGTCGTCGTCACCATCAACAAGATGAAATCCCTCCTGCGCAATGTGGAGACTGTCCACGCGCCACTCGATCTGGTCGATGTGGTGGAGGATGCCCTGCTCTACGGCAGGCCTCTCTTAAAGGACCGCGGGGTGAACATTTCCTTTCTACCGCCCGAGGGGGATTGCCGAGTCGATGGCGATGCCGGGCAGCTCCAGATCGCCGTCGGAAACCTCCTCCGCAACGCCGCCGAGGCGATCGACCACGCCCCGGCATCCGGTCGGCGCGACATCCTTGTGGAAATCCGCCCCCGGCCCGACGCCCTCGAAATCGCCATCGGCGATAGCGGCCCCGGCCTCGAACAAACCCAGACTACCAAGCTTCTGCTGAAATCCACAAAAGCCGACGGCTCGGGTCTCGGGCTGTATATCGTCCATACGACCATGGAAAACCACAAAGGCCACCTTGAGATCGGCCGCTCCCCCCTCGGCGGCGCGGAATTTCGCATGGTGTTTGGGAAGTAGGGGGGAAGAAGTTTTAAGTTTGTAAGTTTTCAGTCGCGCTGCCGCGCGGGAGCGCGAAGAGAGGAGCATGGTCGTCTCGACCGTGCAGGCGCAAGGCGTTGTTGGTCATTGGTGAGGTTGCCACGCGAGTGTATCTCACAGGCGAGACGCCTGTGCTCCTTTCTCTGTTGCCACGCCGAGCGAGAGAAATGGGACATGCCAACCGGAGCCACGGGAGTGGCGTAGGAAGCGCATCGAAGATGGCCCGAAGGGCGCAGAGAGCCGGGTTGCGAGCAAGGCAAAGGATGTCCCTCCCGGGGGAACGATTGCGCTGCCGCGCGGTCGTCTTTCCGATCCGTAGATCGGTGAAGCGGCTTTGTCCCTTTTCGTAGATTCCACCATGTCTGTCATTTTTTAGAACACAATGGCGTTATTCTGAATCAAAAAGAAAAGCCGGCGCGGATCGCTCCAGCACCGGCTTTTTTATGAGTCTCTGGAAGTATCAGGCGGCGACAGTTGCCAGCGCTGGCTTCGCGGCCTTGCGGCGCTTCAGGAAGACATACCCGCCGATGCCGGCGAGGAGGAGAAGCGAGGCAGCGACTTGGCCGGGCTCGGGCACGGCGGCGGGCGCAGAGCCTCCATTGCCGGTAAAGAAGTCGGATGTGTTGATAGACGGGATTCCCTCACCTCCGCCGGCAGTATTCACAAAACCTACACGAATGGAATTTGCCGATGTAGCGCTGCCGCCTCCTGGAATCGTCCCGGGAAAACCAAGCGAGGAAAGAGTGATAGAACTTAGACTGTTAACAACATTCGCATCAGGATTGGTCGAGATTCCCTGTGTGATAGTCTGGTCGTAAACTTTCAAGGTAACACTCGAACTGGTCGGGCCGATAGTCAGATAGACCTTAGTGTTCTGCGCATCAGCAAGGTTTGCCCAAGGTTGGTAAGAACTGCCTCTGACATGGTAGATATCGTAGAAGTCGCCAGCCCAGTCGATGGTTCCGTCACCGTTGAGGTCAAACGCAACGGAGTCGTCGAAAATTCCACTGAAAGCAAAACCAAACGAAAGGCTATTGATCGCCTCTCCAGGCGTTCCGTTGACCTGAATGCTAAAGGCATCGTAGAGGCCTTTGACCCCGCCAGGGGTATACGGAAGATACCCAGTCGGGAGGCTGGGCCATTGTTGGTTGTCAGCGGTTTGGGAGGTGGTAACAACGAGAGCCGCTTTGGCTTCCTGAGAGAGCAGAATCCCACTGGCGACAGCCAGGAGTAGTGTGATTTTTTTCATAAGTGGTAATTTATTCTTATGGTGTTTGATGATGGTTTGATGTGCGCTTGTGTTCTGAAGGGCTTTGAGCCGATAAAGGTGTTTTTTAGCTCCCCCCCCCCCTGTGTTGGCAAGCATTTTTTGGAAAGATTTTTCAAATTTTTTCCTGCCATGCGAAGGGAGTGTTTCCGCAGCGCGGCAGTATTTTAGGGATGGAAATGTGAAAGGTGAGGCGCGCAGCGGCACTGGAAAGAAGGGGGCATGGTCGTCCCGACCGTGCAGGAGCAGGGCGTGGTTGGTCATCGGTGAGCTTGCCACGCGAGTGTATCTCACAGGCGAGACGCCTGTGCTCCCTTGTTTATTGCCACGCCAAGCGAGAGAAATGGGACACGCCGGAGGATGTCCCTCCTGAGGGAACGGGCGCGCTGCTGCGCGGAAAACTGAGTAGAGTAGGGAGACCCGGACGGGGTTAGAGGCGCGAAGGCCAATGACCGCCGGGGTCTCCCCCTCATCGAACCGGACGTGCGGATTGCCCGCATCCGGCTCTCGGAGTGCCGTTCTTCGGTTT
>JBIJAV010000046.1:0-17383 GCA_044345595.1 Terrimicrobiaceae bacterium
AAATGAAAGCAGTTATTGCACAACTCGCAAACGACCTTCCAGTCCTGGCTTCAGACACCGCTCGAGTGAAAAGTATCACCGCATGGCCGTGGATTGTTAGGCTCAACTTGAAAACAAATTAGAATAATTGTGGTTTCTTCCCCATCATATGCCAATTTCAAACGACTCGGCAAAAAGGTTTTTTACAATTGTGTAATTCTGTCGAAAAAGTTTGCGAGGGCCTTATACGAGAAGATTCTCACTTTTCCAGAAGCACATCGAGCACCTGATCGACCCCATGCTTCCAATCGGGCAAGTGAAGCCCGAAGGCGGTGCGGAATTTTGAGGTGTCGAGGCGGGAATTCGCCGGGCGGGCGGCGGGAGTGGGATACTCAGAGGTTGTGATGGGGAGGATGCCCTGGGGCGTAGCTTGGAGTTTGAAGTTGGCGGTGGTGGCCTTGGCGACTATATACTGAGCAAATCCATGCCAGCTTGTCTCGCCACCGGCGGCGAGATGGTAGAGGCCGAAGGGGAAAGTTTCCCTGCTATCGCGGAGGTAGCGCGCGGCGATGTGGGTGGAGGCGTCAGCGAGGAGCGCGGCTCCCGTGGGCGCGCCGAACTGGTCGGCGACGATGCGGAGTTCGTCTCGACTGGAAGCGAGGCGGAGGATGGTTTTGATGAAATTTTTTCCGTGCGCGCCGAAGACCCAGCTCGTGCGGAAAATGAGGTGGTCCGACCCACTGGCGGCGAGGGAATCTTCACCTGCGAGCTTGGTTTTGCCATAGACGCCGAGCGGATTCGTGGCGTCCTCTTCGTGGTAGGCGGTGGTTTTTGTGCCGTCGAAGACATAGTCGGTCGAGTAGTGGATGACGAGCGCCCCAAGCTTGGCGGCTTCTTCGCCGAGGATTCCGGGAGCATCGCCATTCACAGCGCTGGCCAGATCCGGTTCGGACTCGGCTTTATCCACAGCCGTGTAAGCGCCAGCGCTCAAGATCACATCCGGCTTGGCGGCGCGCACGGCTCCGCGAATCGATTCGGGATTCGAGAGGTCACAGGCATCTCGTCCGCAGGCCGTCACCTCGCCGAGCGGAGCGAGAGCCCGCTGGAGCTCGAAGCCGAGTTGGCCGTTGGCTCCGGTGATAAAAAACCGGGGTGTTTTGATGGAATAAGGAGGGTTGACCATGAGTGCAAAGAATTGCTGGCGGAATGAGAGAGCTTGGGGCTTCTACGAGCGTGTGCCGCGTTGGGCACGAGCCAGAGCGCGACCGAAGGAAACGAGTTCGCGGATGAGGGAATTGTAGCGTCCGTAGGCGTTGTGGCCTTCTTTTTTCAAGAGATCGTAAAGGACTAGCTCGGCTTCCGGAAAGGGAGCCTCACCAGACACGAGACCAGCAGCACGGAATTTCCCGAATGCTATGACCACAAGGCAGGAATTGATAGTGGTCCGCCCCTCGCGCCAGTCTTGGAGGCCTTGGAGCATTCTCTCCCCGCCAGGCAACCGCATGATTTCTTCAGGTGAAGGGGTCATGGTTGAGCGCAAAAATCCTGAACAGATTTTGCAAAAACCTGCTCATCGATGGCAGGAAATTTTTTAAGTGAAGGGCGAATATCCTCAAAAAAATCACGCAGCTTTTGCCGATTCACCAGCCCTTCTGCCACAAAGGCCCGCGCATCCAGCATGTCGCGCTCATGTCCACGCTCCAACTTGGCGAGCACTTGGCTGTAAAAATCAAAATGCCGGAAATCCACCTCTCCAACCCGTCGAATAAGCGTGCTTCGCTCGCGCCAACCGGGCAATTCGGGAATAAAAAGATCCGGACTGGCGAGTTCCACATTTGCGTCGAGGGATTCCTTGAGTTCGGTAATGGCTTCGAAAAGTCCCCGGGGTTCGGGATCCGCCTTGATATCCACATCGATGGTTTTTGCCCGCCAGCCAAAAAGCAATGCGGTTGCTCCACCGGTGAGATAGATCGTGCCTGGTCCCTTGACGCGCTGACCAAGGGCTTCCATGAACTCCTCCAACTTGGCTCTATCTAGATCGGCTTTCACTGATACTTCTCACACTCCGCGAACGATGCGGCCTCGGCATCTTTCGGTGAAACAATCGGATCGATGCCGATGGCCAGCGGCCAGTCGATGCCGATGGCGGGGTCATTCCAACACAGGGCGCGCTCGGTCGCCGGTGCGTAGACATTTGTGCACTTGTAGTGGAAGTCCGCCATCTCGCTCACAACCAAGAAACCATGTGCGCAACCGGCTGGCACCCACAGGCGCTCGTGGGCATCACTCGTCAGCATGTAGCCGTCCCATTTTCCAAAGGTGGGCGAGCTTTTCCGCAAATCGACGAGCACATCGAAGACCGTTCCCGAGGTGACCCACACGAGCTTCCCCTGCGCGGCATCGCCGATCTGGTAGTGAAGCCCGCGCAGCACATTTTTCGCCGAGCGGCTGTGATTGTCCTGCACGAAATCCGCATCAATCCCGAGCTTGGCAAATGTTTCCTTGTTCCAGGATTCCAGAAAAAAACCGCGCGCGTCACCAAACACACGAGGCCGCAGAAGGAAGGCGCCATCAATTTTTGTCGGATACTTTGTCATAGGAAAAATCGAAATGCGGGAGTGGAAATTGCCGGTCAGATGCAGGCTGGATGCGGCTCGGCGCAGGCATGCTGCCGCCCTTGGTCATCAGCGGAAAATTTTCCACTGGTCCAGAGCCAAGCCAAAATGTCTTCCCGTTTTTCACAGGTTCGCCGGCAGTGCGGCGCGGGTTATTTTACCAAAAATTTCAACAACCAAGGCAGCATACTCTCGCCGCGCTCCAGCCAGTGCTTGAGCCGCTCCAAGCGCTCCTCGGCGGTCGCTCGGTCGCCGGATTCCATCCCGCTCGCGAGGGATTCCATCGTGCCAATCCTCTCCAGAGCCCGATCCAGCCTGGGTTTCAGCTCCTCTTGGATGAATGCGGTCGCAAATTTGCTTAACTCCAAATCGGCCACATAGTGGTCCCGCCGATCACCCGGCATGTAAACCGACTTCACCGCACCGACGGATCGCAGCACCTTCAGCCCCTGACTCGCCGCTCCCAGACTTATTCCCAGGCGCGTCATGATGTCATCCATCGCCAAGGCGCGTGACGACACAAAAAGCAGACCGTAGATCTCCCCCACCGACTTCTGCAGGCCGATCAGCTTGAAAAAGCCGATGAAAAGTTCGATGGACTCGACTTCCAAGGCCGACAGCGATTCGGTTTGGGGTTCGAGCATGGCGGGAGCGGCTTGCATTCGTGAGCAAAAGAACATCAGAAGCCTTCAAGGCCTTCAATAAAAAATGAAATGTCCACCGACGCCCCTTCGAAGCCCGCTTGCCGTGAGGCCGCTAAAACAAGACACTGCGACCAGTCATGCCACAGGAGATCGAGGAATTTCTGATGTATCTGGCCACCGAGCGCGGGCTTTCGGAGAGCTACCAATTGCTCGTGCAGCGTTCCTTGGAGGCCTTTTCTGCATGGCTGGAAAAGCACACGCAGACGCGCGAGTGGCGGCGCGTCGAGCCACAACAGATCACCGACTTTCTTGTCTCCCGCAAACGCTCCGGACTCCAAGCCTCGTCCGTGCGGATCGATGCCGTGGCCGTGCGGATTTTTTTCCGCTTTCTGGTCGCCCGCCGGTCATGGACCGAGAATCCCGCCGAGACGCTCACGCTGCCGCGCCCGGAGAAGCACCTTCCCGAGGCACTGCATGTCGAGCAGGTGCGGAAGCTCATCGAGAGCATCGGGCAGAACGATCCGCTTGGGCTCCGCGACCGCGCAATCTTCGAGCTGCTCTACTCCAGCGGGCTCCGCGTTTCCGAACTCTGCGACGCGCGCCTCGAAAATATCGACCTCGACGCCTCGTTCATTCGAGTCACAGGCAAGGGCAAAAAAACCCGCCTCATCCCCCTCGGCCAACCCGCCTGTGAGGCCATCCGCGCCTACCTGCAACGCGAACGCCCCGAACTCGTCTCAAAAAAAACCGGCGCCGAGATTTTCCTCTCCGTCCGGGGAAAAAAGCTCACCACTCCCCGCATCCGCCAACTCATCAAACAATACGCCGCCCGCGCTGGCATCGAAGCAAATGTCTATCCCCACCTCATGCGCCACAGTTTCGCCACGCATCTGCTCGGCGGTGGCGCCGACCTGCGCGTCATTCAAGAACTCCTCGGCCACGCCGACATCTCGACTACGCAAATCTACACCCACATCGAAAAAAGCGGCCTCCAAGCCGTGATCAAAAAATTCCACCCGCGCGCGTGAGTGGAGAAGATATGAAATGATTTCACCCTTCAAAGAATCATTACCAAAGATGGTCACAATTTGTGACCGCCTTCTTCTTTTGGTGCTCCGCATGCACAAGAAAACATGGTGCAAGCAAAGAGGAGTGGCCTGCTGACAAACGAAGTTATGAATACGAGAATCGTTGCCAAATCTAAAAGCTGGTCGCAGATTAAAACCTCGTAGCTCGCGAAATGGGTGTAAACTGACCCAAGGAAAGAAAATAAAAACCATGCCAAACACACTGGAGATCATCACGCATGAGGTGCTGGAATTGCCACGCCCCCAACAAATTCGCCTTGCCCATTATCTTCTTTCGCTCGACGACGATTCGGTGAATCCGGAAATTGAAGCCTTGTGGGAGAATGAAATCGAAGCCCGATTGAAATCTTATCGGGAAGGCCGGATGGAAATCGTTCCCTTTGAGGAAGTGAAGCGCAACATTTCTGCTCGCCTGCGCGAATGCAAGTAGCATTCACGCCACAGGCTCTCGAAGAAATAGCTCAAGCTGCTCTTTACTACGAGCGCAAGCAAAGAGGGTTGGGCTCGAAATACACGGAAGAAGTGTATGAGTTCATTCAAATGCTCGCAATCGCTCCGGAGCAGCCTAGGCTCAGGCGTCGCGGCTATCGAAGGGTTAACCTTGATCGTTTCCCTTACTACATCGCGTATTCGATCGAAGCAGGCGCAATTTTAATTTTGGCAATCGGCCATGCTGCCCGTAGACCGGAATATTGGCTCGAACGAAAGCCTTAATCCCACCCTGGAATAGCGCGCGCCGCGAAGCGAAGTCATTGCCATCAGCCCGACGCTCGGGTAGTCCTTCAGCGCCTGAAGAAAGGCCAAACACCATGCAACGCACCACCCTGCTTTTTCTCGCTCCAATCGCCCTTTGGCTTTCCGCCTGCTCCAGCACATCCCAAGTAAATCCAGCCGTGCTCTCAGCCGCGACCTCGCGCGGCGTGGCTGCTTCGACGACATCGAAAATGTCTGCTGGCGAGAAGCTCGACTTCTCCGACATTCGCAATCTGGTCGCAAGCAATGTGCCAGATGACAAAATCATCGCCTACCTGAACAGCACACGGCAGGTGTGCAATTTCTCCGCAAGCGAAATGTCCGCCCTGAAATCCGCCGGCGCCGATGCCCAGTTGCTCGGGTTTCTTTCCAACACGAGCGGATTCTACGGCCGCTCCCCTGCTCCACAAAACAGAACCGCCCCGCGCTCTCCCGGCCAATACACCAACTCGCGGCTGTATCAGGACGAACAACCCTTCGCCTACAACGAACCGGCGATCGATGGCTTCTACAACTCGGGCTATGAGGAATCCCTCTACAGCCCGTTTTCGTTCAACTAACCCCGCCGTAAGGCCGACCGGAGCGTGACTGCAAAAGCCCCGCTTTGGAATCAGCGCCTGCCATTCGTAGGCTTGGCAGGTGCGGCGACCGCAGGAATTCTTGGCGCGTGGATCAGCCCTCTGAGCTCGGGGACATTGCTCATTCTAGCCACATTGGCTCTTGCCGCATGGCTACCCCTCCGCCGCAGCGCCTGTGTTTATGCCGCTGTCGCGTTTTTGTTCGCCGCTCTGCAAGTCATGCAGACCCGAGAGTCCTCGGCGGCAAGACTCGCTGAAAAACTCGGCGGCTTGCCGCAAGTAGCCCATATCGAGGGAATCGTTCGCACCGAACCGTCGGTAGGTGCGACTGGAAAATCCCGCTTCGTCGTGGAGGCAACGCAGATCGAAATCGATGGAGAAAAAATCAATCTCCCCTGCGATATCCTCGCCGTGGTTCCCTCGGTCACGCCCTCTCTGGAAGACTCCGTGCGCCTCGTCGGCAGCCTGCGTCCGATTGCCCCACCTCAAAATCCCGGCCAATTCAACGCGAAGCGTGTCATGGAGCTTCGAGGCATCACCTGCGAACTCGTCGCCGCCTCACCGAGAGATCTCGAAATCACCTCGCCCGCCACAGGTTTCTCTCTGCCCCGCATCGCCGCATCCTGCCGGAAATGGATGGAGTCAACCTTGCGCGAGGGCATTTCCTCCGATCCCCTCGTTTGCAATCTCCTCGCCGGAATCGTGCTGGGAGTGACCTCGGATATCCCCGACACACTGCAAGACGAGTTCCGGCAAACGGGGACATTCCATCTTTTTTCTGTCTCTGGGTTGCATGTGGGAATGATCGCCTTGATCCTCTGGCAGGCCTTCCGAATGGCAGGAGTGGGCCGTGGGATTGCCACCTGCGTGATCATTCCTGCACTTTTTTTCTACGCCCTGCTGACGGGCTGGAAACCCTCAAGCGTGCGCGCGGCGACGATGACGGCGATTTTTCTGATCGGCATGGCTTCGGGGCGACAGTCAATCGCACTGAATTCACTCTGTGCTGCGGCGTTCGTCATTCTCCTTCAATCCACGAACGAATTGTTTAATCCCGGCTTCCAGCTCTCGTTCACGGTAGTCGCCGCGATCCTGCTCGTTGCCGGGCCTCTCCAGGAGCGGATTCGCATGCGACTGGAGCCAGATCCCTTCATACCTGTGTCGCTCTGGACAAAATGGCAAAAGAAGCGACACGAGCTGGCCGGACACACGGCGGGCTTGCTGGCAGTCTCGCTGGCCGCGTGGATCGGATCGCTGCCGCTGACGATTTTTTATTTCCACATGGTCTCCCTTTCGGCCTTGGCAGCGAACCTCCTCGTCGTCCCGCTTTCCTTTCTCATCATGGCAACCGCTGTTTTGTCGTTGGCAAGTGGCATCGCAAGCGCGGCTCTGGCTGCGGTCTTTAACAACGCGAACCTGGCTTTCACAAAAATCCTTCTACTCATCATCCAAGCAGCAGCCTCCCTGCCAGGGTCATTTGTTCCAGTTGCAGGCTGGCAGGCGGCACCAGCAGCAATCACGGTTTTCGATTGCGGATCCGGCGGCGCCACGGCCATCCAGAGCGGCGGCCACCTCTGGCTCATTGACTGCGGGTCGCGATGGGATTTTGAAAATGTTGTCACCCCCTGGATGCGCAGCACAGGCCACTGGAGTCCAGACTCGCTTGTTCTCACACACGGCGATGCCGATCACATCGGCGGAGTCGGCACCCTTCTCGACACAAATTCCCTCCCGCGAGTCATCGACTCACCGCTACCGGACCGCTCTCCCGTGCGCCGCAAACTTCATGCGGCGGTGGCCGCTGCCAATTTGCCTATTTCCAAAGCGCAGGCGGGCGATCGCCTCGAGATCAGTCCATCAATGATGCTGCAAATCCTGCATCCCCCTCCCGACCTTGTTGCGGCAACAGCGGATGACAAATCGCTCGTAGCTTTGCTGGAGTCCTCCACAACGCGGGTCTTGATCCTCTCAGATGCCGGGCCGGCTACCTTCGAGTGGCTGCTTCAGAATCAACGCTCCGCGATCGCGGCGGATATTCTGATTCTGGGCCGCCACCACTCCGGCGTTCCTCCTGAGGCCTCATTCCTACGGGCCGTCAACGCCTCGCTTGTCGTGGCCACAGCGGCGGGTTTTCCCTCAAACGAACCGATCGATGAGCAATGGGCATCCATGGTGGAAAGCCTCGGCATCCGCCTCTTCAGGCAAGATCGCACCGGAGCCGCCGTTATAAGACTGGAGAAAGAAGGCTTCGCCGCGAAAGGCTTTCTCAACGGAGAGACTTTCAGCCGATAACCACTCTCGCGCCCTCGGGCACCAGATCGAAAAGCTCCGCCATGTCGGCATTCCGAAGCCGTATGCAGCCGTGGCTGGCTGGCGTTCCAATGAGGTCTTCGCGATTCGTCCCGTGAAAATAAATGTATCGATCACGCGTGTTCGCATTCTCTTTGTCGAGGCCGGAGAGCCAGAGGATGCGGGTCAGAATGCCATCATGCTCGCCGCCGGGCGCAGCCAAGACGCCCGTGGGCTGGCGGCTTTTGAATTCAGCCCACAACGGCGCGCCGGCACCGATTTTTTCCTGCACAGCGAAGCATCCAGTGGGCGTCTTGAAGCTTCCGGGCTCAAATCCCACGCCAAAACGCGATGTGGAGACGGGCCAGGATTTGATCAACTCTCCGCAACGCCGCAGGTCGAGCATCTGGCGGGAAATGTCCACTCGCATTTCCCATTGTTCCGAGGATTGCCGTGCGGGCGTGTCCGATGTCATAAATATCCATTATGTCAAAACCCCATAGAGTCGCAATCGTCGGCGCATCCGGTGCGGTCGGAGTCGAAATGCTCCGCGTCATGGAACGCCGCAACTTTCCCGTTGCCAGCCTTCGCTTGCTGGCGTCCCCCCGCTCAGCTGGAAAAACCCTCACCTTCCGTGGCGAGGAGATCACAGTGGAGCCCCTGCATTTGAATTCTTTTGAAGAAATCGACATCGCGCTCTTCAGCGCGGGCGGCGCGATCTCGCGCGACTTCGCCCACGCGGCCGTGACCAGCGGTGCCGTGGTGGTGGACAATTCCTCAGCCTTCCGCATGTCCCATGATGTCCCGCTCGTTGTTCCCGAAATCAATGGAGCGGATGTCAAAAACCATCGCGGCATCATTGCCAATCCGAACTGCACGACAGCCATCACGCTAATGGCGCTGCATCCGCTGCATCGCGCATTTGGCGTAACCCGCCTTTTCGCATCGAGCTACCAAGCCGTTTCTGGAGCAGGTGCGCGCGCTATCGACGAACTCCGCCACCAGACGGAGGCGCTCGCCAAGGGCCGCCCCATCGTGAAGGAAATTTTTCCGCACCAGATCGCGTTCAATGTCATCCCGCAGGTCGATTCCTTTTTGGATACCGGCTACACGAAGGAGGAAATGAAAATGGAAAACGAAGGTCGCCGCATCATGCATCTGCCCGACTTCAAGGCCTCGGTGACCTGCGTGCGCGTTCCCGTTTACCGCGCCCACTCGGTGGCCGTGAGTGCCGAGTTTTCAAAACCCATCTCGCTCGAAGAAGCCCGCACAGCCCTCAAAAATGCGCCCGGACTCCAATTCGTAGAGGATGGATACCCGATGCCGCTCGACTGCGCCGGGAAGGACGACTGCTTCGCCGGCCGTCTCCGCCGCGATTGTGCGATGGAAAATGGCATCGCCTTCTGGGTTTGCGGTGACCAGCTGCTGAAAGGCGCCGCGCTGAATGCCATTCAGATCGCCGAACTCCTCTAACATGAAAATCGAGCGGCTCATCTCCCTGCCACCCGCCATGTCGGCCCACTTCCCCGGCACGACCGAGGGGGCGGGATGGTTCGCCGCGTGCGACCCCGCTGGTAGCAAGCTCGGCTCTGGCGGAGGCGTTGCCCACCTGCTCGCCGAAGCCTGGCGCAGCAAAGGCGGGAACGCGCCGTTCGAGGAATGGTGCGACGAGCCCTCGCTCAAACTCGCCCTCATGGCCGGTGGACAAAGCCGCCGCCTGCCAGCCTACGCCGCCACGGGTAAGATTCTCATGCCCTTCCCCGCCTTGCGCTGGGCGGACGGCCAGCGCCTCGACCAGACGCTGCTCGATGTGCAGATGCCCGGCTTCGGCCACATCGCCGCGCGCGCTCCTTTGCAGAGCCGGGTCATGGTTGCCAGCGGCGATGTGCTCCTGCGCTTTCCGCCGAGGCTTCCCGCCATGCCTGATGCCGACATCCTTGGCCTGGGAATGTGGGTCGATGCCGACACCGCCTCGCACTTCGGTGTTTTTTTCACCCCCAAGTCCAGTCCCGAGGAACTCGCTTTCTTCCTTCAAAAACCCAAGCCAGACGAAATCACCAAGCTCGCCGCCGATCATCTCTTCCTTGTCGATACCGGCCTCTGGTTGCTGAGCGCCAAGGCGGTTTCTGTCCTTTTCAACAAATGCGGATGGAATGCCAAAGCAGGCGCATTTACCAAAGGCGTGCCAGATTTCTACGAACTCTACGCCGACATGGGTCCCTGCATGGGAAGCCGTCCCGCCGCGCATGATGAGGACATCGCCAGCCTGACCTGTGCCGTCGTTCCGCTGCCGGATGCCGAGTTTTACCACTTCGGCACAAGCCGCCAGATGATCGAATCTGTCTCCGCGCTTCAAAACCGCAGCCTCGACCAGCGCGGCCAATCCCACCTCTCGCTGAAGCCGCACCCGGACATGTATGTCCTGAATTCCGACTTTGCCTTCAGCTCACGATCCAGCGCCAACAAGCTCATCTGGGTCGAGAATTGCATCCTCCCGGCGGCGCTCCCACTCACTTCCGAAAATGTTCTCACCAACCTCCCAGCGGAAATCGGAACGCTTTCCCTCGCGCCCGGAGTCTGCGTCGACACTCCGCCCGTGGGCGAATCCGCGCACTGCCTGCGCGTGTATGGATTTGACGATTCCTTCAAGGGCGAGATCGGCGATGCATCCACACAATGGCTTGGCGAACCCTGCGCAGTATGGTTCCAGCGGCGCGGCATCACTCCAGCAGACTGCGGATTGTCCTCCACAACGGATATTCAGACAGCCCGCCTGTTTCCGATTCTGGAGTCCACCGATCTCACCGCACGCATGGTTTCTTGGATGTCCTCACAAGAGCCCGCAAAGGATGCCGAACTTCTGGCCATCTGGAAAAACAGCGAACGCCTCTCCGCGCAGGAGATCACCGAGCGTTTCAACCCCGCCCGCCTCATCGCCGAGAGACGCCTCCAGATTGCCGCAATCACGCCGCGCCTGTTTGCACAGCGCGGCAACAATCCCTTTTACCGCCTCGACCTCGACAGCACCGCACGGTTCTTTGCGGAAACAAAGGCACCCACTCCGGAACTCGGCGCGCCCGGTAGCTCACCGATGGATTTTCTTTCCGAGGCCATGTTCTGCGCGCAGGTGGCCCACACACGCGGCGACGAAGCCGTTTCAAACCTCTACGAAAAACGCGCCTTCTCATTTCTGAGCGATCTGGTGGTCGATCGCATCGCAGCCAAAAAGTGCGCGCCAGTCCGGACTGCTGTAGATGACCAAATCGTGTGGGGCAGGTGTCCCATCCGCATCGACCTCGCCGGAGGCTGGACCGACACTCCTCCGTATTGCCTGAAACGCGGCGGGGCTGTCGTAAATGTCGCGCTCGATCTCAATGGCCAGCCGCCCGTGCAGGTCTTCGCCCGCGTGCCTCTGCATCGCGAAATCGTGATCCGCTCGATCGACCTCGGAGCGGAAACGCGCATCCGCACCTTCGCGGAATTGGAAGACTTCACCCATGTCGGGGCCGAGTTTTCGCTCGCGAAGGCCGCTCTGGCACTCGCCGGCTTCCATCCCCGCTTCACAGCCCACACCCGCGCGGCATCACTCGAAGCCCTACTCGGTGAATTCGGCGGAGGCCTTGAAATCTCCCTGCTCGCCGCCACACCGAAAGGCTCCGGTCTCGGCACCAGCAGCATCCTCTCCGCCACACTTCTCGGCACACTCTCCGAAGTCTGCGGTCTGGGCTGGGATCACGAGGAAATCTGCTCACGCACCCTCGCGCTGGAGCAACTCCTCACAACGGGCGGCGGATGGCAGGATCAGGCAGGCGGAATCCATCGCGGCCTGAAAATGATCGAATCCTCGCCCGGCTTCACCCAGCGTGGCCTCGTGCGTTGGCTCCCTCAGCACCTCTTCGGCCCGTCGAACACCAACGGCATGGCCCTTCTCTACTACACAGGCATCACCCGCGTCGCAAAAGGCATCCTCCGCGAGATCGTGCGTGGCATGTTTCTCAACCGCCCGGAAACAATGTCCCTCCTCGACGAAATCGCCGCCCATGCGCGCGATTCGTTTGATATCCTGCAACGCGAATCCTGGGACGGCCTCTGCAGCGTCGTCCGCCGCACATGGGAACTCAACTGCGCCCTCGATGCCGGCACCAACCCGCCCGCCGTTCAGGACATCCTCAACCGCGTCGCCGATTGGACCGCCGCCGCAAAACTCCCCGGAGCCGGTGGCGGCGGTTACATCCTCTTCCTCGCCAAAGACGCCGAAGCCGCCTCCCGCATCCGCCACGAACTCACCACCCGCCCGCCAAACCCAAGAGCCCGCTTCGTTCGAATGGACATCTCAGACACCGGCCTCCAAGTCACGCGAAGCTGATCAATACCAATATTGGTGCGGAATTTTTAGAAATTGATAGCCCGACCTCCACAGCGATACTCAAAGAAGTGCGCCCCCCGGGACTCGAACCCGGAACCAATTGATTAAGAGTCAACTGCTCTACCATTGAGCTAGGGACGCGTGGAATTTGGGAGGCTTTGGAATGGTTTCCGAAGCCGGCCGTGCTTTGTCAAGCGAAGCACGGGTGTGCTTACGGACAAATCAGAGGAAGGACACTAAATTCGCACGCTGGCGGATG
Source organism: Terrimicrobiaceae bacterium (assembly GCA_044345595.1). Classification (GTDB taxonomy): domain Bacteria; phylum Verrucomicrobiota; class Verrucomicrobiia; order Chthoniobacterales; family Terrimicrobiaceae; genus UBA967. The sequence goes on from JBIJAV010000046.1 coordinate 12,572, forward strand.
GCAAGTAGAAATAGCGCGGCGGGCCCGTCAATTTGTCGGCACAGAGTTGCGCTCCAGCCAGGTTGCGTAAGCTTCTTCCGAGGTTTCGCCGGCTGCGAGGGCGAGGGTTTCGAGGACGGCTTCTTCTTCGGGGGATTCGAGAGACCATCCATTAACTCCAAGAAAAATGTAGGCAGACATGAAGCCGGTGCGTTTATTTCCGTCCAAGAAAGGGTGGTTTTTGACGATCCCATGGGAATAGGAGGCCGCCATCTCAAACAAAGTCGGGCTGCCATAGGAGACGAGATGCTTGGGCCTGTTCAGCGCGGAATCGAGCAAGCCTTCGTCTCTGATGCCTGACAAACCTCCGAAGCGGTTGAGCAGTTCGGCATGCACTGCAAGGAGGATGTCCTTTGTGATCCAGTTTGGCTCGTTCATTTGGCGAGTTCGCGAAGCGCGTTGCGATATTTCTGCATGCCTTTTTCGGCGACCTGCATGAACTGCTGGAAGCCCGGCCGCTCGGGTGTAACGCGGAGGGAACTTTCGGGGGATTCCGTGAAATAGAGGATGGTTCCTTCTTCAGCGTTGAGCTGTTGGAGGGCTTCTTTGGGAAGAACCACGCCGAGAGAGTTGCCGATTTTGCGAACTTTAGATTGAGCGATCATGGAATAACATTAGTTACCACATGGCGATTGTCAATTGGGGCCGTCCGGGCTCGCTTCGCGGCGCGGAAATCCTTTTGCGAAGGATTGCCAATGCGGCTCTGGGGTTTTATAAGTCCGGCCCCGATCTTCACTTCATGAAATCCTCCTCCTCGCAGTCTTCCTCTCCTTCCATCCAAGCCGTGTCGGTGGCCGGCAAGAAACTCCTTGCGGCGAATCGCAGTGAAATCGCGATTCGGGTTTTCCGCGCCGCAACGGAGTTGGGCATGCGCACTGTGGCCATCTACGCGCAGGAGGATCGTCACACGATGCATCGCTTCAAAGCCGATGAGGCCTATGTGGTGGGGGAGGGCAAGGGGCCGGTGGGGGCTTATTTGGATATTGATGGAATCATCAGCCTGGCGCGTGAGCACGGGGTGGACATGATTCATCCGGGGTATGGATTTTTATCCGAGAATGCAGCTTTCGCGCGGGCTTGCGTGGAGGCGGGGATTACTTTTGTGGGGCCGGACTCGGAGTTGCTCGACACGATGGGCGACAAAACCGCCGCACGGGCACTGGCTCAGAAGCTGAATGTGCCGACGCTGCCTGGCACGGAGGATCCGGTGAGCGAGCGCGGCGAGGCACTTCGTATCGCGAAGGGGATCGGTTTTCCGCTGATCATCAAGGCGGCCTTCGGCGGTGGCGGGCGTGGGATGCGGGTGGTGACGCGTGGCGAGGATTTGGCGGATTTGCTGGATGAGGCGCAGGGCGAGGCGGGGCGGGCATTTGGAAATCCGGCCGTGTTCCTCGAAAAATACATTCCCCGGGCGAAGCATATCGAGGTGCAGATCCTGGGCGACCGCCACGGAAATGTGCTGCATCTGCACGAGCGTGACTGCTCGGTGCAGCGGCGCCACCAGAAAGTGATCGAAATCGCACCATCCGTAGCGCTCGATGAGGGCGTGCGGCGCGACCTTTGCGATGCGGCTGTGCGCTTGGCGCAGGGCGTCGGCTACAACAATGCCGGCACGATCGAGTTTCTCTACGATGTGGATAAAAAAGAGTGGTTCTTCATCGAGATGAACCCGCGCATCCAGGTCGAGCACACCGTGACGGAACAGGTCACCGGCATCGATCTCGTGCGCTCCCAGATCCTCGTCGCGGCTGGAGCTTCTCTGCACGGCCCCGAGTTGGCGCTGCCGCTGCAGCCGGACATTCCCTGCAATGGCTATGCCGTCCAATGCCGAGTGACCACCGAGGACCCGGCGAACAAATTCATGCCCAATTACGGCAAGATCATCACCTACCGAAGCGCGGCGGGTTTCGGGGTTCGCCTCGACTCCGGCATGGGCACAACGGGCAGCGTCATCACGCCGTTCTACGACTCGCTCCTCACAAAAATCACGACCTCCGGGCAGACATTCCCGATGGCTCTCCAGCGCATGCTCCGCGCGCTGCGCGAATTCCGCATTCGCGGGGTGAAGACGAACATCCCGTTTCTCGAAAATGTCATTCAGAACGAGGCATTCCAGTCCGGCGCGGCCACGACCACGCTCATCGACACCACGCCGTCGCTCTTTGATTTCAAACCCCGCCGCGACCGCGCCTCGCGCCTGCTTTCCTTCCTCGCGGATGTGATCGTGAATGGAAATCCCCAGGCCAAGGGACACCAGATTTCTGCGCCATTGGAGGCAGCGCGACGACCATCCTACGATGGCAAACAGGTTCCGTCCGAGGGCACGCGCCAGCTTTTGCTCAAGCTCGGACCTGAGAAATTCGCCGAGTGGACGCGACGCCAGAAGCGACTGCTTTTCACGGACACGACCTTCCGGGACGCTCATCAATCGCTCCTTGCCACGCGCGTTCGCACCTACGACATGGCGGCTGTGGCGGATTCCGTCGCGCGCCGGGCTTCGGAGCTTTTCAGTTTGGAAATGTGGGGCGGCGCGACCTTCGACGCCTCGATGCGCTTCCTACACGAGGATCCGTGGGACCGCCTGCGCGAACTGCGCGAACGGATTCCGAATATCTGCTTCCAGATGCTCCTGCGCGGCTCGAATGCGGTCGGGTATTCCAACTACCCGCCGAATGTCGTGGCCGGCTTCATCCAACACGCCGTGGCCTGCGGCATGGACATTTTCCGTATTTTCGACTCGTTAAACGACCTGCCGAACATGAAGGCAGCGATGGAGGCCGTGCGGAAATACAACGGCGTCTGCGAGGGCACGCTCTGCTACACGGGCGACATCCTCGATCCGGCCCGCACGAAGTATTCGCTCAAATACTACATCGGCCTTGCCAAGGAACTGGAAAAAATGGGGGCGCACATGCTCGCGGTGAAGGATATGGCTGGGCTCTGCCGTCCCTTTGCGGCGCGGACGCTCATCAAAGCCCTCCGCGAAGAAGTCGGAATGCCGGTTCATTTTCATACCCACGATACTAGTGGCGTTAATGCGGCCTCGATCCTCATGGCCGCCGAGGCGGGGGTCGATGTGGTGGATGCCGCCATCTCCTCGATGTCCGGCTCGACCTCGCAGCCGAACCTCAACAGCCTCGTCGCCGCCCTGCGTCACACCCCGCGCGATCCGGGTCTTGATTTGGATGCCTTGAACGAATTCGCCGACTATTGGGAGCAGGTCCGCACCTTTTACGCGCCGTTTGACACCTCTCCAAGAACAGGAAGCGCAGAGGTTTATCTCCACGAGATGCCCGGCGGACAATTCACGAATCTCAAAGAACAGGCCGCCAGCATGGGGCTCTCCAACCGCTGGCCGGAGATCGCCCGCTGCTATGCCGAGGTGAATGAACTCTTCGGCGACATCGTGAAAGTGACGCCTTCCAGCAAGGTCGTCGGCGACATGGCGCTCTTCCTATTCACCCGTGGCATCCGTCCGGCGGATGTCCTGAATCTCGAACCCGGAACGGCGTTTCCGGAGTCCGTGAAAGACATGCTCGCAGGGGGACTTGGCGAGCCGATGGGTGGTTGGCCGAAGAAACTCGTGGAAGTCGTTCTTGGAAAAACCAAACCCGCCAAGGCCCGCGCGCCGAAAGTCGACCTGGCAGAAGTCCGCACTGAACTCACCGCCAAGCTCAAACGCGAGGCGAGCGACGACGATCTTTACAGTCACCTCATGTATCCGGATGTCTTTGCGGACTTTTCGAAATTCGAACGCGAATATGGTGATGTTAGCAAACTGCCAACGCCCGCGTTTTTCTACGGCTTGAAGCCGGGCGAGGAAATTGCGGTCGACATCGAGCAGGGCAAGACCTTGTTCGTCAAGTTGATCAATGTTGGCACGCCGGCAAAAGACGGTCGGCGCGTTGTTTCCTTCGAATTCAACGGCATGCCCCGCGAGGCAACCACACTCGATCGCTCGCTCCAGACGAAATCCGTTTCCAGACCAAAGGCCGATTCCGCAAAGCCCAACGAGGTCGGTGCGCCAATCCCTGGCATGGTCAGTTCATTGTCCGTCGGCGTGGGCGCAAAAGTCGCAAAAGGCGATAAGATTCTCACCCTTGAGGCCATGAAAATGCAAACAACCCTCTATGCCCCAGCGGATGGCGTCATCGATGAAATCCTGGCGCAGTCCGGCGAGGCGGTGGATACGGGTGATCTGATTGTCCGAGTGCGGGCTTGATTCGGTGTAAAAAACCAATCCCACCCAAAGTTGCTGAAGCGCTCATTGGGTTCAGCGCCCTTCAACTGCAAATACTATCCATCCTCTTTCGCGCGAACCAAAAATTTGGACGATCGTCCAAAATTTTGGTCTTATACAAATTTATACAAATAAATAATCTGTGTAAAAATTAGACGGAAATTTTGCAAAAACCTGCGACGCTTGAAGGCAAACTTTTTGGACGATCGTCCAAAAAGTTTGTCCGAGAAGAGCGAGGAGAGGCTTTCAAGGTGCTGGAATGGGATGGGAGATGTTTGATGATTAATGGGTCAAGCGGGGTGTTCACCCCATGCGGCGTTCGCCCATTTTTGAACAAAAAAAGAAGCCGACTCTTGCGAGTCGGCTTCTTGGTTTAAGTTAAGCTACGAGTTGGATTAGAACGCGAAGCGAAGACCAGCGCGGCCGAGAACGGCGCTCTTTGGCTCTTCGGCGGAGTAAACCCAACGGGCATCGGAGAAGAGACCGATGTTGTCGGTAACGCGGTATTCAAGACCACCACCAACGTTGCCGAA
>JBIJAV010000047.1:0-17134 GCA_044345595.1 Terrimicrobiaceae bacterium
GTTCCCATCCCGAACACGGAAGTGAAACGCTGCTGAGCCGATGGTAGTGCATCTATAGGTTGTGCGAGAGTAGGTCGTTGCCAGGATTATGCCCGGTGCTTTGGAAACAAGGCACCGGGCTTTTTTTGCATTTACTCAGGTTTCCGGTTTCTGGCTGCGCTTGTGTTGGGATTGCTTTTACGATTTGCCCTACCGATGCCAAGATCGGAAATCAGCGACACTCTGCTCGAACCTATTTTTGAAAAACAACAATGCGGTTTGTGTTTGTTCCGGCTTTGTTGTTTTCAATTCCCCAGCAATGGGATGTTTTTGTGAAATTTTGCTCGTTGAGATAAATTTCCTTTGGACTGATGCCACAACGACTTCCCGCGTCGACGATGAGATCTTCCATTTTTATCTGCCCTTGCTTGATTTCCCCAACCTCGATTGCAATGTGTCCTCGGGGTTTCAGGATGCGAAGCATTTCTCTTATGGCCAGACTTATGTTTTCAGTCCATTGGGCAACGGACGAGGTGAGTTTTGGTATTTTGTTGGGATCAACGCCCGCAAACCAGCAGCGGAGCCAATTGTCTTGCCTGTAGTTCACAACATTCAAGAATGGCGGAGAGGTCACTATCAGGTGAACTGATTCGCTTTCCAAGTGGTCAAGGCGTTCGGCCAACCCACTGCCGATCCGGTGTTCTTTTGCAAGGTTGGCGAGCAAATTTCTCTGATCCGCAGCGAGGTCGCGAAGAAGGGCGTGGGATTTTTTCAAAATGAGCTCCGCAACGTCTCGGTAAGGTGGAAGTTGATGATTCCGAGCATTGATTGCAATTTGTCTCGCAATCGGAACCGCTTGGTTTGGCGGCATTGTGCGAACCGAGAAAAAACCTGCGGAATGCCCGCTCAGTCTGTTCAGGGCGACAAGCCTTATCCAGGCATCCACCGCATCAAGTTCACCGCACAACTGTCTCTCAAAAAGGTAATCCTGCAGCGCGGTAATTTTTTCCAGCGTCTGCCGATGGTAGAAAACAAGCAAGTCCTCACGCAGGGGTAAAGGGGTTTCCCACGGAGTTTCTTTCAGTCTTTTCTCGATCTCGCATTTTTCAGGCGGGTTCAATCTTGACTGCACAAGCATTTCTCCGATGGGATTTGCGTCGACACCAACGGCTATCCGCCCGAGGAGGGCAGCTTCAAGTGGCGTCGTGCCACGACCCATGAAGGGATCGCATACGAAATCTCCAGGTTTTGTGAATTTTTGAATAAAAAATCCCGCCAACTGAGGTTTGAAACAACCTCGATAGGAGATTTCGTGCAAAGAATGCGCCCTCCGTTGACCTGCTGTCCAAAACTCGCCCGCTTGCACCGAAGCTTTCATTGTTTTTGTCGAACTGCGTTTTCCATTCCTTGGCGGAGGGAATGATGCAGAAAACTCGATTTTCGCAGGAAAGGGCCAGCGCGATTGCCTTATCCTGAAATGGCAACGAGCCATTCCTGCAGGCTGCCGTAGATTCCCATTCTCATGAGTGCCAGTTCCCTTGGATCGTCGAGGTCGCCGGGGGCTCGACCGAGTTCTGCGTCCGTGAATTGATGGATTTCAGCAAGGGCGAGGCGGGATTGGTTGAGTGCGCTGAGCCAGCTGTCAATGTGAGGGCGGGGAATGGTGAAATGCAGCGAGCCGTCGGGTTTTTTTTGTGCGCTGCGGAGGTCGGCTGCCACGGATTCCCGTGCAGCCAGAAAACTGTCGTGCAGGTCAGGTTCTATAAGGGACTTCCAATCATCCAGCAGGTCGCTCTCCTCGTCATCATTGGTGGGCTGGGGAAACAGGCGTGATTCGACCAAGGGATCCCCTGACTCCACCGGCTCCCGGATCGAGCAGAGTATCTGGTAAAAAGAATCCTCCACATGATCGAAAAAAACTGAGCCGTTCGGGAGTATTTGAATTTTGATCATTTTATGATTTTAGACATAATTAACAGAATTTCAGAATTAACAGGGCAATGGCATTTGTATTCAGTCGTGCCTAATTTCCACCTCCGTGTTCTCCGTGTCCTCTGTGGTTAAAAATTTACGGTGTCGGCGCTTTTTCCAGCGTGGCGAGGAGGAGGTGGGCGTGGAGTTGTTGGACATAGAGTTCGGCTTGCTCGCGTGAGCCGGACCAAACCATCGAGCGGCCTTTATTGTGGACTTCGAGCATGTGCCGTTCGGCTTTCTGCTTTGAAAAACCAAGCACACGGCGAAAGACGAGTGTGACATAGCTCATGAGATTCACCGGGTCGTTGTGGACGATGACCGACCAGACGGAGTCGAGGTCCGATTTGTCTTTGGTTTCGATGTCGGGTGTTTCCAGTGTGGCCATGATATTCAGGCGGCTCGGAAGATCGAGGGTTCGCAGGCGGGAATGGAGGAGAGGCAGTCCTCGATGACCCTCCAGAGTTCATCGACCCTAGCTGTGCGCATTTCGGCAAAGACGAGGCCGGCAGAAACGATGTCTTTGGGAAAGTGAAAAATGGACGCGCGGGCTGCAAACACAGTCGCCATGTGTCCCGATGAGTCGCCGCAAGTGATGGCCCGCAGAAACTTTTCGAGCCCATGCTCGCCGGTCGGAGCATGCATGGAAGCGGCGATCAGTCGCCCTGCGGCCCGGCTTTTTTTTGCAAGTGGTCCCGCGAGCTTGGCGTCCAGGGCGGCATCTGCGGCCACCATTTCACGATATCCTTGTTTTCCAGCCAACCAAGCGCCAGCCATGGCGGGAACGAGCACAGGAGCAAAAACGGAATCCCTCCACTGCCTGCGTTGCTGTTCATTTTCTGCATCCCCGTCGAAAGTGATGGTCCCAAGAGTTGCCAGATCGGGCGCACAGAGTCTCACCAAGCGGAAAATCTCCGCCCTCATCTCAAGGAGTGTCTGGTCGCCCGCTGGTTTCATTGTGGGAATCTATCACTTTGTTTTATTCCTGCAGAAAGAAAAAAACAGACCGGCCTATTGCTGACTTGAATCTCAAAGCAAGGCCCAGACGTTCGCCGACGGGGAAGTGCCCAAAAAATCGGGTGGAGACGGGACTCGATGGAAGTTCGTTTTTGCGGGCAGAACGCCTCGGGCGCACTGGATGAGTGTGGATTCATCCCATGCGGTGAAATTCGTTGAAAGCAGAATCGCCCCACCCGGCGCGCTGAGCTGGTGCGCGCATTCCAGCAGGGCGGGAAAGTCCCGCTCGAAGCGGAATGTCCTGCCCGAGCCGCTGCGGCCGAAGGTGGGCGGGTCGAGAATGATCGCATCAAATTTTTCCCCGCGTTTGATCAGGCGCCGGAGAAAGGCGGGAACATCCTCGGGAATGAAGCGGTGTCCTGCAGGCGGGATTTGGTTCAGTTCGAAGTTTCTTCGGCCCCGTTGGAGGGAGGATTTGGAAACATCCACGCTGACCGTCTCAGCTCCACCGCTGGCTGCGGCGACAGAGAAGGCGCAGGTGTAGGAAAAAGTATTGAGAACGCGCTGGGGCCTGCGTTCCCTCAAAAAAAGGCGGTTCAAACGCTGGTCGGGAAATAGCCCCGGCGAGTAGCTGGCGCTGAAGTCCAGTTCATAAAGAAGTCCGCTCTCGCTCACCGTTTCCAGCGGCGAAGATTGAGGGTCGCCACTGAGCAGGACTGGCGTGTCTCGCTCGCCAGGATTTCTGACGAGTTGCCGCACAAAGACTCGTTTGGGATTCCATCCTGTCTGGGTAATCGCCGTTGCGAGCGCATGGGCATCAAGTCCTGGCCGCAAGGAAATGAGTGCCGTCTCGCCAAAGCGTTCGATCCAAAAACCATGGCCTGATGCGATGCGGAAGGCATTAGTCCCATCCGCGAGGAGGTTCTCTGCGAGTTGCTGTGAAATCCAATTTCCCGCAGCACTCATGGGGTTGGCACGAAGGGCGGGATGGGGCAATCCACCGTGTCGGCAATGGCGCGGAGCAACTCAAACTGTGTGTCGTTCACGACACCATCGTGGACGACCGCGACCGAGCATGCGGTAAGGATGGTTTTTTTGATTGCGAGTGAAGCCGTGGCGAGGTCCTCGAGGGCCTTGTCGAAATCCTTCAAGTTCACGCTCGACTGACGGGCAAGGGGAAAGGCCGGCGCCGATTTGCCGAGCTTGGAGACTCCGGCCTGAAAAGCTGCGTCCAGCGATGTGGAATCGCTATCATCGGCATTCGCTATCGCCGAGAGCAGGGTGCCAGTATCCGGCAGCAAAGGAACCAGCGAACAGTGTTGCACACGCTGCGGTCGGGCGCCGGTGAAAGCCGCGTCCAAATGCCGGAGAAGCAGCTTTTGCAGCGTGTATTCGAAGAGGTGGATTTGCCCGTCCGCTTCGATGAGTTGACGCACTCGACTGCTGAAGACGCTGTATTGTTGAGGCGAAAGGCCCCGCAGGACGGGAATCGCGAGATCGACGAGGCTGATCTTCTGCGCGGAGCTCAGTTGGCTGCGGTTGGTGAACATTTCGCTGATTTCTTTTTGCAAGGCGGCGTCGGGCTGCAGAACGGCCATCTGTGATTCCCTGACCGACTCGTCCTCGGAAAGCAGAAGCGCAAAAACCAAAGCGCAGGCACTGTGTATCTCCCGCAGCGCCGGCTTTGAAAACTCGGGCAGTCCGGCGAGCATGGAAGTCGCCGCTGCGAGTTGGGCATCGCCTGAAAAACTCGGCTTCGCCGAAGCAAGCGGCGGTGCCGCAGGGGAGGCGGCCTGTGCGTCGAAGTTGGGAGCGATCTCCGCGATGCGTTGCTGGATCGGTGGATGTGTCGCAAAGAGCCCCAGCCAAGCCTCGGCCATTCCATTTCCAAAAAACATGTGACTGGCCTCCTGCGCCTTCGGATGCTCCAACCGCGACGAGTGCGAGGCGATCTTCGAAAGCGCGCCGGCGAGGCCGCTCGGATTGCGTGTGTATTGAACCGCCGAGGCGTCGGCCAGAAACTCCCGCTGGCGGCTCACGGCAGCCTTGATGATTTTTCCAAAGAAGACGCCGATCCAGCCCACGATATAGAGCACAACTCCTCCAGCGATGAGCGCCGCCACAATCGAGCCAGCGTTTTTGTCGTTGCTCGAGCGGGGACGGGTTGTGAGCGCCAGACGCATGAGCACCCCACCGAGAAGCGCGAGGAAGAGGATGCCGTTCAACAAGCCCATGAGGCGAATATTCAGCCGCATGTCGCCATTCAGGATGTGGCTGAACTCATGGCCGATTACGCCTTGGAGTTCGTCGCGCGTCAGGCGCTCGATGCACCCGCGAGTCACTCCCACAGCGGCGTCAGCCGTTCCGTAGCCTGCGGCAAAGGCGTTGATAGCCTCCTCGTCGAGCACATACACCTGCGGCACCGGCACGCCCGAGGCGAGCGACATCTCCTCCACCACATTCAAAAGGCGGCGCTCGCCGGTATCCGTGGTTGAGGGATTCACCGGCACGCCTCCAAGCATTTCGGCGACGGCTTTTCCCCCCTTGGAAAGCTCGGCGATCTTCACCAGGCTTCCAATGACCACCGACAACAGAACGCCCGCCGCCGTGAAGCCAAGCATCTCCCAATCATCGAGCGGTTGACCCAAAAGCAGGCTGAATCCGATGTGCAGAACCGCGATGATGCCCAAAACGGCTAGCGCAAAATAAAAAACCAGCCACTTCGTTTGAAGCCGGGCCTTTTCCTGTTTTTCAAAAAAATCCATCGGCTGCGTTCGTTTGCGCGGATTTTGCGCGCTTGGGAATTATTGCCCTATTGACGGTCAGCGAGACCAGTCGAGGGCGCCTTTCTTGATGGCGTAGACATAGCCGAAGAGCAGGATCAGCACAAAGCTCAGCATACTCCACAGAATCGTCGGGCCAAAACGCGCCACATAATCCTGGAAAATCACAGCCCATGGATACATGAACACGATCTCGATATCGAAAAGGATGAAAAGCATCGCCACGAGATAGAATTTCACGCTGAAACGCGGTTGCCCACTCTGCTCAGGCACCATGCCGCACTCGTAAACCATGTCCTTCGTGGCATTCCGCTTGCCATGCCGTCCAAGAGCCAGATTGGCAATCATCGCCACAGTGGCGAATCCAATGGCAACGATCACATGCAGCAGGACAGGAATATAGGTCTCTAACATGCCCTCCCGTCTAATCGCTCCGCTTTCCTCCGGCAACTTCTAAAAACACCACCGCCCAACGGCCCGAACCAAAATTTTGGACGATCGTCGAAATTTTTGGTTCACCCGCCATGGATGTTGCGTCGCTGATGGAAGCGGATGAAGCTTGCGCGGGAGGGTGGCAGGCATTCCAATTCGGCCTCGTCGCCAAACCTTGCATGGGCATTTTCAACATTCTTTCGCCGGTTCTCCTGTTGGTCGTTCTCGGCATCATTCTGGCCCGTGTGCGGTTTGCCGGACCGGTTTTCATGGGGGAGTTGAACAGGTTCACCTTCTATGTGGCGCTACCCGCCTCGCTTTTCCGCACGGCGGCGATCTCGGGGGATTCGGGGCCGGAGGTGGCCGGGATTCTTGGAACGGTTTTGAGTGTCACATTTCTGGCCGCCGTCGCCGGCTGGTTGACTTCTGTGGCGCTGAAGCTTCCCTCGACGTCCCATGCAGCCGTTTCGCAGTCCTCCTTCCGCGCGAATCTCGCCTACATCGGCCTTCCCGTTCTCGTCTATGCGTTCGAGGGCCTGCCCGACGGCAAAAGCCATTTTGCAACGGCCGTGGTTTGCATGGCTGTTCTGACATCCACCTACAATGTCCTCGCCATTATCGTCCTCCAAGCCGGTCGCCATCAGCTCTCTTGGAGCGCCGTCAAGCCGGGCGTGCGCGCCTTGTTCACAAATCCCCTGCTCATTTCCTGCGCGGCAGGTTTGATCTTCAATGCGCTCGACTGGTCGCTCCCGCTCTTTATGGACAGGACGCTCGAAACACTCGGAGCCGCAGCTGTGCCGATGGCTCTGACCTGCATCGGAGGCTCGATTGCTTTTATTAAATTGGGAAAAAACATCGCCGGAATGGCAGCAGCGGTTGCTTTGAAACTCGTCTTCGTCCCCGCGCTGGTTTTTGCCATTGGAACTTTAAGTGGACTGGCGACCGTCGATTTGCGCATCGCCATGGTTTTTGCCTCCTGCCCTACAGCGGCTGCGGCTTTTGTGATGGCGCGACAGATGGAGGCTGATGAAGCCGTTGCAAGCGGATCGATTGTTCTCAGCACGATCTTTTCCGCGCTGGCTCTTCCGCTCGCACTTTGGCTCACGCGATGACATTCAAACCACTCGTTCTTCTGCCGACCTACAACAGCGGCGGCCGCCTGGCTCAGACTCTGCGGGAAGTCCATGCCGTATGCGATGCCTTGTGGGTGGTGGTGGATGCCAGCACGGACGGCAGTGATGCGGAAGCGGAGCGTTTAGGACTTCCGGGTGTGAAATTTCTCCACTTGCCGCGAAACTCCGGGAAAGGGGCCGCCGTGCTTGCGGCCCTGCGTCCCGCCCTCGATGAGGGCTTCACCCATGTAATGGTGATGGATGCCGACGGCCAACATCCAGCGTCCATGATTCGTCCATTTTTTGAAATCTCGAAAAACAATCCCGCCGCTTTTGTTTGCGGGGTTCCGGTATTCGGAGCCGACGCGCCACGCGAGCGCGTGCTTGGGCGCTTCGCGGGAAATTTCTTTGCCACGCTCGAAACGCTGGGAGCGGGTGCCGAGGACTCGCTCTTTGGTTTTCGCCTCTACCCTGTTGCTGCTGCTCTGGAGGTTCTGGAAAATACCAAATGGGCGCGCCGATTTGATTTCGACACCGTTCTTTCGGTGCGCCTGACATGGGCAGGTCTCCCGTGTATCAATGTTGCTGTGCCTGTCTTTTATCCCCCGCGCAGCGAGGGTGGGGTAAGTCATTTTCGCTACTTGAGGGACAATCTCCTGCTCGTGGCCGCGCACACCCGCCTGCTGCTGGAATGCCCATTCCAAGCCTTGCGCGGGCAAAAACCACCCTGTGATTCCCGATAAAGAAAGCTGTGAAGCAGGTCACGATTTTTACTGATGGGGGATGTCTCGGAAACCCCGGTCCGGGTGGCTGGGCGGCGATTTTGCGTTACGGCAAGCACGAGCGCGCTATCTCTGGGGGCGAGGCCGCCACGACCAACAACCGCATGGAATTGAGCGCCGCGATTTGCGCTCTGCAAACGCTCAAGGAACCCTGCGAAGTGATCATTTTCACCGATTCCCAATATCTGCGGATGGGCATCACCGAGTGGATTCACTCCTGGCGCAAGAGGGGCTGGGTGACCGCCAAGCGTGAACCGGTCAAAAACGCCGATCTATGGAAGGCGCTGGATGCCGCTTGCAAGCCTCACCGCATCGATTGGAAGTGGCTCAAGGGCCATGCGGGGCACCCTGAGAACGAGCGTTGCGATGCCTTGGCAGGTGCTGAGATCGAAAAAATCAAAAACACCCACACCCGCCAGCAACTGGACGCGCTCCTCAAGGATTTCCGCAAAGTCGATGAGGAGCTCTTTCCGCTCTGAGGCAGCAGCTCAGCGTCCGATTTCCCGCAGGCGTTTTCCAGACATGAGTTTTCTCTCGATCGCTTCGAGCGAGATGCCTTTTGTTTCGGGCACGAGGAGGATGAAGAAAATAATGAAAAGCACATTCAATCCGCCGTAGAGCAGGAATGTGTTTCCACCGCCAATTGAATTGATGAGCGTCAGGAATGTTTGGCCCACGATTGCATTGACGATCCAGTTTGTTGCCGTGCTCACAGTCACGCCGAGATCGCGTCCCGAGAGGGGGTAAATCTCCGAGCAGATCACCCAAATGATGGGCCCCGCGCTCATGGCGAAACCGATAATGAAAATAAGAAGCGCGCCGATCGCTGGGTAGCCGAGGGACGGGTGTTGCTCGATGCCGGAGTTGAAAAGAATGCCCACCGTGGCCATGGCTGCACCCATGGTTATGAAGCCTGCATACATGATTGGCTTGCGTCCCAGTCGGTCCACGAAGGCAATCGCAATGAAGGTGGCAAGCACATTGGTTATCCCCACCAGCACGGTGCCCCACATTTGCTCGGTCTTGTCGCCGAATCCTGCCAATTCAAAAATCCGGGGTGCGTAATACATGATCACATTGATGCCGGTGAGTTGCTGGATGACTTGCAGGCCGATGCCGAGTGCGATGGCGCGCCGAAAGTTGGAGTTCTGGGAGAAAAGTTGCCACCCGCTCTGCTTCACGGCCGAACTTTCTTCGATCTCTTTGATCTCCGCTGCGATTTCAGTTTCGTCCAGCTTCATGGTCCGGAAGACATCCTTCGCGCGGTCGTGGAATCCATGCAGGAAAAGCCAGCGAGGGCTCTCGGGAAGAAAAAGAACGCCGCCAAACATAATGGCTGCAGGAATGGCAATGACTCCCAACATCACGCGCCAGTGGCCGCCAGTCTGACCCCCGAAGGTCGCGTAGGTGGCCAACCAAGTGTCAGCGAGAAATGCAATCAGGATGCCGATGGTGATCATCAATTGATACATCGAGATCATGGAGCCGCGCACCGATTGGGGAGAGATTTCCGAGAGGTAAAGCGGTGCGGTGAACGAGGCCACGCCCACACCAATTCCCAAAAGGAAACGGGCACCGATGAGGAAATTCTCATCAGGCGAGAACGCACACGCCAACGAGCCCGTCACAAAAACCACGGCACTCACCAGAATCGTCTTCCTGCGCCCGAATTTCGAGGAGAGAAAACCACTCATCAGAGTTCCGGCCACCGCGCCCCACAGAAGGGCGCTCACAATGAACTCCGCCCGCGAGTCGGCTTGCAGGGGATTCAACTCCGAGAGGAAATCTTTTTTGATGAAATCCAGCGCGCCGGATATCACTCCGACATCAAGGCCGAAAAGGAGCCCCGCCAAAGCGGCGGTAAATCCTATGAAGTAAACAACGAAGCTGATTTTGCGAGGAGTGGATGCGTTTGACATAAGGGGTGGGAGAGGTTGCATGGCAAATGTAGTCCTAACTTTGGAGAAATGGCAACGACGACGGCGTGATTTTGTCGGTTTGGCGGTCAAATCCTTTTGTCACCCAGGAGTGAAAATTTGAACTCTTGCGACTTTGCATTACATTGCGCGCCTTATGAACGATCTCAACCGCTCACCCGCCCGTATCCTTATTCCTGTCGCCATTCTGCTCATTGGAGCGTTTGCCGTTTTATCGTCGATGACGGTAGTCATTGAGAGCGGCAATGTGGGAGTGGTGACGACTTTGGGAGCCGTGCAGCCAAATGCGCTTCCGGAGGGGTTCCATCTCAAGAAGCCTCTCGTTGACCAAGTCCACCAAATCGATATCCGCCTCACCGCGAGCCATGCGCAAGCCACCGCCGCTTCTAAGGATCTCCAATCCGTCTCCACGCAGGTGACGATGCAGTATTCGCTGAACGGCGCTTTGGCCCCGCTCATCTATCAGCGCATCGGCACGCTCAAAAAAGTTTCCGCCTCGCTCGTGGAGCCGGCCATCCAGGAATGCGTGAAAGGCGTCACTGCCAAGTTCACCGCCGAGGAGTTGGTGACGAAACGCGAAATCGTGAAGCAACAAATCCAGGACGCGCTGGGCAACTTTTTCAACGGCACTCTCCGCGAAAAGGGGCTGGAAAACGCCATCACCATCGCGAATCTGGCCATTACGGACTTTGAATTCTCGCCGGAATTCAACCGCGCCATCGAGGCCAAGGTGAAGGCCGAGCAAATGGCCCTCCAGGCCAAAAATGAAAAAATCATGCGCGTCACCCAAGCCGAGGCAAGCGCCGAGGAGCGCAAGCTGGCGGCATCCGCCGAGGCCTATTCCACCGAGGTCCAGTCCAAAGCCCGCGCCGACGCCATCCAGCGCGAGGCACTCGCCCTCAAGCAAAGCCCCGAAATCATCCAACTCCGCTCGATCGAAAAATGGGACGGCGTCCTACCACGCATCAGCGGCGGCGGAGTCGTGCCTTTTCTGAATGTGGGCGAGTTCCAGGGATCAGCACCCGCGACATCGCCGCGCTGAGTCAGATTCCAGCGCCGCGCGGAAGCGCGCCTACCGTGGGAGGGCCATCCTCCGGCATGGCCCATTCTTCAGCCGCGAAGCGGCGTTTGAGGGTGGAATTGAGGATAGGTCTTCGGCCGTAATGCCTCGCCGTCCGTGATTCAAATTTGGGCCATGCGGAACGATGGCCCTCCCAGCGCTCGAATCGCAAATTGAATGCTTTTACCTGCTCTTTACACTGTGGGCGGCATGAACATTACGGCTGAGTTTTTCAAACGCGATCCCGTGACCTGTGCGCGTGAGATGATCGGCTGCGAGCTGGTTTGGAACGGCTGCGGGGGCGTGATTGTGGAGACCGAGGCGTATTCGGTTTGCAACGACGAGGCGTGTCATACTTTCACACGGCCTTCCTCGCGGGAGTTTGTGACACGAATGCCGGCGGGCGCGGCGTATGTGTATTTGAACTACGGCGTGCACTGGCTCCTGAACTTTCTAGTCAGGGGCGGGAGCGAGGATGGTTTTGTTTTGATTCGAGCCTTGGAGCCGACGCGGGGCATCGAGGAAATGACCCGCCGCCGGAATATGACGACGCTCAAGAATCTCTGCTCCGGTCCGGGCAAACTCACTCGCGCCTTGGGGATTGATGGCGCTTTTCATGGGCGGAACCTCTTGTCGGATTCAGGTGCCTCGTTGCGGCATCCGAGCGCTGCGCCCAATGTTCAAGCCTGCACGCGCGTTGGCATAACGCGCTCGGCGGATTTCCCGTGGAGGTTTGTGGCTGCTGGCAGCCGATTTCTCAGCGTGCCAGCAGATCGGGGTGTGTAGGGAGCGCGAAAAAAATCAGGCGGCGAGGTGTTTTTGGACCTCTGCGCTGATCGTGCGTCCATCGGCGCGGCCGGCGGCTTTTTCGTTCACGATCTTCATGACGGCGCCCATTTCCTTGCGGTTGGCGGCACCGGTTTCGGCGATGGCGGCTTGCACGAGTGCGGTGATCTCTTCGGCTGAGAGAGGTTGGGGGAGGTAGGTTGCGAGAATTTCGATCTCGGCTTTTTCGGTGGCGGCCATTTCGGGGCGTCCGCCCTTTTCAAACGCCTCGATCGAGTCTTGGCGCTTTTTGACTTCCTTGCGAACGATGGCGAGTGCATCGGCATCGTCGAGCGTGCTGCCGGCCCCGCCTTTTTCGATAGCGGAGTTCATGAGGGCAGTTTTCAGCATGCGGAGAACGCCGAGTTTCGCGGATTCGCGTGCGAGCATGGAGGCTTTGATGTCTTGGTTGATTTGGTCTTGGAAGCTCATGGGAAGTTTTAAGAATTAAGAATTAAGTTTTAAGTTTGGCAGGGCGCACGCTGATCGAGTGGCGTGCGGGCCTGAGCCTGAAGACATCAATCGCGGCGGAGTTGTTTTTGATTGGTGTAGGAGTTTACGATGATGTCGTAAATTCGTTGAGCTGGCAGCACGCGGGTGCTGAAGCAGTCGAGGTTGCCATCTGCTCCGATCACGGCGATGGCGAAGCCTGTGGGCACTTCGTAGGCTGCGGCTGTGCCGGGACCGTCTGGCACGGTGAGGAAAGGGATGTTTGAGCGGATGAGGTCTTGCTCGCCTGAGAAGGCTGCGACGCAGAGGAGTTTCTCGGCGGCGAAGCGGGCGTAGATTTTCTGGAGTTGGCCGACTTGGGAGCGGAAGGCCCATTCGCGTGGGCTTTTGGCAATGACAAGGACCACGGGTTGTCCACGCAGGTTTTTTAGCGGCTTGGCGGAGCCGGTGGAGTCGGTCCAAGTGAAGGCAGGAGCCTCACGAACGACTTCGGCTTGGAGTGGGAGGGCGAGGCAAAGGGCGGCTAGGAGGGCGGTCATGGCTTTCATATTTTCATCAATTCCGCCTCTTTCGCGGCCGTGTGTTTATCGATATCCGCAACGAACCGGTCTGTGAGTTTTTGGACTTCGCCCTCGGTGTCCCTGAGTTCGTCTTCGCTCATTTTGCCGTCCTTTTGAGTTTTCTTTGCGGCATCCATCGCACTGCGGCGGCTGGAGCGCACGCGCACACGGGATTCCTCGGCGATGCCTTTCACGGTCTTGGCCAAGTCGCGGCGGCGTTCTTCGGAGAGCTCGGGAATCGGGAGGCGGATGAGTTTGCCATCCACCGCCGGATGAATGCCGATGCGGGATTCATTCAAAGCGCGCTCGATGTCGCGGACTGTGGCGGCATCGAAGGGCTGAATCACAAGCAGGCGGGGTTCCGGCGTGGTGATGAGGGCGAGTTGTTTGAGTTTCATCGTGGAGCCGTAGGCTTCGACATCGATGTTCTCCACGAGGGCGGGGGAGGCTTTGCCGGTGCGGATGGCGGCAAACTCGTGCGTCATGAAGGATACGGCTTTTTCCATGCCCTCCTCGGCTTCAAAAAGGATTTCTTCGATACTCATGGTGACTATTCGGATTTTTCGGAAACAAGGGTGCCCACTTCCTCGCCGGCGATCGCCAGGCGGATATTGTCGGGCTTGTTCATATCAAAAACGATGATCGGCATTTTGTTATCCATGCAGAGGCTGAAAGCTGTGGAGTCCATGACCTGCAGGCGGCGCGAGAGGGCATCCGAGTAGGTGATGTGGGTGAAACGCTTGGCGTCCGGGTTTTTCACGGGATCCGAGTCGTAGATGCCATCGACTTTCGTAGCTTTCAAAATGACCTGCGCGCCGATCTCTGCGGCGCGGAGGGCTGCGGTGGTGTCGGTGGAGAAAAAGGGATTTCCAGTGCCTGCAACGAAGATCACGACACGGCCGAGTTCGAGATGGCGTGTGGCGCGGCGGACGATGAACGGCTCGGCGAGGTTTTGCATTTCGATGGCTGTTTGGACCCGGACTTCGACGCCCTGAGCTTCGAGTGCTGCCATGAGGGCGAGGCCGTTGATCACTGTGGCCAGCATGCCCATGTAGTCTGCCGTGGTGCGGTTCATTCCGCGGTGGCTTGCCGTCAGGCCGCGCCATATGTTGCCGCCGCCGATGACGATGGCCAGTTCGACTCCAAGTTTTCGGGCCTCGGCAACTTGCGAGGCGATTTTTTGGACGACTTCGGGGCTTATGCTGTCGCGGCTTCCTGGCTCGCGGAGAACCTCTCCGCTGAGTTTGAGCACGACCCGTTTGTAGCGGACATGGGATGTTTGGGACATGGGCGAGTGCCCACATAGAACCGCATCAGGGCTCCGGAGAAAAGGACAAATCAAAACGCGCGCCCGGAGTCAGCGGAAATCCCCGCAGAAATTCGGCGGCTGGCAGGCGCTTGCGTCCTTCGAGTTGCACACTCAGGAGCCTCAGGGAGCCCTTCGCGCAGGCCACCACAAGTGCGTCGGCATCCGCTTGTAGAACGCTGCCCGGAATGCCCGAGGCAGGATCTTCCACTGCGGAGTGGATTTTTAAAACATGACCCGAGATGCGGGCAAATGCTCCCGGCCATGGCGACATCCCCCGCACCCGCAGGGCGAGCTCAGACGCGGGCCGGTTCCAATCCAGAAAGCCATCCGTCTTTTTCAATTTCGGCGCGTAGGTGGCTTTTTCCGGGGCTTGAGGCGTGCGGGGCGCGTTGCCCGCCGCCAGCAGTTCCAAGGCATGGAGAAGGCATGGCGCGGCGAGCGCCGCCAGACGGTCGTGGAGTTCACCGGTCGTTTCTAGTAGGCCTATTTCCAAAACCTCCTCGAGCAGGACATCCCCAGTATCGAGGCCCTCGTCCATATACATCACGGTCATTCCCGTGGTGGCATCTCCTGCGAGGATTGCCGCGTGGATCGGCGATGCGCCGCGATGGCGGGGCAGGAGCGAGGCGTGGAGATTGAGGCAGCCGAGGGGTGGCAACTCCAGAACGGACTTCGGTAGAATCTGACCGTAGGCCACGACTACCATGACATCCGGCTTCAGGCTCCGCAGCATTTCGAGGGATGCCGCATCGCGGAGCTTGGGAGGTTGATGCACAGGAATTCCGCGTTCCACGGCCAGCTGTTTGATCGCCGAGGCGCGCGGCTTCAGGTCGCGACCGGCGGGTTTGTCGGGCTGTGTGATGACGCCAGGCACTTCGTATTTTCCCGACTCGAGGAGAGCCTTCAAGGCGGGGAGTCCGATCTCCCCGGTGCCGCAAAAAACAACACGCATCATTTTTAGAATCCCAGTCGTGAAGTGGCAGCCTGACGCGCCATCTGCGCGCGGGACATCATGAGTTCCCCAGCCGTAACCTCGCGCTGGCCGAGGGATGAGGCACAGCCGGTGCAGAGGTAGTCGTAGATTTCCTTGTCGGGCAGGACGAGTAGAAGCTTCTCGCGCACCGGCATGGCGGTGGCGCATTTCTTGCAATAGAGCGACGAGGCGCGAAGGCTTTCAAATTGCTGCATGGGTCAGACGGATTTCAGGTGGTTGGTTTCATACACACTAAATCCCCCCGTCCTCTGGATCAACCTTCGCGGCGCGCCTCGAATCGCGATTGTGCTTGCCAGACCAGTATCGAATTGGTTTTTCGAGGGCCTCATCTAAAACTCACCATGTCCGACACAACCATTCTTTCCATTCGCGCCCGCCAAATCCTTGATTCGCGCGGCAATCCCACCATCGAAGCCGATGTCGAACTCGCCGGCGGAGCTATTGGCCGTGCAGCGGTTCCCAGCGGCGCCAGCACAGGTGAGCACGAGGCTGTGGAGCTCCGCGATGGAGACAAAGCCAGATACCTCGGCAAAGGCGTGACCAAAGCCGTCGCCAATGTTTCCAAACTTCTCACTCCCGCTCTGATCGGCCTCGACGCCGCAGATCAAGTTTCGGTGGATAAAACCATGCTCGCAGTGGACGGCACGCCGACGAAAAAGAAAGTCGGAGCCAATGCCATTCTCGCCGTCTCTCTCGCGACCGCAAAGGCCGCCGCCGCGCAGATCGGCCAGCCCCTTTACAAATACCTCGGCGGACCCAACGCCAAGGTGCTTCCCGTGCCGATGATGAACATCCTCAATGGCGGCGCGCATAGCGATGCTCCGATTGATTTCCAGGAGTTCATGATCGTGCCAAAGGACTTCCCAACCTTCTCCGAGGCCCTTCGCGCCGGCACCGAGATTTTCCACGCCCTCAAGAGCGAACTCAAAGGCCGCAAACTCTCCACCGCCATCGGTGACGAAGGCGGATTCGCCCCGGCCCTCTCCAGCGCCGAGGACGCTCTGGACTCGATCGCCAAGGCTGTGAAAGCCGCTGGCTACAAATTCGGCAAGGAAATCTTCATCGCCCTCGATTGTGCCTCCAGCGAGTTCTACGACTCCGCCAAGAAGGCCTATGTCTTCAAGAAGTCTGATGGATCCAAGCGCAGTGCCGATGAGCTCGTCGCCTACTACGCTGGCCTCTGCAAAAAATATCCCATCATCTCGATCGAGGACGGCTGCGCCGAAAACGATTGGGTCGGCTGGAAAAAACTCACCGACGCTCTCGGTTCGACCACCCAGTTGGTCGGCGACGACCTCTTCGTCACCAATGTGGAATTCCTCCAAAAAGGCATCGACCAAGGCGTGGCGAACTCGATCCTCGTCAAAGTGAACCAAATCGGCTCGCTCACCGAGACCCTCGACGCCATCGAGCTCGCCAAGGAAAACAAATACACAGCCGTCATCAGCCACCGTTCCGGCGAGACCGAGGATGTCACCATCGCCGATATCGCCGTGGCCACAAATGCCGGCCAGATCAAAACCGGTTCACTCTGCCGCACCGACCGCGTCGCCAAATACAACCAACTCCTCCGCATCGAAGAGGAACTCGGCGACAACGCCATCTACGGTGGAAAAATGCGCTGAGTCGGGATTGACCACAACCGAGCGCCGGGGCAGGCGTGAGGTAGAGCAACCGGAGGTTGGCCCCGGAGGGGCGAGACGAGCGTGAGCGAGCGAGTCAAAGGACACAGAGTTCACAGAGAAGTAAAAGGGAAGACAAGAAGGGGTGATTTGGACCCCTTATTTCAACCCCCGATCAAGAGTCGAATTCCTGTTCTGATCATTCTGTAAATTCTGTCTGATATCCCGCTTTAGCCCGAATAAATCACCATATCAGCTCGAACTTCGAGTTTGCCCTAAAAACCCCGCCGCGAATTAATTTCCAGACGTCTTTCGCGCTTCATTGGCAACTCGCCACCGTCAAAAGCCGATTTTTCCGATT
>JBIJAV010000024.1:0-53303 GCA_044345595.1 Terrimicrobiaceae bacterium
TCGAAAAGCCCAAGTTCATTAGCTGACTTCTCTCCCACAGCGTGAGTCGCTCCTCCAGAGTTTTTGATATACCACCCCACAGCATTCAGGTTATTGCTTCCCGCATATTTATAATTCTGGGATTGACATCCTCCGCGTGCCGCCCACTCCCACTCCGCCTCGGTAGGAAGTCGATATCCATTGCCAGTATACCGGACGATATTTTGGGATTCGTCCGAGTCGAAGTCCCCCGCGCGGAAGCAATCATTTTCCCCCTTTACGCGATAAATCGTTTGGAGCCCCTCCATCAAGCTTTTCGCATTGCACCACTTCACACAATCATACCAACTTATAAATACCACAGGGTGCGTTGGGCCATCACCAGTTCCCTCTGCCATATCAAAACCATTCTCTAAAGCCCATTTGTGCACGCCTTGCCACTCTTCAAGAGTCACGGGGTATTGTCCGATTTCAAAATCTGCAACCTTCTGGCCAGCCAGCTCTGAGTTTTTTGGCAGTGTGCCACCTTGCACTGAAATCAATGGGTTCCTTGGCGCTACAAAGTTTAATGCGGCAGAGTAGATTAGGTCAGCTGGTAAATCTGGGTCGCTCGCGAGCTCTACTAACTTGCTCAAATAAATTTCATTTACGACTTTTTCACAAAGAGGACGTAATGAATCAAGCTTCGCCAGAGATCGCGAAGCATGAAGATAGTTTTGGAGTAGCATATTGAAATTCAGAGTGTCAGGTAAAGTTTATCGAGTATATTTCCAAGTGGCCTTGGGGATATGCTGATACCTTTAAAAAACTCAGATGGTTTGTCATTCATAAGAAAGTCATCTATTGTAACCCCATTTTTTGATAGATAACACTGGAGATCAATGCGTAAGGCTGCTAACAACTCTTTGTAGTTTGTTGATTTACTGTAATCTTTTTTTATAAGTCGCAGAGAATTTGTATCGAAAGCAACAAATGTTCCCATATTTAAGATCGATAGCCATTTTGAATGAAAGATAGAATCTGAGGTCATTTTAAGCAATCCTGTGCAACTGTCGAAAGGAGTGTATAGCCACTTACTGCATAATAGATTTGTTTTGATTTTAGTAGATCTATATTTTTCCCAGTTTTTTTCTACATAATTACAAAGAGCTGGTATATTTTTAATTCGAGTATCATTTTTGTTTATCTTTTTTCCTGCCAGATTTAGTTTAATTACGCTGTGTTTCTTTTTATTTACATAACAGTTTAAAAAATGTTCAAAAACATCATCGAATTCATCATTCATGCGAACATAGTGCTTCTTGCAACCATACTTCTTGCATTCACAATTCTGGCCACAAGGACATTCAATCCATTCATAAATCTTACAAGTCTTACTTTCTGTTAGTTTATCTATCTGAATCGGATAACTATTATGGTTTTTTTTGGCCCAGTAATTCGCATGCCTTAAGCGTTGTTTAATTGAGTTATTATTAAAGTGCGTTAATAAAGACATTTTTAAAAACTTGTGTTATTTATTTTTCAAAAATTAGTTTTAGTTTTCGCCAGTTTATTTTTTCCCTTGAGCACCCGTGTGTCTCCAACATCGAGTATAAATCTTCTAATTCTTGACGAGAAAGCTTTGTCCTTTTTATTGAAGTAACGTCTTTTATACACAATGATTCTTTAAAAAAAACATGCCAACAGACTTCTTTCCCATTACTAAACATAAAACTACCCGCATCGGGCTCTGACCAACTACTCTTGTTTTGATACCAAAGAGCGACCAACCCACTGGGTGTTTTCTTAATAAATATCCGTTCCCTACTAGAAAATCTCTTTTGTTGTTTTGGTTTACCTATCAAGGTCTTTTCATAGACGCTCAGGTTCTCTAAATCAATAGATCGTGATGCCACGAATTTAGTTCCTTTAAATTTAAAATCGGAAAGTTGAGTTAATACATACTTGGCTATTTCTTTATCACCATATTTGATGAGATATGATGTCAAACCCTGATCGGCGACCTTCCAATAACTGTATCCCTCTCCACAATGGTCAAAAAAATCAAGTATACGATCAAGTGAATCTTTATCGGGTTTTATTTCATCTAAGCTTACAAAGAGTGTATTGGATACAAAAGCTGGGTTGTCGCTCGCTAATTTATCTAAAACTAACTTTCTACAAATATTTTGGGAGGAAAAAGTATCAATTCTATTTTTTAGAGCATTGCAAATCTCGGCTGAATTTTTAGTCAAAAATTCAGCCGAGGAATCTTGGATATTTGCACTGATGTAGTCGAGATCTCTTAAGATATTTGTATTACTTATAAAGTTTTTAAGTATCATAAAAACATCAGACGCGCCCTACCTCGGCCTTTGGTTAATCATGCGCTGGTATTCTTGCTGTGTTCGTTCCAAGTTTTGCTTGAGGATGAAAAGTGTTTTTGCAGTCTGCTCCATCTCTGTAGAGTTTAGCCCCAAACTCTTACTCATTATTTCCACATTTGAGACATAGCTTTCAAACTGAGGATCGCGCCATGTCTGCCGGAGACTTTGACTGTATGTGTGCATGGAATTCCGGATGGTGGAGAGCTGCTGGCTCCATTGCCGGAGGCGTTGGATCATTCCGTCGAGGTCTTGAGGTGAGATATCGAATTTCATAGGTTTTATATGGTTATGGCGTCGTAAGTCTGGAATGGCGTCGTTTCCCCGGTAGTTTCATCCGAGAATACCCCTGTATACTCACCGATGTTTTTGGTAGGCGCGTCCCAGCCAAGGGCTTCATCCGATCTAAAAGCGATGCGGTTCGCAAAGTGCTGCATGTTCAGGCGGTCAAGCTGGCAGATCACCTTTGCCGTTCTGGCGAGGCGCGATGTGATGAGCACCGTGTGGATTCCCACTCTCGGGCCTTGCTCAAGAAGTGTGTTGACCTTCAAAGCGGCAGGTGAGCTGTCCATGCCATTGCCGAGCGGGAAGGCTTTGTTGAGTTGCGGTTCGATGATAAAGAGCACCTTGGGCGGGAAGGATGCGGCCTGTTCATCCAACTTGCGGTTTTCGATTTCCATGGTGAGTTGATCCAAGGTGGCATTGACTTGGACTGGTGTGGCCAGAAACTGAATCCCTTTTTCCACCAACTCCGCCCAGCGCTCTTTGGCCAGCGGCAAGGCATCGGCCACGAAGATTTCGGGTTTGAGTGGGCTTTCCACAAATTGGGCCGCCAGGTTGCTAGAGAGCGTGTTGAGAGTTTCCATTCCCTGCCCGAGCGCGAGCAAGTTTGCACCATCCTGCTGCTCAAAAGTCACCGAAATAGGCTCGGCTTGAATCTTAAGCGGCTCGCCGATGAAGGCTTGGATCTTGTCAGCGGGGATAGACGGAATGCGACCTGTGGGATTGACTGGCATCTCGCCGTGGAAAACGCGGGCCGTTTCCACAACTTTGCGCCCGAAGCGTTCTGTTTCCCTCTCGCGAAAAACCTGACAGCGGGCGGGAATTGCAGAGACGTCCACAAATGCCACTTGAAATTCAGTATTTCCCTCTATACGCCCCTCGGCATCGTTGTAGAGAGCTTGCCCAGGACGCTGGGAGCCGAATCCCGCAGGCACGGTATTGCCGTATCCAAGGAATTTGACCGTTTCCTGCTCGCTCAAGCGAAGGCAAATGCGGAGCCCCAGTGAAGTGAGCGTGGAGGCTTCCATCTGGACATTCGCCAAACTCTGCGTGGAGAGGATCAAATTGATCCCAAAAGAGCGGCCGGTGCGGACAATATCATCCAAGAGCATGGAAACCTGCGAACCGACGCTCTGATCTGCAAGAAGGCGCTGAAACTCATCCATGAGCACCAAGATACGCGGAAGTTTCTGGCCTGACTTATTAATGTAGTCGGACAAGTTGGGCACCCCGGCTTTTTTGAAGAGTGTGGCGCGGCGCATGCGCTCGGCCACGAGCCACTCGAACACGCTATGCCCAAAGTGCAGCTCGCTGGCGATCGAGAGGACTCGCATGTGCGGCAAGCCCTCGTAGCACGCGAACTCGGTGCCCTCCTTGAAATCCATGAGGATCATCTGCAAATCCTCGGGAGAGTAGAGCTCCGCCGCATTGAGAATGAGGTTATGCAGCAGGATGGTTTTTCCCGTGCCTGTGGCACCACCAACCAATGCATGATGAACAACCGATTCATTTCCAAGGCGGAATAACAGGTCGTCCTTGCCTGCTTTACCGATGGGAATCGTAACTCCACTTGCCGCGCTGGAGGCCCATGCATCGGACTCGTTTACCGAGATCGTTACCTTTTTGTGCTTTGGCTTGCCTTTCAGGGCGGCGTTTAGAAAATCAACGATTTCGGTTGTGTGCTCGGGCAACGATTCGGGCATAAGCGCCAAATCGGAGAAATCCCCATTCTTGCTGGTGTCCAAGTCGGCATCGATGACTTCGGCTTTCTTGCCGTTGGTAAAAATGCGCGGTTTAATTTCAAACTCAGTTTCAGAACTCAGGAAGAAATAAATACCGGCACGAGCAGCGCACTCATCGTGAAGCAGTCTTTGCACGGCTTCGACATGCTCCTCCTCAAGTCCTTTTGGAAAGCCAGAGATGCAGATAAAGTGGTATGGCTCGGCTTCATCTGGATTGGCTGCATTGTAATCACAGAGCCACTCGTATCGACTCAAGCAACTGCGCGTGAGTGCGGCTACGCGCTCCTCCATTTCCTTGAGAAACTTGGTGAGGGCCTCAGGGGTAGCTGGAGCGATCGGCGCAAGATTTTGATCCAATGAACCCAATGCTGAAAAAGCGCGGCCACGAGTGAGAAAATCAATCAAATGCAATTTCGCTGCTCCAGGCGGCAAGCTACACATGAGACGAAGGGTGATGGCTTGGAGCAAGTCTTCAGACTTTGAGCCTGATCCCTCTGGTGAATTAAGAAACAAACCCTTACGCTTTGAAATCTCCAAGAAAGCCGGTAATGTCGCCGACCCCTCGGTATCTCCCATATTTTCATTGAATAACTCGCCGATACGAATCTTTGCAGGCATCGAAAGCTTGGAGCACGGATTGTCGCCGAGCGTCTCTGGTGTTAAATCAGCCCACGGAAGGGTTGCGGCAACTTGCTCGGAATCGTGTGCTTCATCAAAGGCTTGTTGCGCGAGACTCTGAAGATCGCTTTCCAATTCCGACTTGCGCTCTTCGATGCGCTCATAGATAACATCCAAATCGGATTGTGGCTCGTCCTCTACAGTTTCTTCATCCTCGTCCGGTTCTTCATTCGATTCCTCTGTATCAGAATCTTCTTCATCTGATTCCTCGTCGGCACTTTCCAAAGATGCAAACGCCGTGAGAAGACGCTTGCGTTCGCCGAATTTATCAATCCCCAGCTCACGGAGGTCATCATCCGAAAGCTCTTCAAGAATGGAGTCGGTGACTCCTTGATCCATAAAGATCGGCAGGAGGTGCTCAAGTTGCTCTTTTTTCAGTATTGATTTAAGTTTTACGTCCATCTTTTATTAAAAAATTTTTGTTTATAGAGAGTTAGCTACGCTTTTTGGTGAAGACCAACAAGAGAGGAATGCCAACCCAAAAGAGCCAAAATTTGAGTGCCGGCGCTATAGGCATTCCCAATGTAATGATTATAAGTAAAATGGATAAAATCGCGCGCTTCCAAGATACGAAGAAAAGCGGAAGGGGTCCCATAACAAAAATGCCGATGACCAACCAGATTCGGTTCAGTGGCTTACCTGCAGCAGGCGTGGCAGATTCGCTGCTGGTTTGGACTACGGGAACTTCAGATTTTTTAAGAGATTTTTCGCCAGTAGGTTGTGGCTTTGTTTTCTTTTCTTCCGTTGACTTAGTCGCAACTGGCTTAGTGGCATCAGATTTAACAATATCGAGAGATTTTTCCTTTGAAGTGTCATCGACATTATTTCCCGAACCAGATTGTTTCCTGCCGCCTCCTTCATTGGCATCACGAATTGCCGTGAGGGCTGCAAGCAATCTTTTGCGCTCGCCGAGCTTATCCACCCCGAGGCTCCTCAGGTCACTTTCCGAAAGATCGGGAAGCATGGAATCAACGACGCCTTGCTCGACAAGTTTGGGAATCAAGTGATCCAAACCCTCGGCTTGGAGAATGGATTGAAGTTTATCTGTCATAATCGAGGAATTTTTTCTGTTTTTTTAAGTTTAAACCTGTCTCGCCGATGTATTGATATTCAAAATACCAATCAAATAATGCGTTTTTGGCTTCCGTAATGAGTGCAAATAACGACTTTTCCATCGCGGCGAGTTACTTGGATTTCATCTCCGACTATGAGCGCGCTCACCGCCTCGGAAGGGCCGGATCCCACGCGGAAAGAACTTAATCCCGACCCTGCGGAGTTGAAGGTCTTGACATTGCCTGACTCGACTTTGACTACGGATGGTTGTGCCATATGAGTATATTTGGGTTTGTATTTATTGCTATGAGGAAAACGATGCTGCGCCGATCTACTCGCAGAAGTGTAAATAGCTCATTATTTGTGCTCTTCTCTGTGTCCGTGGTTAATACTGCTTAGTTTGGGATAATGCGAGAGGGGGCAGCTTTTCGATACACGGGGAAAGGCAAATATCCAATTTGGCAAAGCAGGGAAAGAAAAAAAATGCCTTTGTGTCAAATTTGTCACAGAGAGCGGTGTAATATTAGAAAGAATTAACATAATTTTCTAATTGGTATTAGTCTGATAATAAGAAATTAGAGCATATCATGTGAGCAAGAAGGCGATCCGCCTACGCGCTACGCGACTCCGGCGTGACGAGTCCGCCTGTGTGCTGCGCGACTACGGCGTGACGTGATGGTGAAGAGAATTTGGGTTTTAAATTTTGGATGGTGGATTGCGGCAGGCAGAAGCGAGTTATGGATTTTGGATTTTGAATTCTGGATGCATTCAAAAATCAGCATTGCTCATTCAAAATTCTCTCTTGGAGTCAGGGATTTTCTGATGTCGTTTTGACGATGGATGTGAGGATTTTTTTGATGCTGGCAGCTTGTGCCAGGAGGCTTTCCGCGCTCTCGGGGTTGAGGATGCCTGAGTCCCGGGCCAACCGGAGCCAGTAGATGGTTTCGCGGGCCTCTTTCGCGGCGATGCCCATCTTGGACTTGAAATCCGCCCGACTTTGCGCGGCTTGAGCCTCTTCGACATTCGCACCGATGCTTGTGCCCGCGCGCCAGAATTGGGAGGCAAGGTCGTATTCCTTCCGCTCGCGCATGAGCCTCGCCGCCGATGTGGCATCCAGTGCAAAACGGTAGGTCATTTCCAAAATCGGGTTTTCTTCTTTCATTCAAAACTCAACATTCAAAATTTAAAATTGCCTGTCGCGCTCTTTGTCACTCACAGGCGCTGGTGACTCGCCAACGAGCGTCTGTTTTTCAAAACTCGTTGTTCGCTGCGCAACCGGACGAGGAGCCGTGGATGCGCATGAACACAGGAGCAGAGCAGCAAAGAGAAGGGATGATTGGGAATAAAAAGCTGACATATTTGAGGGCTGAAAGTGTCTGTGGCGAGTCACTGGTAACGGGTGGCGGGTGAAGAATTTTGGATTTTGAATTTTGAATTTTGAATTTTGGATGTTGGATGTTGGATGTTGGATGTTGGATGTTGGATTGCGGCAGGGCCGCTGTGGCGAGTTGCCAGTGACTGGAGGTGAGGTGGATTCGCTTTTTTAATACTTCTCCCTTCATCCTTCAGACTCTCTTTTCCTGCCTTTTTCCGTGAGTCGGTATTTTTGGAGGCGGCTCTTGGGTTTGTCGGGGATGGTCATTTCGATGAGGGCCAGCGCCGATAGTCGTTCCAAGGCACGCTTGAAATTACCAGTGCGTGTCGTGTAGCCCAGCAGAGCCATGATTTGAGATTGGCCAAGCGTTTGGGAGTCCAAGAGCGAGATGATCTTTTTATCTGTTTCGGAAAGCTCCACTTGGGCCTCCACTTGGGCCTCCACTTGGGCCTCCACTTGGGCCTCCACTTGGAGGGTGTGCTTTTTCGAAGCGACTGGTTCGACGGAGGCGGGATGGAGGGTGAATGTGGCGAGGACGCCTCCGGAGTTGGATTCGAAGGTGGGAGTGGGCAGGCCAGCGGATTCGCAGGCGTGGGTCATTTTTTCAATGCCGCGGCCCCAAGCGTCGATATAGCCGGCTTTGAAGCAGGCGGCGGCAAGGAGGGGGTTTCGTGGCTTGGAGGCATGGGGGCGAAGTAGAGCTTCAGCGGGGAGGTCGTCGGGGAGCTTGCCTTCGTTCCACAAGGTGAGGCTCGTGTCGTAAACGCGGCATTGGATGTGGATGCCGCTGCCGTAGGATTTGTGGACGAGAGCGTTCAGGAAGGCTTCGCGGAGGGCCTCGCGGGGATAGGGCGGAGTCTCGTAACGGTGAAGGCCTTCGAAGCGGATGGTTTTGATGAAGAACTTGCGGTCGAGGCGCTCGAGGATTTCGGGCAGGGAGTTGACGAGGTTGTCTTCGATGATTTCGTGGAAGCGGAGGTCGGGGTCGTTGTCCAGGAAGCGACCAAGGCGCACGCTGACTCCGGGATAGAAGCGTAGGGGATCTTTTCCGAAAAGGATGATGGCGGCGCGCTTGAGGCGGCCATTTTCGGCAAGGCCGAGTTTTTCGAGGAGTTCGGGAATGGGAATCGTCTCGGAGTCAGGGAGGCGGTCGGTCTTGCGGGCGTCGGCGAGAAAGCGCTTGATGGCTGTGGAGTCGATATCGTCGAACGAGGCGCGGTCTTCGATGACGGCGTCCCAGGTGAGGCCGGACTTGTGGAGGAGGAATTCGTTGAGTGAGGTGCCTTGGAGTTCCTTGGTGACACTGCCGTTTCGCTGGTAGTAGCGGCCTCGGAGGGAAATCGGAACGGTGGATGCGGCGACGCGGATTTCGAGGGTGTCGAGGCCGTTGGCGGGCAGGAGTTGGATGGATGGCGTGATGCCGAGGACTTGCGGAATTTTTTGCGGGAGTTCCTCAAGGAGGCGCTTGGAATCGCACACGCCGAGGGTATGGCCGAAATCATCGTAGCCGAGTAGAAGCCGGCCGCCTTTGGCATTGGCGAAGCCGCAGAGGACCTTGAGGTGGTCGTCGTGCCAAGCGGCTTTCCATTCGGTGGTTTGGTCTTCAGGCATGGGGAGGCAACTATGAATTTTAGTTGGTGGATTTTGGGTTGCGGCAAGGCCGCTGTGGCGAGTTGCGAGTAACCGGTGAAGAATTTTGGATGTTGGATTGAGGAGCTTTAGAGTGGGCGTTGTTTCGTTTGCCAAAGTGTGGCGATCGGTAGGGCCAAAAGGTTTTTGCCAAATGAAAGACGCTGGAATCCCGTGTAGAGAATGACTCCACGAACAAAGTCCTTTCCGACGACGCGTGCGAGGTCTTCGAGACCCCGGCAGTCGTTTTTTCCAATGTCTGAAGCGCACTTGATTTCAATGCCAACAATGCGTCCATCCGGTGATTCCAAAACAAAATCTACCTCGTTGCCGGAGACATCTCGATAGTGGTGGAGCGTTGGGCGCGTGTCGCTCCAAGTGATCTGCTTCATCAACTCCATGGCGACAAAATTTTCCAACACAGCTCCAGCGCGATTGCGATCTCCGGCGAGTGCCTTGGCATCAACACCTCGCAAGTGACAAACCAAACCGGAATCGTTCAAATAGGTCTTCGGTGCCTTAATGAGGCGTTTTTCGAGATTTCTGTGCCAAGCGGGAATCTCAATATGCAGATAGAGGGCCTTGAGCAGGGCGACATAGCGTTTGAGTGTGCTGGAACTCATCCCGACCACGCGACCCACCTCGGCAAAATTCTGTAATCCTCCAACGCGCGCGGCGAGGATTCTCAGAAGGTGAGGCAATTCCTGCAAACCCGCGATATCGGCTAAGTCGCGGACATCCCGCTCCAGCATGGTTTGCAAATAGGCTTCCCACCAAGCCCGGCGGCGGGAGACCTGAGAGCGATGAACAACCTCAGGGTAACCGCCTCGCGCCATGCGCTCCAACAAGTCGCCCCACTCCTCGGCAACTTCGTTAAAGCCATCCTGCTCTTGGAAACATGCATCCACAAACCCCTCCCGCACACCTTCGAGTTCACCTTGCGAGAATGGCCACAATACCTGCACTTCCATACGGCCAGCCAGAGAGTCTGCCAGACGCGGAAGCGTAAAAACATTGGCGGATCCAGTGAGTAGATACCTCCCAGGCAAGCGCTCGGCGTCGATGCGTTTCTTCATCGGCAAAAACAACTCGGGTGCGCGTTGAACCTCATCAATCAAGCATTGCGGTCCTGCATCCTCCAAAAAAGAATCCGGCGCACGCTTGGCTGCGCTCAATGTGGAGGGATCATCCAAAGTTAAAAAAGAACGCGCTAAGGAGAGCGAGCCTGCGAGTTCCTTTGCAAGCGTGCTCTTGCCCGTTTGTCGCGCTCCTGCCAGTAGCAAAACGGGAGTATCGAGAAGCGCAGCGGAGCAATTTGCAGTAATATTTCGAGCAATCATTGGCCGATAATCAACCACATTTCGATGCTTTATCAATACTATTTTGGGTGGTTGAAAAACATGGGAGATTCTTCGTCATTTTCAGTGGGAGGAATCAACGGCACGGGCGCGGAGTGTAGATTTTCAAGAGTCGATGCTCTCTCGATGCCGGATTTCATGGGTATCAGCGTTTGACGGGTTGAGGTTCCAGAAGGTGGCGGATGATTGTTTCGGTTTCAAAGAAGACATCGGCGTTGCGGCGTGCCTTGGTCGATGGTTCAGGGGCAGTTTGCTTGGGGGCTGGAGCGTCGCCGACTGCTATAGGTGCGGATTGAGTTGCTGGCGGGGCCTCGGCGGGTGCGGATTCGACAGAGTGCATGGTGCCGCGACCGGTCTCGGTGAAGGTGCGATCCTGCGGAGCGTCTTCGATGCGGGTGGTGCGGGTGCGGCCTTTTTTGCTGTGGCTGATGGCGCGGACGATTTCGGATTGGGTGACCTGCATGTCGACTTCGCATGTCCCGTCATCCAAATAGCGGATGGCGACCGCCTCGGCGCCTTTGATGACTTGGGAGAGATTGGCGATGATCTCGTCGCTCTCAAGGCATGCGTCACGCACGGTGGTGGTGGCGTCGATACGGATATCGAGGAGGCGCTGGGCCAAGCGGCGGTAGGCGTCGAGCTCAGCAGCGCGCTTTGCCATGACTTTCTGGTGTCCCTCAGAGCCGGGAAGGGCGGCATTTCCCATGACCTCGATAACCTTCCCCTTAGTGGACAACTCGGTAGATTCGTCGGACGAGACGGTCTCGGCCCTGCTGTCGGCGAAGAGTTTTTCCGTGGTCTTGCGGCGGAGGGTTTCGATGACCTGCTCTATCTTCACGGCCTTGACGACCTCCACGCGGCCGTCAGCAAAATACTCGGGCTGCCCGACAGTGAGGGAGCCGACGAGCGAGGCCTGGACTGCGCTGGCGATTTTGTCATTGCTCATGGCAAGGTCGGCGACGGTGGTATCGGCATCGACTTGGACTCCGTAGATGCGCTCGGCAAGTAGGCGGTCGGCGTCGACTTCCGCAGCGCGTGTAGCCTTGAGACGCTCGCGCGGACCGGCCTTCACCCAAATCTCAGGGAGCTTGGGTGCGGACTCTTCGGTGGGACGGACAGCTGCATGCACTGAAGCTGGCGAAAGCAGGCTAGATGACGCTGCGAGTGATGTAACAAGGAGGAAGCGCGGGATGGTTTTCATAACAGCGAGGAAAATATGAAAGCGCTTCATGCGCGTAAACAGGCAATTCAACGAGCGGTTGAATGGGCTGGTCGAACGGTCGAAAAGTGGGGGTGAGCGGCAAAGAAAAGTTAGAAGGAAGAAGGAGAAAGGATGAATCCGCCTGCGAGCTTCGCGACTCCGGCGGGATGCAGCAACGGGGCGCTGGTGAACGAAGAGGATTTGCAAAAGAGAGGTCAGGAGGTTAACCAATCCGGCGTGTCGGCCATTTTCCCACTGAGGCAAGCAGGCAAATTCATTTTGGCCAACGCAACTGTCGCGGCGGCGGTTTATTTGACGGCCATGGGATCGGCGAAGCTTTTTGGAAACGCCGACGCGGTATTTTCTCCGATTTGGCCAGCGGGCGGTGTGGCGCTGGCGTTCGCTCTGCTGCTCGGTCCGCAAGTATTGCCGGGAATTTTTCTGCCGCTTTTTTTCAGCAGTCTTGGAGCTGGGAATCCTTGGATCTTCACGATTCTGGCTCCTGCGGGAATGACAGTGGCTGTGGGGGCAGGCGCTGCTCTGTTGATGAGGTCGCGGTTTGATATCCGGCTCTCTTCGACGCGGGATGTGCTCCTGCTTGCGGGGCTCGGCGCGGCCATTCCCATGGGCGTGGCGGGATTTTGGAGCGCGGGCTGTCTTGTGATATCCGGTATGATGCCGCCGGTGGGGCTGTGGTCTGTGGCGAGCATCTACTGGGCGACGAACACAGCGGGAACGGTCGTCGTGGCACCTGTGGTTTTGCTGATGGCAAGCGGGCGGTTCTGGCCAAAGGCAACGCGGTTTCATGATGCGGCGGCGAGCCTCGTCCAACTTGGCTGCGTCTTTCTTGCGGCGTGGTTGGCTTTTCAAGGAAAGCCGTCCGCAACCGCTTCCATGCAGGCGCTGGCGTATTTGCCATTTCCTTTTTTAGTCTGGGTCGCGCTGAGTCGTGGGCTTCCTGCGGCCGCACTCTCTGTGCTTCTCGTCGTCTTCACGGCAGCGGCCTTCACCAGTCGTGGCTGCGGGCCGTTTGTTTCGAACTCCATGGTTGGCACAATCTGGCAGATCGAGGCATTCATCGCGGTTGTCGCCACCACGGGGCTCCTCATCGCGGCAGGCGCGGAGTCTCAGCGGCGAGAGAAAGCGCTGCAGGCTGTAGCGGCTCAGAAGACTGCGGAATTGGAGCGGCTCAAAGCCCAAGTGAATCCGCATTTTCTCTTCAATTGCCTCAACGCGATCCATGGCCTGATCTGCTCGGACAGGGATGCGGCGCAGGAAGGCGTGACCTCGCTTGCACAGCTTTTGCGGACGACACTGGACTTGTCGAAGGAACCGCTGATCCCATTTTCCAAGGAAATCGACATCGTTCGCGAGACTCTGCGCTTGGAGAAAATGCGCTACGAGGAAGGCCTGGAATGGAGCGTCAGCGCGGATGCCGATACCGATGGATTTTTATTGCCGCCGATGCTGCTGCAACCACTTGTGGAAAACGCGGTGAAGCATGGCGTGGATGATGGCTTTGGCAGGCTGGAACTCAATGCGCGCATGGAAGCTGGCGACCTTGTTGTGTGCGTCAGAAACACAGCGCCGCCAAATTCAGACCCCGCCGCCTGGAAAGACAATGTCGGCCTGGCGAGCGTGCGCGCACGGATCGCAGACGCCTGCCCAGCAGGCAGCGGGCTGGAGTTTTCCAAATCCGCCGAGGGAATGGTGCAGGCTTTGCTGCGGATCAAGAAGACGGCAACGTGAAATCGCGCGAACTATGGCAAATTTCAAGTTAGGCGCGTGAGAGCGCATTTGCGCTGACAAAAATATTGCGCTCACGAAAAGCGGGCGGTGACTCTTGAAGCAGGACCATTCTCAACCCATGAGTTTTCGCCGCAAAATGGGGGCGCTGGAGTATTCTGTCTGGCGCAAGAATCCAGTCAGGCTTTGGCAAAGCGTAACGACGGCAGAGATGATCACAAACGGCCGCCAGATAGGCATCCGCAAAACCGCTGTCATCGAGTGCCGCTGAAATCCGTTGCGGCTCCTCGGAAAGTTTCTGGAGGTCAACATCTGCATAGAAGCCATCTAGAAAATCGCGAAGAGCAAAGCTCAAGGAGGCTTCCTGCAAGGCGATTTGAGCTACTTCTGCTAAACTGGCGATGCGTTCGGCAATCATGGTTCGCTTCCTTCCGACTGCTTCAACGACTCTAAATTTTCGGAAATGAAATAATGCGTCTTGATGTGAATACGCTCTTTCGGAAAAAACCGCTCGACAATCTCCAAAGCCTGCTCCTCACTTTTTATACCAAGCCGACGAAACAGAAACACAACATCTTCCTTGTCCATGGAAGAGTCATCGGAGCGCGCAGCCATGCACTTCATCGCCAAAAGATATTCGGGGGTTGGCCAAACGATGCGCAGATTTTGCAACGCCTCCAATTCAGGGATCGAAATCCGTCTTGTTTCCTCATTCTCAGAAAGAAAGCCCTTCACTCCATCATTCAACCAATCAAGCGGCAATCCAAACTGGGAGGCAACAGCTTCGGCAGCTGTCCGAATTTCCGCTTTCGGCCTGAATACGGCATCCACATCCCTCGTTGATTGACGGGCATCGAACACGAGCACCATCCCGGCACCACCATAAATGCAAATTTCGCCCGCTATGCCCCGCTTTTCACATTCCGCGTCGAGCGCAACGAGGGCGCAGATAATTTCGAGGCGGGTCAAATTGTTGCGCATAACTGGAAAACCCTAAAACCAAGGATGGCACTTGACAAGACGGCTGGAGAAAGAGTGCCTTGGTCACTTAAATGAAGGTTCTGATACTCGATGACGAACCGCCTGCGCGGCGGGGCATGAGACAGGTTTTGGCACAAATCGGCGTCACGGATGTAAGGGATGTCGGGACAATTGAACAGGCCGTGAAGGCGTTGAATGAAGAACGACCAGATGTGTTGCTGCTGGATGTCGAATTGCGTGGAGGGAAAGTGGGGTTCGACCTGCTCGACACCCTGCCTGCGGAGGGAATTCCGGCGATTTTTATCACAGCGCATCCCGACCATGCGCTTCGCGCCTTCGAGGTGCGGGCGGTGGATTATTTGCTGAAGCCTGTCGATCCCCGGCGCTTGAAGGAGAGCCTCAAGCGGGTTTCGCAACCGACCGAGGAGCGGCCTTTTTCGAGCGAAGAGAAAGTGCTTTTTCGAGACGGCAGCAAGAATGTGCTGCTCCGCGTCGGTGATATCCAGGTCTTAGAAGCTTCGGATGCCTACACCCGTCTACTGCTCGGAGACGGGCGCGGGGTCACTGTGAATGGCACTCTGAAAAGTGTCCGCGAACGCTTGAACGAGGAGATTTTCTTTCTGGCCAGTCGCAGCCATGCGGTCAATTTGGACCAGATCGCAAATGTCGAAGACGCCGATGGGGGCTTTATGATTTTGACGATGGCCAATGGCGTGAAAGTCGAACTCTCGCGAAGGCACAGTTCCGAATTCCGCCGACTCAAGGCGGTCTGAAAACCAACTTTTTTGCAAATTCAACGAACGGTTGATTTCGCCGGTCGAATGGTCATGCTCGCCAGTCGAATGGCCGGAAAACAAGGCCAGCAAATGATCTGAAGGCCTCGCCGATTTGCACTCAGCACCTTTTTGAAGGATACACCAGGCGATGAAAACATCCCCATCCTACCCAACTCGCCATCCAAACTGGATCGATGTCGATCCCGAGACTGAACTCGAAAAAAACAAACTGAGAGACCGCTTCATTAAGATCGGACTTTCCTTCAAGTGGGCCTTCCTGATCGTGCTGGGTTTCCATGTAATCCTGCTCTGCGGCATCTACGCTTCAAGCAACCTGAAGCCAAAAGCCCCAAAGCCCACCGCAGCGGTGGAGACGCCAGCGACAACACCAGACGGGCCGAAGTCCGATGCGCTCGCGAGAAACGAATGGCCTCAACCAGACGCAACGCCTGAAGTGAAGGCACTGCCACCCGCTCCTAAGAAGGTTGCTGCGGCATCCAAGCCGGCGCCTGCTGCCCCCAAGCCCGCCGAACGCATAACTTCCACACCCATCCCCTCGAAAGCGGTTGCGGTCGCCGCCCCCAAAACAACTCCCGCCACTCCGCCTGCTCCCAAACCTGGTGAAGCCGCACTCAAGGATAAGTTTCTGGCAGCAAAAAACACACCACCCCACACAAAAGCGGATTCCAAGGTGCAGGAAAAAAACCAAACATCGCCAACCTCCCAGCCAATTGTTGCAGAAAACACCCCGTCGCCAGCGCCGCTGAAACCCGTAGACACGACTCCGCCCCCAGCGCCGGTCAGCGAATATACCCTGAACAGCGGCGACAATCTTTATGCCGTCTCCCGCCGCCTCCAAGTCTCCTACAGCGAACTCATGGCGGCCAACGGCATCACCGATCCACGCCAATTGCGTATCGGCCAGAAACTCAAAGTGCCCGCACGCGGCAACGATTCCACCTGCGCCCTCTAATGTTCCTCAACCTTGCCGAACGCGACCCAGCCATCCTTTTATCGAGCGTTTATGAGGCTCTACGCGAGGATACGGATAAAATAACGCTCGAATTGCTGGGGCCCGGAATGATGATCCACGATACGGCGCTCATGCTCTTCGAGGTTCTGCGCAATCGCCCGCCTCATATTCACATCCACGCCCACTCGCACACATGCTTGTCCAACGGGGCCGTGCTGATCTGGCTCGCCGCAGATACGCGAACAATTCGTGCCGATGCGTGGATTCAGCTTTGCCCTATTCCCAAAACGCCAAAGCCACGCCGCAACCGCCAGCACACAAACTACGCAAGCGGACTTCCCGTCGAGGACGAACAACCCGCCGACACCGACCTTCGCACAATAATGCGACACCTCGACGAATGGCTACCAGTCTCCGAGATAGCAGGAATGCGTCTTTTTGAAAAAGACCTCAGGGACCTCGCCCTCATCGAGGACTCCGAAAGCGATCAAAACCTCGCCGCATTGTTCACTGGAAATGCACAGTCTTGAAGGAGTCCAAAAACTTCTAAAGCCCGCAGAGCCTTTACCAGAGCGGCTTAGAAGGAAAAATGAGGCGAGGGTCGGAATCGAACCGACGAATACAGCTTTTGCAGAGCCGTGCCTTACCACTTGGCTACCCCGCCGCGCACAGATTCCATACAACCCGGCGACCGCTCTGGCAACTGAATCTTTGCCCAAATCTCGGCTGGGCAGCCCATATTTTTTCCAGAAATCTCCCGGATGCAGGTTTCCAAGTGGAACAGTCCTCTTGATGACAGGGCAAACTGCGCGTTCAGCACCTCGCCCTGTGCAAGAGAGGAACCCTGCTTGCGGCTGGTTGGCAAATCAGATTTGCCAACGGCGGTGAAGTTCGTCGCGCATCCAGTGGTTAGATTTCCATGGATCTGCAATCGGCTTGCTTGATGCCGCTTCAAGCGGTGCATAGAGCGATGGGCCGAATTCCGGAGTCACCGTCATAAACTCCCGCCCATCGCGGGCCATGCGCTCGCGGATTCGTGTCCAGAATCCGATACTCAAGTCCACCCAATCAGAATAAGCGGGATTTTGCGGGTCGCTCAGCTGCGGGCCTTCGCAAAAGCCGATGCGGGCGTGGATGTGATCCGCTGCGGCAATGATGGCATCGACCGTCTCCGGTTGGTCGCCGAGGTTGCTCTCGTGAACGCAGAGCAGGTGCGAAAAATCCGCCGTCAGGCGAAGGCCTGGGACAGCTTCCAGATAGGCGCGGCAGAGTGGGCCTGTGAAGAGGGCGCGGCCGCGATGCGTTTCATGGAGCAGGGGCACGCCTTCGCGCAGGGACAGTTCAAGCGCCCCTTCGAACAGCCTCCGGTTTTCGTCGAAGCTGAAGATGTCGCGGCCTGTGTGGCAATTGATGGCGATGGGTTCGTATGCGAGTGCATGGCGGTAGTTTTTCTGGAGTGAGGTGAGGTGTTCTGCGGGGCTTGATCCTGTGGAGGAAATTTGGGCGATGAGTTTAAGACCTGATTCACGGTGGAGGCGGAGGATTTCCTCGCGGCTTTCCGGGCGGCCTTTCAGGTAAATCTCTGTCGCATTCCAGCCTGCGTTGACGGTTTGTTGAATGAACCAGTCGAGAGGCTTGTCATAGACTTCCCAACAGGCTTTAGCGAATAGGGTTTTAATTGCTTGAGAGGCGATGTGGCGGCGCAAACGGGATGGGACCGAGTGCGCAACGCCGTATTCTTTTTAGTGGGCGTTTTTGTAGCGACTCGATGCGCCACGGGCGGCCATCACTTCCGGATAAGCGCGTGTTGGATCAGCAAAGTGGTTGCCGCCGAGATCGCGTCCCTTGGCGAGGTAGACCTGGTGGGCGCCGGCAAATCTCTCCTCATTGAATTTGCAGGCGGTGCTGGCAAAACGCATCGTCCATCCGCAGCGGCGGATCGAGGAGGTGTTCGGTTCGCTGCCGTGCATGATGCGTGCATCGTGGAGCGAGCACTCGTTGGGCTGAAGTTCGATGTAGACCTGACGGTCATCATCGCGCTGCTCTTTTTTGATTTCAGTGCCGAAGACGCTCGTTGCTGTGTCAACGGCATCGTAGTCGGAGAATCCTTTCTGTCCCTCCACATGCGTGCGGGGAATCACCTTCATGCAACCATTCACCTTGGTGGAAGGATCGATAGCCAACCAGACGGTTGCGACTTCCATCGGCTCAACCTGTCCCTTCCAATACGCGGAGTCCTCATGCCAGGGAACGCGTTTTCCATTGCCCTTCGGCTTGCAGATGAAGTGGGTGGAGAAGAGCGCTATGTCGGGACCGACGATCGGCTCGACAAGCGCGAGGATGTTTTCATCGAACGCATACTTCAGCAACTCGGGATGCATGAAGTGGGGAACATCCATGGCCTCCGGACGCTCATCGGCGGGGAGGTCGGCAAGGATGCCCTCGAAGCAGTTCTTCAAGGATTGAAAGCGGTCCACTGGAAGGACCGGCTTGTTGAATACGAAGTATCCGTCATTCCTATATTGCGCGACTTCGTCGGCATTGAGGCGTGGCGGGACTGCGGTGGATGTGGTGCTCATAAGGATTCCGAGTAAAGCAGGAGTGAAAAAAACATTCTTCCGCTGGGGATGTTTTTTATTATGCTATAGCGGCATTCGCAATTAACCATGAATCGGCTCCCTTTGAAACGCTTTGTGCCCGCCGGGCAGCATTATCACTATGCCAGCGGCTTTTTTGACTCTCCGGTTCCAAGCAATTTTCACGATCATGATTTTTATGAAATCTTCTGGGTCGAGGAGGGCGAGGGAGTGCACCACATCAACCACCGCAAACGTGCTCTCCGGGAAGGAATGGTCGTGCTGGTGAAGGATACCGACATCCACGCGCTTAGTGCTGGAGCGGAAAAGACGATGCGCATTGCAAATCTGGCCTTCTCTAAACGGTGCTGGGAGGACTTATTCAAAAGATACTTCCCTGAAGAAAAAGATCCGATGCAGCTCACATCGCCTTCGAGAGAAATTCCTCTTAGGCATGAGGACTTCCTTGCCATCAGGCGACAATCCCAGCGCTTGAACTCAGCCGTCCGTTCGAGGGCGCAGTTGGATTTTTTTCTGCTCGAGATTCTATTTATGACGCGCCATTCCACGGTATCGGAGTCACAACGCCGTGTGGTTCCCGATTGGCTGGATGCCGCATGCCTAGGAATCAAGAAAACCGAACATCTTCCGCAGGGCCTTGAATC
This sequence comes from Terrimicrobiaceae bacterium, assembly GCA_044345595.1. Classification (GTDB taxonomy): domain Bacteria; phylum Verrucomicrobiota; class Verrucomicrobiia; order Chthoniobacterales; family Terrimicrobiaceae; genus UBA967. Next base: position 19,378 of record JBIJAV010000024.1, read on the forward strand.
CTTCTACCGCCTCGCCGGACGCAGTCCTGATCATGTCGCGCGGGCATGTCGCACCCATCTCGGCATCAGTCCCACAGAGATTGTGAATGCAGCAAGACTCGAACACGCCGCCGCAAGACTCTCCGGCACGGATGACACGATCCTCGACATCGCAGACGAATGCGGACTCCCCAACCTGGCTCACTTCTACAAACTTTTTGCCGCACGCTTCGGAACCACGCCACGCCGATACCGCATGCAGGCCCAGCTCATTGTCGGCCGGAATTCACCAGAGAAAAAAGGTCAGCGCGTGAGAGGGCTTTAAAAGCCATCCAACTCAACTTGCACTGCGACGCTTCCATTCACTGGGACTGCATCCCATCACTTGCCGGAATTGGCGACTGAAGAAATAGAGGCTGGCATAGCCGTATTCCTCGGAAATCTGGCTGACATTCAAAGTAGATTCACTGAAGCGCTGAGCGGCAGACCGGATGCGTTGGGTAATGATCCAGCGCTCTGCGGACATGCCGAAGGTGGCGCGGCAGAGGCGGTTCATGTAGTCGCGCGAAAGTTGGAGCTGTCGGGCCATCTCAGAGGTGTCGGGATGAGTTGCCGCAGGAAGCATTTGCATCCATTCGTTCAGGATTCGAATCTGGGCCGGACTCAATTTTCGTTCCCCTGCTGCTTGCTCAGGCAGGGCGGGATGTTGGAGAAAGGTCATGGTGAGCAAACCTGCCAAGGCGCAGCGTAGAGACCGCGAAGGACGCAAGGCGGGCAGGTAGGATTCTTGACGGACCGCTTCAAGCCAGGCTGCGTTCAATTGGGCATCATGAGCCTCGACGAAATCACCTTTTAGTGCAAAGGCGACAGAACTCGCTTTTTCTAAGCGCAGGCGAAACCGAGCAATGGAAGTCAAAATCGGTTGATCCGACTCCAGACGGAAGGAAGTATCCGCCCCGACCCAAATTGCATCACCTGCCTTAAGATCAACATAATGATCTCCCACTTTGGCTTTGATGCTTCCTTTTTTGCAGAAGTAAAAAAGATGGTGAGGAATACCGCTCGCTTCAGCCAACCATCCCTTCCTCGGGCGAAAATCCATTGGAGTCGCGCTCAGTTCAAAATGGAGCGTGTTTTGCTCATTCATCAAGTGGACGACAAAGCTGTCGGGTGATACGCGCAATCGCTTCATGAATCCCGTCCAGAGTGCAAATTTTCTCGCCCTGCGTCCATTCCCAAAATTGGTTGAATATGGGATGAATGATTTGTCATGAGCACTTCCATCTCCTCGAACGGCACGAAGCTGAATCTCCCGCCTGAATCGGATGCCAATCTTCAAGCTTGGCTGAACCCGCCCGCAATGGGCTTCTGCAAGGACGGCAAAATGCTCGAAACCCCATTTTCGGTGAATTCCGGGGATGATCTCTGTGTCGGCCTCGGCGAGGCGAGCGGACTCACCATGAAGCGCAGTCAGCGCATCGAAACAGGAGCCTTGATTCTCGACATGCGTGCCGAGGCGGCAGCCGACTTTCACGGCATCTCTCTCCGCCAGAGTGTCGATTTTTCGCTTCCATCGAGCAGTTATGTGGTCGCGCCGGGTGCCGTCTACGATGGCAACCGCTTTCTGGTATCACCCCAGCCATACTGTCCGCACATTCCAACGGAGGGCGTGACGCCCAACGGCCCGATCCTCATTGCCGATGTGCCCCGGCTCGCCTCTGCGACCGGCTATCACCTCGAACTGGCGAGCAATGCCCTTACAACTCCTTTTCTCGGCATTTATGATCCGATCAGCAAAGTCGGCGTGCTGGTAGAAATCCAAATCTACGGCGATTGGGGGGTAAGCGGAGTCACCATCACAACATTGCCCGATCAACCGGTTCGCGTCACATTCACGCTCCCAGTGCATCGGCAGCAGCGCTACCGCATTTGCGATTGGGTTGCGGCGGACGAGCCCGGCATGGATCTCGCCGCAGGCCAGTCGATTGAGGCCCGCTTGCGCATCATCCCGGTGCGTGCGGAAAACATTCCCGCTTTTGTGCGCCAGTTGGCCATTCACAGCTTCGAGGCTCGCGACAAAGGCTCTCTCGAATCGCGCAAGAATCTTGGCAAGAAACTGCGCGAGGCGGCCGACCTCGTGGAGGCGAAATTCGACCGTTTCAACTGGGTCGAGAGCGATGGGTTTTATCGCACAACGCTCCCGCAATCGAATTCCCCATGGGTCATGCAAAGCGGTTGGTCGGGCGGAGCGGTCACGATGCGCGCGCTGATCCAGTCGCCTGATGCCACGCGTCGCGAGCGGGCGAAGCGGATGCTTTCTTTCCTCTGCACGGCGGCAACACCCAGCGGGTATTTTCATGGCGTATGGAATGGCAAACGCTGGCTGAGCTTTAATGCCAAGCGCCCGGGCTGCCGCGCCTTCACCCTAGTGCGGCGTCCGCTGGAACTGGGTCGCGATATCCTCCATGCGATGAATGTGGTGGAGGCGCGCGGCGAGGCGCTTGAGCCCCTCTGGATCGAGACGGCGCGCCGTTTTCTGGACGCCGTGGTGAGCACGGAGCGGCGTTTCGGGCATCTGGGTTACAGCCTCGATCCGGAAACCGGCGATGTCCTGTGGGGTGACAGCACGGGAGGGGCCTTTGCGTTGGAAGCGCTCGCCCACGGCTACCGGCGCTTTGGATCTCCGTGTTACCTTCAAACCGCCAAGCGGCTTGCGGCCTATTACCGTGAACACTTTTTGCTTCGCGGATTCACCTGCGGCGGAGTGGGCGACGCGCTCATGGCGGTCGATAGCGAGAGCAATTACGCGCTCATGGCGGGCCTGGTTCATCTCCATGAAATCACACGCGATCCGGTTCACCTCGAGTGGGCGGTCGAGGCCGCCGATCTGGTGCAGACCTGGACGCTCCTTTACGACGCGAAGTTTCCCGAGGGCACTCCGCTCCAGCGTCTCGGCATCGAGCCACGCGGGGCGTATTTCGCAAATATCCAGAACCAGCACGGCGCTCCAGGCATCTATGTCGCCTCCGGCATCGAACTGGCCACCCTGGCGCGCCACACGGGAGACAATCGGTTTTTGGAACTGCTCCGCGAAATCACAGGCTGCATCCCGCAGATGGTGGTCAAGCCCGGTCAGGATGATGTCTGGGGAGATCTTCCGGTCGGTTCGTTAAGCGAGCGTCTCATGACCATGGACGGACTTGAGCCGAACGGCCACACCCAGCCGATTGATACTTTCGGCAATGTCCCCATGATGGTAGCCAATGAACTTCCTGCTGAACTTTTGAATTAGTCGCTCAACCTCCTCTATCAAATCATGACCACACAAAACACTTCACAACCCCGCTGCATCAAAACCAACCGACTCACGGCTGATTTCGTCGTGGTGGGAGGTGGCATGGCCGGCACCATCGCCGCAATCGCCGCAGCACGTAACGGGGCGAGCGTCGTTCTCGTGCAGGACCGCTCGGTCCTCGGCGGCAACGCATCCAGCGAGATCCGCATGCACATTGTCGGCGCCGATTCCCATGGCGGAAAGCCCGGCTGCCGCGAAACCGGCATCCTTGAGGAATTGCGTCTTGAGGACGCCGTGCGTAACCCACACCGCAGCTACTCGCAGTGGGATCTCCTGCTTTACGAGAAGGTCAAAGCCGAATCCAACATCACGCTTCTGCTCGATACCACCTGCGTGAGCGCCGAGGTCAGCATAAATGAACAAAGCGAACGCCGCATCACGGCGATCCGTGCCCTGCGCAATTCGACGGACGACGAATTTCTCATCGAGGCAAAATGGTTTGCCGACTGCAGTGGCGACGGCCGACTCGGCGCAGAGGCGGGTGCCGATTTCACCGAAGGCCGCGAGGCACGCGCAACCCATGGTGAACCGCTCGCGCCCGAGCAAGCTGACAACAACCGCCTCGGCAGCTCGATCATGTTCATGTCGCGCGAGCATTCCACCCCTCAGGTTTTCATTCCACCCAACTGGATTCGCAAGTTCACGAAGGAGGACTTCAAGGGCCATCGCGATATCTTCAGCTACGAATACGGCTACTGGTGGTTCGAGTGGGGTGGCCACCTCGATACGATCAAGGACAACGAAACCATCCGTCATGAACTGCTGCGTATCGCCCTGGGCGTGTGGGATTATGTGAAAAACTCTGGTGATCATCCCGGCTCCGCCAACTACGCTCTTGATTGGGTGGCGGCTATCCCCGGCAAGCGGGAAAGTCGCCGCTTCCTCGGTCGCCATGTGCTCTCGGAGAAGGACATCTTCAATCCTGAAGCACGACCCGATGCCGTGGCCTACGGGGGATGGCCAATCGACCTCCACCCGGTCGAAGGCGTGGACGATCCGGAAAAGCCAGCCTGCGTGCATCATGGCTTCAAGCACCTCTACAGCATTCCCTATGGCTGCTACTGCTCGCGCAATGTGGAGAACCTCTTCTTTGCTGGACGCAATATCAGCGCCACCCACATAGCCTTCGGCAGCACCCGCGTCATGGCCACTTGCGCGATCGGCGGCCAGGCCATCGGCACCGCTGCGGCATTACTTACTGCGAAAAATGCGCGTTCCAGCGCCGAACTCTCCACGCCGGAAGGTTTGCACGCCCTGCGCCAACGACTCCTGCGCGACGACGCGTTCATTCCCGGAGTTCGCCACGAAGATGCCGCCGATCTCTCTTCGAGCGCCCGCATCAGCGCCAGTTCGGAATCCTCCGAGGGATCTGCCTCATGCGTGACTGATGGCGTTGCCCGCCACCTCAAAGCACAATGGGGGCCGTGGTCCGCCGATGAAACCCACTCTTGGAAATCACAAACGCTTCCTGCCACACTTCGCATGGAACTTTCCGAACCATCCAAGATCAGTGAAGTTCATGTCACTTTCGACACCGGCCTCGAGCGGGAACTGATGCTCAGCGGCAGCGACAAGTGCTCGAACAAAACCCTCCGCGGCCCGCAACCCGAGACGGCGAAACACTACCGCCTGATTATCGACGGCAAGGTCGTCGCCGAGGAGTCATTCAACTACCTGCGCAAACGCATCCACCGCCTTGAAACAACGCATTCCGGGCGGATTGTGGAACTGGAAATCCTCGCCACCCACGGCGTGCCTGAGGCCCGTGTCTTCGAGGCCCGTATTCTTTAATGGTTTAATCTTGTTGTTTTTCCAACGACCATATGCGCGTTGAAGAGCGTAAGCGGCGCGTCCAGTGATAAGCCGTGGTGGTTGTTAAGCAATGCGGCGTGCAGCACATCGACGGCGCCAGTGGCGAGATTTTGAGGGCGGTAGTCCATGCCGGTCATTTCCTTCACTTCCTTTCCGCCGTGCCAGTTGAAGGTGGAAAATCCGAGTTTCTCCGGAATAGAAAATCCCGCCCCGCGCAACGATGACAGATGCTGTGGCAGGCCGATTACGGCATCGATTTTGTGATCGCGCACCCACGCACGAAGCACGCGCTGTGATGGCGCGTCATCATGGAAGATCGGCGCCGGCGGTTCTCCACTCGGTAAAAACGCGGCTAAGTATCCGGCGCTGAATTGTTGGTTCACACGCCCATCCGCGCTTTCAGGGACCCACAAGCCAGGTCGTTGGTAACCGAGTGTTTTCAATTCGCCGACATGCCGCAGCATGTCGAGGTATTGATTCGTGCTTACGCGGTGAATGCCTTCAAGCCGCACAGAGTAGCCAATAGTGACAAAGCAGAAAGCCTCGGTTGCCACCTTGGGAAATGCCTCATCGTAGCGGACCCTCGGGGCAAGCATCACCCCGCGAATTCCGCGTGAGCGCAAGACGCGCACCAACGATTCCCATTCGTTCATGGGATCGGAGAGCACGAATTTCTGAGCCTCGTAGCCAAGTTCGCGTGCACGCGCCGCCATCGACGGCCATGTGGTTTTGAGTGAGTCCTGGCTTTTGGCATCGATGATGCAGGCCATCACGGAGCGGAAATGATCGGGTTGCACCCGCGAGCGATAGGCCGCCAGCGCGGCAAGCGCGGGGTCGGGACGATAGCCAAGTTTCTCCGCCAAGTCGCGAATCCGCACCTTGGTCGCCGATGCAATCTGAGGAGAATCCCGCAGCGCAAGCGAGACGCAGGCCACGGTGACCCCCGCCTCGCGGGCAATGTCTTTGAGAGTAATGCGGCGTTTCATTGCAACAAATTCTTAACTGATTAAATAGGCACATTGAAAGCCATTCCCTTCAAAAAGTGTCCGATCAAAATCAAGTTTCTCAGCCTTTGACCGATCCCTGGTAGGCCAGCAACGGGTCTTTCAAGCTCGAGACGCCCCCTACCCTGCGCGGAGACCTGGAGTCTTCGCCTGCTTTTTGCGACGATTAACATATTTTTCCGATTGGTCTCCCGTTCCCACTGTTGCATGATGATTCAACTTCCCAGAGCACTTCAACCAACCGCAAAAAGCCTCCTCAATATGACCAAAAAATCCTCCATCCTCCACGCCTTGCTATTCGCGGGCCTTGCAGCATCGGCCTCGGCGGCGCTTCTTGAAAATCCACCACTCTCGACAGGTCCAAAATCGATTGACCCCAAGGGTGTGATATCGCCGGATCTGGTGCCCGCGAATGTGACAACCAAGGAGGAGCTCATCGCGCTTCCGAATTTCCGAACGATTCAGACTTTTCAAAAAGAGGGGCAGGTTTTTGAGCCAAAACAAAATCATATCACCTTTTCCCCAGAGAGCGAGATGCCTGCTGTGGAGCTCACATTTGAGGGAGCTGGGGCAACGCCTGAAAGTGGCGCGACAGTGGACAATGCGAATTTCGCAAGTTCAGGCAACTCCGCGATCCGCTTCGAATCCACGGGAAACACGGCCGCGAAAGTCAAAGTCATAACGGCAACCCTGAAATTTGGGGACTACAATACCGGCACCCATTCTTTTACTCCCGCTACTCCTAACTCGACGAAAGCACCGAGAGCGGTTTGCTTCACATTAACCAGCCAGGGCAATCGTTCGCACATGTTTCAATCCATCGTCGCTGTTTTCAAAGATGCGTCGGAAAATGTGTTGGATACGCAATCCCTGAACGACCTGAACATTCCAAACGATGCCACAGTTCGCGCCGCCTTTTTTGGATACAAAAGCCCCGGGGAGCGAATTGCCACTGTCGAAATCACAGCGACAACCAAAGACATGACATTTTCAGCGACACCGCTGCTCGGCCTCGATGACCTGGGATTTGTGCGATAGGCGACGACGCTGCAATCTTCCTTGTCATCCTGCATTTTTCCCAAGCAGAGCACTTCAACCCAACCAAAGAACAACTCCTCAATTATGAACAAAAAAACCTCCATCCTCCACGCTTTGCTTTTCGCAGGCCTTGCGACCTCGGCCTCGGCCTTGGTTTTTGAAAATCCAGCACGCGCCAAAGATTTCGAGTCAATCGACCCGAAGGGTGTCATCGCAGCGGAGTTGACGCCGACGAATGTGACAACCAAGGAGGAATTGATTGCCATTCCCACATTCCGCACGGTTCAGATTTTTGGAGCAGCCGGGAAGCTCTTTGATGCGAAAAGTAACATCATCAGTTTCACAGAAAGTAGTGATATGGTTCCCGATGTGGAATTGACCTTCGGTGGAGTTGGCGCCTCTCCCAAGAGTGGTGAATCTTTTGTGAACGCCTCTTTCGCGAGTTCCGATACTTACGCACTCCGCCTCGAAGGAACACCTGGTGAAGACGCTGAACCCCAGAAATTGACTGCCGTTTTGAAGTTTGGCGACTATAACTCCGACTCGAAATCATTCACCCCCGCCTCCGCTGGTTCGGATAAGGCGGCAACTGCAGTGAGCTTCACATTAACCAGCCCGGGAGCTCGTTCCTCCATGTTCGAGTCCATTGAGGCGGTCTTCAAAGATGCAGCGGGTAAAGTTCTGGATACCCAATCACTCACCGGCCTCCAGATTCCCAGCGATCAAACTTCGCGCGCCGCTTTTTTTGGCTATAAGACGACAGGGGAACGGATCGCCACGGTCGAGATCACGGCAACAACGAAGGCCATGAAGTTTACTGCGACACCGCTGCTTGGCCTCGATGACTTGGGATTTGCCCGATAAGCAGCCGCACAAACCCTTCACACCAATAATACCATGAATAAAACTGCTTCACTGGCTCTTCTTGGAGCCTTTTTCCTTGGATCTCTTCCTGCCTTTGCACAGGGGGCTTCACCAAGCGTGGTTCCAGATGAGCCTGCAGAAGCAGCCTTTATTGTGTCGCGCCGCGAAGAGGCGCCGGTCATTCCCGCGAGCCAGAAACGCACGCTCAAACCCGGCTTCAGCAGCGAGGGGAAATGGACGCCTTCCGGCACATTTAAAACCCCGCTTGGAAATTCGCTCTGGAGCAACCAACCCGGAAGCGCCCGTTGGAATCCCGTGCTGACCACCCCCGGTCGATACCGCGTGTCGGCCTACAAGATCGTGAGCGGCGAATTGGATGATCCCGCAGTGGCTTTCACGATCAACCACTCCGGCAAGAAATCATCGGCTTCGCTGGACTCAACACAGGGTGCCAGCGAGTGGGTTGTTCTTGGCGAATATGATTTCTCGTCCGACCAGGATGAATTCGTCGAGTATGTGCGCCCTGGCAGCGCGAAGGGAAACATCAATACCCGCATTTCCGATGTGCGCTTTGACAGGATCGATGCCTCGGGAAAAATTGAGGACTCGTTGATCGTCACGGTGGATCCCTGGTTGCCGCGTTATCTTAATGTGGAAGGCATCAAAGAACATCCTGCTCGCCAGGAGATCACCACTCTGGTGCGCAAGGGATTTGCCACCCTTCTGCCGGATGGCACATTCGCGCCGGATGAGCCGATCGCTTCGGCAGATTTCCTCGCATGGGCGGTGGCCACGGCATCCGGCGAGAAGCCAAGCACACCTGAGAAAACGCTTGCCCAAGCCAAGGAGCTTGGAATTTCGCAAAATGAAATTCAGGGCTTGCTGAAAAACAAAGAAGTCACCGGGAAACAGGCCGCCACGCTTCTAGCGCAAATCGCGCAGGCCAAGGGCCGGTCATTGGCGGCAAGTTACGGAGCGCCTGCGAATGCCTCCGAGGTTCAGATATGCGAATCCCTTGGCATCCTACCGAAGGCCCCTCCGCAAGATTCTGGATTCTGGAGCCGCTTGAAAATGAGCATGGGCTTCGGCACCGAGGCCCATGAAAAGAACCTCACCCGTGCCGAGGCGACCGTGGCCCTGCGTCGCTTCCTTCATGTCGTGCTGGCACCGAATCCCCCGCCCGGTGGCGATTGGCAATTGGTCTTTGAGGACCGCTTCGACAAGCCTGCGGTGGACGAGTCGGTCTGGACGATCGACAACTCCGTGCGCGTGCGAAACAGGCTTGGCCGCTGGCGCGAAAATGTGGTGATCAAGGACGGTCATCTTCGCCTGATCAACAAGGTGGAATCCCGAAATGGCTGTGTCTGGTCGAGCGGCAACCTGCTGACGAAAAACGAATGGCAATATGGTTACTTCGAGGCCTCCTACCGCTACGCCCGCGCCATCGGCATCAACAACGCCTTCTGGGGCTTTTCCAAAAATACCGACAATCCCCAGGTGGAACTCAATCCCAACGAGGGCTGGTATCCCGACATCATCAACGCGCACTTCTACATCCACCACAAGAAGGACGGAAAAACCACGCACCTCACCAATGGCACTGCGGACGGAACGCTCCTCGGCTACCGCGCCGGTGAAAATCTGGCTGATGACTTTCATGTGATCGCCATGGAGTGGAACGAGAAGGAACTCATCTTCTACTTCGACGGACGCGAGATCCGCCGCCTGCCAAACATCGACAGCCACCGCCCGATCTCCGTTTGGTTCTCCACCTACATCGCCGACTGGTGCGGCGGCAAAGCCACCCGCGCGGTAGACGGCTCCTTCATGGAAGTCGATTGGGTGCGGGTCTGGCAGAAAAAACCATCGAAACAACCATGATGACGCAAGCGGCGGGCATGCCGCGGCCAGAGGCAGATTCCTCGCTATGGCCTGGGGAAAATAGCGATTCCCCAGCAGATGCGCCTGCTCTCGCGATGGCTTCGGATACGACATTTGCCGATGAAACCCTCGTTGCCACGGGACTTGGATTGGCCAATGCACACCTCGTCATTTGGGATGGCAAAAAACATCATGAGGTCGAGCCCAAGCATGCTGCGGAAGATCGCTTGATGGCGGTGCTGCCGTCGGAGATTGAGCGCGGCGCGCTGTTGATCTGGCCGATTCGTGATGGTCTGAAAGGCAGGCCTTTTCGGATCAATGCACCGGTCGTTTGGTGGAGTCGCCTCGAGGGCTCCATCCTCCGCGTTTTTGGCCGCAACCTGTCGTTATCCGAATCGCCCTCGCGAGTGTGGTTGGAAGGAGTGTCTTTTGAAGGATGGGTGGATGTGCTGACAGCAAGTGACTGGCAACTCACCGCGCGATTGCAGGAGGATCTCCCGCAAGGTGACTACAAGTTTCAATGCCACAATGGAACGGGCGCCGAATGGGGATGGAGCGAACCTGCCATCCTGAAAATCCAACAGCCAAATGCCGCGGTTTCCACGGAGATCATCAACCCTGGCGATTGGGGCGCGGTGGCGGATGGAAAAACGGATTGCGCGAACGCTCTCCAAGCCTGCATGGATTCTGCCTCGGAAAGAGGCGGCACGATCCAAATGGCAGCGGGAACTTATCGCATCAGCCGACCCTTGCGGATTCCTGCATCAGGCTTTCCCGTGCACCTGCTCGGCGCTGGCGCGGGAACACATCATTGGACGCGCGAGGAGGACCAGCATGTCATTGAAGGCGTCCATACCATTCTCACCGGCCTGGCCGATGCGCCGCCCTTGCCGGAATTGCTCCATGTCGAGGCTGTGGGTTCAAGGCTGGAGGGGATCAGTTTTCTCAACGGTGTTGATGGCGCCTGCCAGCGTTGCGTCACCGTGGCTGCAGCTCGCGTGGAGGTGAGGTGCTGCATGTTCATCACGCCGGACGCCATGCCCAAAGTGGCCCCGGAAATGCGCGTGCCACATTCGGTCGAAAGCGCGGCACTGCACCTCGAAGCCTCAGACTCCTCATTCATCGTCGTCGAGGATTGCGAGTTTCACCATTTGGGCATCGGCATCCAGATCGGCCGTCGCGATGCCAGCGGCGCTCCCCTTTTCACAAACGATGTGCGGATCAGCGGTTGCCGGTTCACCGGTTATTTTCCAGGGCTCTATTGCAAGGGCGAAAAGGTGGCGATTTTCTACAGCGGCTTCCGCTGCATCAGCGTCGTCACCGTGGCGGCCCAGCGCGTGATTATCGAAAACAACACGATGCGCGGCGCCGACCGCACTCAGGCGCGCACGCTCAATCGCATGTTCCTCTCGGTAAACAGCGCCAACCGCCACCTGTTCATTTCCGGCAACTGCGGCACGGATGTGGGTCATCATGCCTCCCTCGGCCCAGGGCTCGACGAGAACATGGGCGAGCAGATTCTATTTCATTTCCGCTATCAGGATGGCGGGATTTTCCGGACTAAAGATGCGGACGAGGGCTCAGTCACGCTCGATCTTGCCGATCCCAGCCTGCGGGGCGAGGTCACCTCGAAGAACTTCGATGGCAACACACTTTTTATCGATGTGACGACGCCACTCGGGAGCAAGATCCCCGACGATGTGGGAAAAAACGAACGCTGGATGGTTCTGGTGTGCGAGGGGCGCGGCCTCGGCCAGTTCCGCATCGTGACCGGCATCCAACGCGAAGGGAATGCGGTTCGTCTGCTTCTCGATCGCCCATGGCGGATCGCGCCGGATTCCGGCAGTCGGATCGTTTTGCAGGTCTGCTACCATCAGAACCATGTTGTCGGTAACCGAGTCGATACCGGCGGTGTGGATGAAGAGCACAAAAGCCACGGGACAGTTTTTTGGTTTAACAGCATCGAGAATATCGTCGCAAACAACGATTACCGGAACCTCGCCGGCGGAGTGATCTGGAACCACGGATACCGCAATCCCACGGCATGGAATCTCACGACCCGCAACACCTTTGCCCACATCCAGGGCTACAGCGGCGACACCAGCCTGACCCCTGCCTGCTGGGTGAACCATTATCGCGCCTTCCAGCGCTGGACTGAACCGCGCGAACGGGTCGCCTATTCGGTTGGCGATATCTGCCGGCATAACCAAGGCGAAGATGTGGATACGGCGGCCTATCTCCACACCCGCTTTGAGAACTGGCAGGCACCAGAGCAAAGCTATGTGCCCCACGACAAGGGCGGCATCATTCTGGGCGTGGTGGAGCATTCTAATGTCACCGGCGCCCGACAGGGAATCGTCCTTAGCTCACCGGCCAATGGGATCGTTGTGCGCTGCAACCGGATCGAGACATTGGACCCGCAAGGCCCGCCGGTTTTTGACGAAAGCAGCGGGATGCCACATGCGGGTGAATTGTTTTTGAACCGTTAGGAATCCCGCTTTCTGAGCAACGATCCTCTTTTTGTTAATCGTCGCTTTTTTTGGTGAACTTCGTTGAAACGCGTTCATTCTGTTGCAGCCATGCCTTCGGACCTGCTTCAAAGAGTTATCAAAGAAACCGGTTGCTCCCGTGCGACGGTTTACCGCGCATTGCAGGGCAGTTCGCTGGTGAGTGCAGACACGCGGGTGAAGGTGCAGTCAGCTGCGGAGCGGGTCGGGTTTTCTCTGAATCCGCTGGTGAGCCACTGGATGGCCCGTGTGCGCAAGCCGCAGGCCTCGCAGACCCGCCACCCGATTGTCTACTTGGCTGGGCATAGCTCCAAGGCTTACGCCGAAACCCCGCTTCTCTCGAAAACATGGGACGGAGCCAAAAAACGCGCCGAGGAGTTGGGGTTCTCGATCCAGATCTGGCATGTTGGTTCCCGGAATCTGGAATTGGAAAAAATCCCGGATCAACTGCGCAAAAACGGCATCCACGGTGTCATCATTTCCCGCTTTCCACCGAACTCGTCGGCCCTCTCGCTGCCGTGGGAAGATCTCTCACTCGTGGCGATTGGTTTTTCCGCGCAACACCCGCCGATGCACACGGTGTCGTCGCATGGCTATGAGACGATGCGTCATTGCTTGGAGGATTTGAGACGCCGGGGATACAAACGCCCTGGCTATGTCAGCAGCATGGTCACTGAGACACTGGGCGGGAGCCGGCACACGGCGGATTTTTTGGCCCTGCGCGAAACCTTTCCCGCTGCGCTGGATATCCCGCTGCTGCGACTGCGCATCGAAGACAAGTCGAAGAAAAACAAAGAGGAATTTTTGAAATGGTTCCAGGACTACCAGCCGGATGTGATCCTGAGCGGCGGGATTATTGAGTATCAGGATTGGCTCATCGAGGCGGGACTGCGCATCCCCGAGGATGTCGGATTTTTCTTTCTGGGAATGCGCCATGGAAATCCAGCGCATCAGGAATTAACCGGCATTCCGCAGCCCAGCACCGATCTCGGGCGCAGCGCGGTCGATTTATTGGCCACACTGATCTACCATGGAGAGCGAGGACTCCCTTCGCAGCCGGATATCATTCAAACCCTCGTCCCGCTCATCATCGAAGGGAAAACCGTGAGGCCCTACCGATGAGCGTGAACATGCAAAGCGTGGCCGAAGCGGCCGGAGTCTCGATCATGACGGTCTCGCGCGTCATTCATCAGAATCCCAAAGTCGCCAAAGCCACCCGCGAGCGAGTGTTGGCGGAACTCCATCAACAAGGCTACCGCCGAACCCCGTTCCTCGCCGCGTGGAAGGTGCGGGTGAAGGGAGACATCATCAACGAACATCCGAATGTCGTCTTCCTCTGCGGTTACCCGGAAAGAGCGATTCGCAAGAGCCCCGTCGCGGAAATTTATCGAGCAGTTGAGGAGCAGGCACACACTCTCGGGCTGACAGCAGGATTTTTTCACGCCGATCTGAAGGGACGCAAATGGAACGCCATCTCAAAAATCCTGCAAGCCCGTGGCGTCCGTGGGATCGTGGTCGGCCCCTTCCCGGAGGGCTCGGAGCCCATCGCCCTGCCTTGGGAGCGCTTTGCCGTGGCTGCGACGGACTATGACCAGGACCTCCAGGGCGTGAACCGCGCCGCGCAGAACCACTACTCCGACACCCAACGCATCTTCGAGCGCTTGCTGGCAGGCGGATATTCGCGTCCTGGCTTCGTGGCCATGCCTGGAACGAGGAACTCTCAATGGCTCGGGGCTTTTCTTGAGCGCCAATGGTGGCTGCCCGAGGCTGATAAAATCCCCGTCTTCCGCCCAGAAACGAGCAATCCAATCGCCAACCTCCAAAGCTGGTGCAAAAATTTCCGCCCGGACATCATCCTGTGTCCATTTGGAAAAGCCCTGAAATGGATCGACGGACTGCCTTCAAACCCCAAAGCGCCGGATATCTTCGTTCTCGACCTGCCTCCCGAGCGCTCAAACGATTCGGCAAACCTTACCGGAATGGTCTACCCAGCAGCAGCCATCGGCAAAGCCGCCGTGAACCTCCTTGCCGCCCAACTGCGACACTACGAACAAGGCCTCCCCACCCGCCCGCAGACCCTGCGCGTAGAAGGAATCTTTCAGGAAGGCAGAGGATAAATCGCTGTGTGTGTTTCGCGCGGCAGCGCGATTCGAAACCTTGGGAGGGTCCATCGTCCCGCATAACCCAAACTTCAGCCGCAAAGCGGCGTCCTCGTAATACCCCGACCGCCAAGCCCTTGGTGTCCCAAAATGAACTGCTGGCTGCAACATTTACCCAGCAGCCTTTTCCTCCCTGCAAAATCTTCGCGGGAGAATCAGCTCGAAAAAAACTCGTCTTCGATGAGCAGGCAGATGGTGTGGTAGACGGGCAGGTGGAATTCCTGAACCTCGAGCGTGCGCTTGGCTGGGACGCGGATGCAGAGATCGCAGAGTGGGGCGAGTTTTCCGCCGCCTTCCCCTGTGAGGCCGAGGACCTTGAGTCCCCTCGCCCGCGCGACTTCGGCGGCGGCACAGACATTGGCTGCGTTGCCGGAAGTCGAGAGACCCACGAAGAGGCTACCGGGACGGCCGAGTGCCATGACGAGTTGCGCAAACTCCAGCGTAGGATCGATGTCGTTCGCCACGGCGGTGCGCAGCGCGGGAAAGCCAGTTAGCGGGATGCAGGGAACGGCCTGCTGAAGTCTATCGGCAAGCTCTGGGCGCAGACCCGCGCGCAGCTCCTGAGTAAGCGGGCGGCGGGACTCGAATCCTTTCATGAGTTCCCCTGCCCAATGATCCGCATCGGCCGCGCTGCCACCATTGCCGGCAATGAGCGCGTTGCCGCCGTTACGGAAGCATTCGAGAAACAGATCGGCGGCCTTGCGGATCTCTGCTGCGTGCGGCGTAAGCTCGGGGCGGCGCTTCAACAATTCGGTAAGATGGTCGCGGCGGGTTGGTGTGGAGTTCATAATTTTTCAAACGGGAGATTCCATCGCGGAGGCGAGGGCTTGCAGGTCGCCGATCGATTCGCCGAGTTCGGCAGGGACGACGCGGCAGGCTGCGACGAGTTCGGGCAAGGCTTCGGCATGAAGTTCGCGCAGGAGTGCTGGCTCGAGGTGATGGCGGGCACGCACGAAAAGTGAGCCGAGCACGATGATCTGCGGGTTGAGCATATCGACGAGGATGGCGATGGTGCGGCCGAGTTTGCTTCCCGCATTTTCCAAAAGTGAGATTGCTCGCGGGTCGCCCGCATCGGCGGCGAGGGCGACATCCTTGGTGCTGGTTCCGGCGGGCCAACCGGCATCGACTGCCTGACGCCCGATGCCACCACCGGAGGCCCAGCCTTCGACGCTGCCGCGTTTGCCGTAGCCAAGCGGCCCCTCTTCAGTGAGGCGCACATGACCAATCTCTCCCGCATTTCCACCAGCACCGGCCAGGAGGCGTCCGCCCGAGATGATGCCTGCGCCAAGGCCCGTGCCGCAGGTGAGGAAAATCATATCCGTGCATCCCCTGCCCGCTCCCCAACGCCATTCGGCGAGGGCACCGGCATTGGCGTCGTTGACCATTGAGACCGGTTTTTGCAGATCGGATTCAAACCACGAGACCAATTCCGCACCTTCCCAACCGGGAAGATTAGGCGGGGCCAGCAGCCTGCCGCGCGCGACATCGAGAGGTCCGCCACAGGCAATGCCGACACGCGAGAAATCGCGGCCAAATCCTCTCGCCGCTTCGGTGATCCTGCGCCGCGTCTCCGCCGCCGTGGTGGTCGCAAACTGCTTGCGCGCGATCACCTCGCCGGATGGCGTTCCAAGAATGACGGCGGTCTTGGTGCCACCGAGATCGATGCCGAGGAGGAGGGAGTCACTCATCGGGATGCTTCGGCAATCGGATTCTCATTGAGATCAAGCTCGCGCCATTTCGGCGTGCCTTTGGCATTCGCTTTGGTGGCGGCTGCGATCTCTAGCGTGATGATGCGGTGCGGCTTGAGCGGAATCGTTGCGGGCTTGGCGTAACCATCGACGCGCACGGTGGTCTTGATGCTTCGCGATGTTGGGTTGTGCAGACGCGCGATCCATGCCTTGCTGTTTTCCGATTTTTTCAAGCAGAGCAGGTTCACTTCGGCGGGTTCAATCGCGAAGAAACTGCGCTCCATCGGCCAGTCGCCCGGGTGGCAGGAATCGAGCATCGTCTCGGCGCCGGTGAGCAGCGACGCGGCCATGCGATCGGCTGCATCAAGCGGTGACTCGCCATCGAGGCTAAGCGTCCAGAAACGGCGCTCCTGCCAACCTTGATCGGTGTATGGGGTTTCCGGAAGATCGGGATAGGGCATCGGATCATGCTCGGCGTAAGGCGTCGAGCGGGCCACGATCGTGGAGATGACATCCTTGCGTGCCGAGACGCTGCCGGAGCCGTCATTCACGAGAACGGCGGCGCGCTTGCCCTTTGCAAAGGCGGTCCAGTTTTGAGCAGGTTGCTCATCGCCATCGGCCTTGCGGGTGCTGTGGCCACCGATCGTTTGGCTGATCCACTCACCCTCCTTGATGCCGGTGGGCCAATCGAGGCGAAGGATGCTGCGGGATTCCTGCCAGTTCATGCGCAGTCGCAGTTCCCGTGCCGGCTCGTTGGCGCGCGCGACGACATCGAGCTGGATCGATGAACGATTCCACACGGCGCTGTGACGGACGATGGTCGTCCATGGCCCTTGCTCGATGACCTTGCCACGACCAAGTGGAATCGCGACGGCTTTTCCGGAAAATGACTTCACGCCATGGGCCCAGGTGTCGCTGTGATCGGGAAGGACGACGAGGCGCACGGGGTTTTTCGGTGCGGGCAGTGCCTTGATTTTTTTCGGTGCGGCAGCGACTGGTTCGAGTCCGATATGGAAGGTGCTGTAGCCCGAGGCCGGCAGTGGAAGGCGCGCGCAGAGTTTGCCCCATGGCATGAGATGCGGGCCGAAGTTCGAATCGGCGGCGAGCCACTGAATCGGGATGCGTCGGCCGTCGGTGGAAACGAGATGGGTGATTTTTTCGCGTCCGTGCGGCTGGGTGAAAGTATCGAGCATCACTTCGACCTCGCGCGCCCATGGAAGCGGATTAAAGGCAAAGAGCGTGTTGCCGCTGAGGTGGCTTGTGTCGATGCGGCGGGCCATGCGGTGGACGGCATGCCGCAGAGTGTCATCGGCGGCATCGATCGCGGCGCCGAAGCGGTTGCGTGTCTCGGCCGAGGTCTGGATCGTGCAGGTGCCGGCGAGGATGTCGTGGAATTGGTTGAAGAGAAGCGACCACCACGCTGGCTCGAGCGACTTGTCGATCCCCGCGCATTGACTCGCGGTCTCCGCCGCGACGAGACGGCGTTCAGCGGTGCGGTTGAGCTGTTTGATGTCGCCCCATGCAGCGTAGCATCCGCGCGCATGGTGCTGGAGTTCGCCTTCGTGAAGCGGAAGATTTTTGGCAGCGGGCGATGCGAGGACTTCCGCAAGATATTCGCGCACGGTGCTGAACTTGAGAACGGGCAGCGTCGGGTCCTTTTGCAACTCCGCGATGCGGGCGAGATGTTCCTTGGTCGGCCCGCCGCCGTGATTGCCGATGCCGAGCCAGAAAATCCCATGATCGAAGCCGGGTGAGAAATGCCGCTGCCATTGCTCGCGGATAATTTTCTCCAACTGGTCGGCCGTGGTCGAGGGCTTCTGCGAATACTCGCCCGGCACGCGTTGGCAGATGACGCGCGAGCCATCTGCGGAGCCCCACCAAAAGAGATCCGGCAGGTCGGGCGCCTCGCGTTTTTGTGGACGCATGAAGACATAGGCATCAAAGCCAGACTGCTTGAGAAGCTGCGGAAAACCTCCAGCGTGCCCGAAGGAATCGACATTGTATCCCGCACGAACGCGACCGGCCTCGCCGAAGCGCGAGATGAAATAATTTCCGCCATAGAGCGAGTGGCGGCAGATGCTCTCGGTGGAGGGCAGATTGCAATCGGGTTGCTCGATCCATCCGCCGATCGTCTCCCAGCGACCGGCCTTCACGAGGCGACGAATCTCCGCAAAGAGGCGGGGATCGCTTTCCTCGATCCAACGGTAAACCTGCGCCGAGGAACGGGTGAACTTCATGCGAGGATTTTCGTGCATGCGGTTGACTGCGCTGTCGATCGTGGTCAGCGCTTCAGCCGCGCCATCGCGCGTCGGCCAGAGCCAGACGGGATCGAGGTGAGCCTGGCAGATGAGATGGAGTGTGGGTCGGGTAGGCATGGTGAAAAGGAACGAATGTTTACGAAGTCGCAAGGTGTAAACGACTTTCCATTCCTAACTGAAAACACGGCTTCAGCGTTATGAGAATATTGACTTTTTTCTGGTAGAAATCCGTGTCGTCTTCATCGCCGGATGGCGTGCCTCGGGGGCGATCCGGACTGTGCTGTAGCCGCCGAGATCGATACCGAAGAGAGACCTCATCGTTTTTCCACTTCCAGAAAGTCCGTGCCAGTAAGGGTCCAACCTTTCCGGGTCAAACGAAGCCGCAGCGTTTTGATCTCCCATGGTTTCAGCGCCACAGGTTTGAGCGGAGTTTCACCGCCGATCGTCAAGGCCGCCTTGGTGGCGCGTCCGGACATTTCCTGCAGGCGCACGATGATCCCCTTGCCGTTCTCGGCGGGCTTCACCGCAAGCACGGCCACGGTGCCGGGTTCGACGCGGAGATGGGATTGTTCCCATGGCAGGTTGCCGGGATGCGCGGAATCGATCATGACGACCGGGCGCACCTGAAACTCTTCCGCCTCGCGATCCAAGCGGCCGAGTGCGTCCGGCCCGCTGCGCTCGACGAGCGCGAAACGGCGTTCCTGCCAGCCATGGTCGGTGTGCGGGGCGACCGCGTCATCGGGAGAGCGCTCATGGGAGAGAGTCGTGAAATCCCCGCTATGACCGGTGGCATGAATGACCGGTGCGTATTCCGCGTAGGGGGTCGAGCGAACCACGATCATGCGCAGGTTGGCATCCACGCAGGAAAAGCTGTAGCTGCCTTCGTTCAGGATTGCGACGCTGCGCTCCGTGCCGCCAGCCTTGCCGGCAAGCGCGACCCAGTCGTGACACGGCTGTTCGTCACCCGCAAATGGGCGTTCGGAGACACCACCGGCGCTGCGGCAGACAACGCGCGGCTCGCTGAGCGAGGAGGGAATGTCGAGCTTGAGCAGTTGGCGTTTCTCCTGCCAATTGAGACGGAGCAGGAGTTCGACCGTTCCGACCGACGGGTTGTGAACGATGTCGAGCCAGATCTCCGAGTTTCCCCAGACTCCTTTCTGCCGATGAACGGTGCGAAGTGGTCCGGATTCAACGACCCGGCTCTCGACCAAGCGCGGGCGTCCCAGCTCATGGGGAAACCCATCCACACCATGCGCCCAGGTATCGCTTTGATCCTCGATGACCAACAACCCAAGCGGTGCCGCCAGCAGCTCCACTCCATCCGCGGATTTCCATGATTCCAGGCCAAGCGCGTCCTTGGAAACCAGGAACGGTGCGGCGGGCGCGGGTTGCGGCTCGGGCGCATCACCGGTCGCCATGCGGAAGACGGCGTAACCGTGCGCGGGCAGATCGACAACGGTCGTGAGTTTCTGCCACGGCATGTGCCACGGGCCGAAATGTGCCTCGGGCGTCATCCATTGGATCGGCAGTTTGTGGCCTGTGCGCGTCTGGAGATGTGTGATCGGAGCGCGTCCATGGGGATCGCTGAATGCATCGGTCTGGAGGAGAAGGCGCCGCGGCCAGGGCAGCGGGTTCCATGCGAAAAGCACGCCACCGGGCTCGCCGGTCGTATCGACCTTGCGAGCCATGCGAAACGCGGCCTTGACGGCCAGTTCATCGGCCTCGGCGCAGGCGGCCCCGAATGCATCGCGCACGGGGCGGAAGGTCGAGAGAACGCACGATCCGGCGAGGATGTCGTGAAACTGGTTGAAGAGAACCCGCCACCAGGCTTCTCCGAGAATCGGCGCGGAGAGGTCTCCCTGCCCCGCCAAGGTCGCGGCCACCTGCGCCGATTCGGCAGCAAACAGGCTCTTCTCCGCACGCCGGTTGAGTTGTTTGACCTCGCCGGTGGCGGCGTAGCAACCACGGGCGTGGTATTGCAGGTCGCCGCGCCAGGTCGTGATTGCCTCCGATGCGGGCGACTTTTCGACCGCCGCAAAATACTCCGCGAGCGTGGACAACTTGAGCCGGGGCAGTGCGGGATCGTTCTGGAGAGCGACGATGCGCTCCAGGTGTTCGCGGGTCGGGCCGCCGCCATGGTTGCCGATGCCGAGAAAGAATATTCCGTCGTCAAAGCCGGGCGAAAAATAGGCCTGCCAATGATCGCGCAGGTTTTTCTCCAACTCGTCTGCCGTGGTCTTGGGCGACTGGCTGTATTGCCGGGGGATTCGCTGGGTGAGCACGCGCGAGCCGTCGGAGCTTTCCCACCAGAAAAGATCGGGCACATCAGGCGCCTCCCACGGATCGGGACGCATGAAGACATAGTGCGAGAACCCGGCGCGCCGGAGAAGCTGGGGAAACCCTCCGGCGTGTCCGAAGGAATCGACATTGTAACCGACCGTGGCCGAGGCACCGGTCTCGGCCCGGAGCCACGATTTGCCGTAAAGGCTCTGCCGGACAAAGCTCTCGGTGGAGGGCAGATTGCAATCGGGCTGCTCGACCCAGCCGCCGACGACTTCCCAGCGCCCCTCTCGGATCAATCGGCAGACCTCCGCATAAAGCCGCGGATCCATCTCCTTGAGCCATCGATAGGTGGCGGCGGATGCCCGGGTGAATTTGAATTCAGGAAATTCCGCGGCGCGATCCACCGCGCTTTGAACGGTGGTGAGGACTTCGGCGGCGCCATCCGTCCACGGCCAGAGCCAGACGGGATCAATGTGCGCTTGCGAGATGAGGTGGAGTGTCTTCATGAGTTTTCGAGTTTTTGCAGCAGGGCGAGTAGCAAATCCCTGATGTGCGAGCATAGGTTGAAAGATCAGAGGTGGGCAACGGGACCAAGCTTCTTCAGTTCTAATGCTCGATCTTGCCTTGCTTCGATAAGTGGTAATCGACGTAATCCTTTACCCCATCTTCCAGTGAGGTGAAGGTTTTTGCATAGCCTGCCCGGCGCAACTTGGCATCGTCGGCTTGGGTGAAGTATTGGTATTTTCCCTGAAGAATTTCGGGCATTGGAATGAATCTGATATCAGGCGTGCGCCCCATGGCCGCAAACAGGGCTTGGGCAAGGTGAACCCATGTCCGCGCGATGCCGGTGCCACAGTTGAGCAGGCCGCCCACTGTTGATTCCAAGGCGAAATGGAGGGTCACATCCACTGCGTCGCGCACATAGATGAAATCGCGCATCTGCTCGCCGTCTCGATAGTCGGATCGGTGGGATCGAAAGAGTTCAATGTAGCCGCTTTCCTGGATTTGATGATAGGCCTTTTGAACCAGCGAGCGCATGCCGCCTTTATGATCCTCAAAGGGGCCGTAAACATTGAAATACTTCAGTCCGACGATGCGATCCATCAGGCCGTGTTTTAAGGCCCACAGATCGAAGAGATGCTTTGAGTAACCATACATGTTGAGTGGTTTGATCTGAGGCGTCATGGCGTCCTCGTCGCTATAACCGAGTTGGCCATCGCCATAAGTGGCCGCGCTCGAAGCATAGACGAAACGCGTGCCATGTTTCAGGCACCACTCGCACAATGTGCGGGTGTAGCGATAGTTGTTTTCGAGCAAAAAGTCGGCGTCCTTCTCGGTCGTCGCGCTGCAAGCCCCAAGATGAATGCAGGCCTGAGCCTTGGTCAATTGTTCGGTCTCCACCATGCTCAAGAAGCGCTCTGGAGACACAAGGTTTTCGAAATGCAGGTTGACCAAATTGCTCCACTTTTCGTCCGTGCCCAGATGATCGACCAACAGCAGATTTTCATATCCGCGGCGGTTGAGTTCGGCGACGACATTACGGCCGATAAAACCAGCGGCTCCCGTCACGATGATGGTGTCATGTGTGTTCATGATTACTTTTCACCTCCATAGACTTGCAGGATTTTCTCGATGGTTCCGGTGGTGGACTTGCCATCGACCATGTCGGCCAATACGACCTTGCCGCCGTGCTTTTCGACGATCTCCCTACCGCTTACATAGTGTGCCCAATCGCTGCCTTTGATTAGCACCTGAGGGATGATCTTTTCGATCAGTTCGCGCGGTTCATCCTCGTCGAACAACACGACACAATCAACCGCCTCGAGTGAGGCCATCACATAGGCACGATCTTCTTCGTTGTTGATGGGGCGACTATCTCCTTTGTTGCGCTTCACTGAAGCATCGCTGTTGAGGCCGACGCAAAGGGCGTCGCCTTGCTGGCGGGCATATTCAATGTAAGTGACATGACCTCGGTGCAATATGTCGAAGCAACCATTGGTGAATGCGAGCGTCTTGCCCTCTGCGAGCAGTTGATCCCGGAAGGCGCGCGCCTGCGAAGCGGTTAGAATTTTTTCGGAATGACTTTTCATGATGATTAGGATTTTGGGAGGTTGAGAAATTGCCAGAGCGTTTCGTGCTGCGAGAAATCAGGGATGACTGCCTGCGCGCCGGCACGGATGAGGCGCGCCCGTTTTTCGCGGTTGTGGCCGAATCGGCGCACCTCGTCGCTGGCAATCCCAATCGCGTAGCCGCCGCGCCGAATCGTCTCGCGGATCTCGACAGGTCCGTCGCCAAGCGCAAGCAACTCTCCGAACTTTCCGTTCACCTCGGCGAGGATGCGCTCCAGCACGACCTTTTTCGCGTCTTTATTCATGTTGCCCACGGAGCCAAAAATGCCACCGGTGAACAATGACGCGTAGCCGAGCCGTTGCGCCTCGAATTTGACATCCTCGTCGTCCGTGCCACTGGCGAGATACAAGCGGACACCCGAGCGGTGGAGCGATTCCAGAAACGGCACCGCGCCTTTGACTGTGAAATCGCTGATCTCCAGTTCGCCCCGGTCGAGCTTCGCCAGGCGCGCATCCACGAGTTTCTTCAGTTCGATGTTGTAAATGGCCTTGTAACCGGGCGCGTCGAGGATCTCCGCCTCGGGCACGAGATTGAATTCGCGCACCAGTTCCACCAAGCCCTGCATCTGCACGATGGTCTGGATGCCCGTGGTGGTTTCAATGAAATGGAGAACACGGGTTTTCGCGCGGTGAAACAGTGCCTCGTCCGCAGTGGCGTAATGCTTGCCGAGGATCGCCCGCATCATCATCGGCTCCATGATTTGCTCCCACCCCTCGCGCAGCGTGGAGATCGTGCCGTCGTGGTCGAATATCGCGTGCCGGATGTCCAAGGCCTTCGGCGGTTCCGCGATGATCTCGATCTCGCTACTATTGAAAAACTGTGCCCGGTGCGGGGATTGCGCCAGTTCCGGACGGAAGACAAAATCCGTGTCCGTCGCGACGCCGAGGATTTCCTCTGGGCTTGCCGTCCCGGTCTGAAAGAGTTTCTGCGCGGTCACCGCCGCCGCCATGTTGGCGACGAATGCCGCCGCGTTGAGGTTGGTGCCTGTGGAAACGATGCCCGCAAGCGCGGAGACGAATGTGTCGCCTGCGCCCACCGGATCGGTTTTGCCCATCACCAGGATGCCAAAGATCTGGAGAAGCGAGCTGCCGTCGCATACGAGGCAACCGCAGTCACCGCGGGTGACCACCAGAGAGGATCCCCACCGTGTCTGCAACTCCCCAACCGCTTTTTCCAGCGCATCGAGCGGGACGATTTCGCCGGCCCCGACCGGATGACCGCATGCGACCATCACCTCCCTGTCGTTCAGCTTGTGAACTGCGGGAGCATAGGCTTCGTGATACCCACGAGAATCAACAATGAAACTGACCTCCCGGTGCTCCCGGATGACCCTGCAGAGGCGCTCCCGGAACGACGGAGAATCATGGATGCTGCCGATAACCTGGTGATTGATCAGGACCACCGACACCTGGGGGATGACTTCCGCCAGACAGGCAAAAAGCTTTTCCTCCGTCTCCGCCGCAAGCCGGTTGAAATTGCCGTGATCGATCCGGCTCAACTCCGCGCCCTCCTCATACGGTTTCACATAGGCGTGGGTGGCCCAATTTTCGGACTGAACAATCAACCCGCGCGAATCAATCCCGGGCCGCACCAACTGCCGGCTCATCTCCCGGCCAAACGGATCATCACCAAGGACGCCGATGGGAAAAATCCGGCCCACGCCGAGCGCAAGCAGGTTTGTCACCACATTGCCGGCCCCGCCGGGCGAATATCGCTGATTGCACACCGGTTCGGTCGGCAGCCCCGTCTCAACGGAAGCCTCGGAGGCAGACCGGTCAATCGGCCAGTAGACATCCATGCAGAAATCGCCGAGCACGGCGACGGTGGCATGGGAAAGTCCCTCGAGAGCGGCGGCGATCTCGCGGGTAGGGAGTGGATCGAAGGGTTGAAGCGAACGCATGATTGACAAAGAGTGGCAATCGACACTTACAACATCGAGTTTTTTCTTTACATTTTTAAAGAAACCTGTAATTACATTTTTTTCAAAATCCACTCGCCAATGAGCAAGCACAAACCCATTTCCGACACCCTCCGCAGCGAGATCGAAGCCGGCAAATACGCCAATGCCGGCGGGCGACTGCCGAGCGAGGAAGCACTCTGCCGGCGCTGGAAGGTATCTCGGCCTACCGTCGCCCGGGCGCTGCGCGACCTGCAACTCCAGGGCTTGGTGGATCGACGCGCCGGTGCAGGAACCTTTATCCGGGCGGAACGGCGTCCCTTACAAGTCACCCTGGGCCTGCTGGTGGACGGTTTGGGCAAGACCGAAATTCTCGATCCGCTCTGCGCGGAAATCACGCGGGCAGCGCAACAGCGCGGATGCGGAGTCTTCACGGGCGGTCTCCCGCAGGACCGACCTCCGGAGGAACTGGCAAACTCTTGGGCCGCCCAAGGAGTAAAAGGTGTTTTTTACGCACCACTCGAACAAAGGGAAGAACGCGAGGCGGTCAATCTGGGCGTGGTGAACGCGCTGCGCAAAGCGGGCTTGGTCGTGGTGCTCGTGGATCGCGACGCGACGGAGTTTCCGCAGCGCAGCGATTGCGACCTTGTGGCGCTCGACAATTTCCACGCCGGTTACGACATGGGCAGGCATCTCGTGGAAGTGGGCTGCCGGCGCGTGCTTTTCGTTGCAGAAAATCACTACCCTTCGACCACCGACCTGCGGTTCTCCGGCCTGCGGGAAGCACTGATCGAAGCCGGGGCACCACGCCCTGATTTGCGTTCCGGCGATTTATCGAACCCGGCATTTGTCAGTTCGCTGATCCAAGGTAAACCCCGCTACGATGCATGCGTTGGGTCGAACGACCAAAATGCCGCCCGGTTTATGCAAACAGCCGCCGGGCTTGGGTTCAAAGTGCCGGGCGACTTGCGGCTTGCCGGATTCGATGACGCGGGATTCGCGACGCTCCTTACCACGCCGCTGACCACGATCCGCCAGCCCTGCCGCTATCTCGGCATCACCTGCATCGACGCCATGCTCGGCCGCATCCGCCATCCGGAACTTCCGCCCCGCACCCTGCTCCTGCGAGGGGAACTGGTGGTGCGCGCCTCGACAATGGGCAAATAATTGACAAGGCAATCCTCGGAGATGAGTGCATGCTCGATGATCACATGCCAAGCCGCAGGATAGCCCCCATTCAGAGAAACAGCCTCTGCTTTCCCGTTGTTTTCACGACAGGACTTCGGGAGGAAGCTCGTTCGCGCTGACCAGCACCACTTGCGAGAAGGTGTCGATCTGCGCGGTGCAACCGGCGGGCTCCAGACCATCCATGGTCATCAGCCGCTCGCTCGACGAACCGGGGGGCAGGTCGCCCCAGACATCGCTCTGCCCCTCGCGAACTACCATCTGCGGGATGCAGGCCACGATCTCGCGCAGCAGGATGCGCCAGCGTTCGTCGCCGGTGCGCTCTGCGAGGATGGCGAGTTCATGGCCGGAAAAAACAAAGATGCCGGGCGCGCCATGTTGGTTCTGGATGTTCGCAAACACGGCACCGCGTGGCTCAATGCCGAGGCGCTGCAGCGGAGTTCCCTCTGGCAGCACCGCGTCGTAGAGCAGGACCCAGGTTTGAAACAACTCGGCCGCCTCGACCGCCCATGCGAGATGCTCGGGGTCTTGGGTGGCTTCATGCAAATGCACCAGTCCCGAGAGCAGACCGTAGTTGCTCTCAGAATCCACCGACATCAAGGCATCGGCCACACCGCCGCAGGTGTAACCTGCCAGCAGGTAACGCTCACGATAGAAGCGCGCGAGGCGGGTGGCAGTTTCAAGGTAACGGGCATCTTCAAACCAAGCATGACCACGGACGAGGGCTTCCAACGCGAAGCCTCCGCAGGTGGATGCCCCCAGCAGGACATCGCCGCTCTCGGGGTCCACCAGATAGCCCAACTGCCCGTGACGCTCCGTGGTTTTCACCATGGCTTCCAAGGAGCAGCGTGCGGCGGATTGCCACGACTCGGGAACAGGCTCACCGCGCTCGCGGAGCAATTCCATCGCCTTGATGACATCGCGCGTGCATTCCAGCGTGCGACGCATGAAGAGATAAGGGCGACGCCCAGGCCACTTGCTGCTGAATCCACCCCAAGTGCCGTCGGGAAGAAGATAATCGAAGAAATGCCCGCTCGGGGAAAGCGCCTCGGCGCAGATCACATCGAGCATTCGTCGCGCGCGAGAACGCCGTTCCGCGGAACGCGAACGCAGCATGGCCACCGCCACCATTCCCCCGCCGGCCCATCCGGTCTGCAGCAAGTGCGTCGGGTTCTTTTGCCTCAAGGGAGTGTTTTGGTAAACGCCCTTGGTCTCGTTCCAGTTGTGTTGGTCGAACTTCGCCTCGACCAACTCACCGGCTTCGCGAAGGTGCGCGGCCAGACCTTGATGCCATTTTCCTTCTCCGCGATCCCTCGCGTCGAAAGCTCTTTTGTTCAGCTGCCCGACAAAATCGGGAATGCCGCCCGCTGTCACGGAGTGAACCCGTAGCGTCGTCTCAAACTCGTCGCCGGCTTCCATCGAGAGCCCTTTCTCCTCCACATCGCCCCAGTCGCAGAATCTGTAACGGCGGCGACGCATCACCGGCAGATGGAGACGCAGCACGATGCTCTCGCCGGGCAGGGTGATCAGTTCGAATCCTGAAACTCCCCAAGCGCCATAAATTTCCAACTCGATGAGCGCGCCTTTTCCAGTGAGCGGATCAAAGATGCCGACAAATGGTGTGGTGAGCGCGTTGGATGCGAGATCGATGCGGTAGCCGGTGTCGGCGGTGAGACGCGGAATGTCGGCGACAAGGATCGGCCCGTCGGCGCCCATGCCATCGGTCGGCGGTTCGGGACAATACGGCTGCGGCAGAACGAGGAAGCGGTTGCCGTTGTAAACCGCTCCCGGCGCGATCACATAGGAGCTCCACGGCAAGTCGATCTGGATTTCTTGGGTCAGCGCGAGATCACGCACCGCATCGACCGCTCCGACGGACAAGCGCATTTCGGTGCAAGCTCCCTCCGACATGATAGCGCGCTGGATGCGCAAACCATCTCCGGGACCGCTCGCGCGGAAACAGCCGGACGCATCCTCCACGCAGGAGTTTTGATGGCGGATTCCCTTGGCATCGAAATGACCGATGACGGGAGCCGTGATTGTGAAAGGTGTGCTCATGAGTTCAGCTCCGGAAGCCATGCGCCTTGCGCAAGAAGTTGGGTTCGCAAAACTTGTGGATCAAGATCGGCGGGATCGATGCCAGCCTTCTGCGCGAGAGCGATGGCCGTGCCGGCCGCCTCGCCCGTGGCCATGGTGTTGGCCATCACGCGAACCGCCGCCAGGGCTTCGTGTTCGGACGAAAGACAGCGTCCACCCACGAGAAGATTGCGGACATTAAGTGGCACGAGCGAACGATAAGGAATCGACCAGTGGCGACCGCCGTAAAAGTGATCGTGTGGAAACTCGGTGTCGGAGCCGGTAGGGCTATGAACATCGATCGGATAGCTGCCGTGACAGATCGCATCATTAAAGGAGACGAAGTTCCAGATATCGTCGCGGGTCAGCGTGTAGGTGCCGACGATTCGCCGTGTTTCGCGAACGCCGATCTTGGGAGCGGTCCACGACACAAAGGCGTTCTCGAAGCCGGGCACATGCGGCCTCAGGAATTCATCGACCATTTCGAACACCTGCCGGCGCCCCTCGGCTTCGGCCGCGCTGAGCGAGACGCTGTCCGAACCATCCGCGGCAAGGACTCGCGTGGCATTGAACGCCCACTCGCCCGAACGCGAGTCGGGTCCCCAGAAGTGCGCGAAATCCTGCTTTCTCGGATTTCGGAACTTTTCGGACATCCCCTTCCAGAGCTCGGTCATGCGGTGATAGCCGCCCCATTCCTGAAAAGCCTTCTTGTCGATTCCGCCAATGCCGAACATGAGGGTCATCGGTTGCATTTTGCCGTCGCTCTTGCGGCCTTTCTCAATTGGGACTCCGGCGGCCATGGCAATGTCGGCATCGCCCGTCGCATCAATGAACCACCTGGCAGCCAAGGCGCGCCTGCCACCCTTCCCTTCGACGATCACATGGGTGATGCGACCTTCTTCAGTCCGCACGCCGGCCACGAGCGTATGCAGGCGCAGCTTCACGCCGGCTCCCTCAAGGAGATTCAGCAGGACAAACTTCAGTCTTTCGACATCGACATTGATGGCAGTGGTTTGGGCGGGATCATCCACCGTTCCGCCATGACGATGCAGTTCACGAACGATTTCGTCGGCGATCCCGGCCACGACTTGGCGCTTGCCGTCATGATAACCGAGGATCGGAATTCCCGAAACAAGCGTGCCGCCCGCATGCGACGCAGGGTCGATCAAGGTTGTCCGCAGGCCGAGTCTGGCGGCGGCGAGAGCGGCGGCGACACCGGTGCTTCCGGCACCGACCACCACGAGGTCCCCCGCATCTTCCACGGGTGTCGAGAGGGTTTCTGTGAGGAGTTGTTCCATGCCTCAAACGTTAAGCCGGCACTGACGTAAACCGCCATTGGATTGAGTTTACTGATTACTCTTTTGCTTTAATGTTTTCCGCATGTCGTCCGATGCTCCATCAATCCTGCCGCTGCACACCTGGGCCGCCGTCCGCTCGGAACTCCTCTGGATTTACGAGCGGGCCGTCATCCCCTCCAGCCGCAGTATGGAGACGGATTTCCTGCACGGCCAACGCGCGTGGTTGATCCGACGCGGCACCGCATCGGTCAGGACCAAGCGCGGTCTTTGGACGGCGTCGAAGGGCGAGTGGATGTTTCCCCCGGCTGAAAAAGCGCATCAGGAGTTCTCGGTAGATGCCGCAGTGCTTTCACTGAACTTCGTCTGCCGCTGGCCCGATGGCACCGGCCTTTTTGAAGAGAAAGAAGCATTGGTGGTGAAATCGCGCGACTTTCCGAATCTGGAAAAACGGGCCGCCAGCTTGCTGCGTCTTGTGAGCCGAAACTTCAGTGACGCGTGGATCGACTACGCCGGCTACTCCTCCACCGCTGGAGTTTTTTTCCAACTGCAACGCGCCATGCTCGGATGGATCGAGGTATGGAGCGCGGTGCAGGAACAGCACGGCAGGAAACTCGGGCGCGCCCTGCCGGATGACGCGCGCCTTGCCCGCGCCGTGCTGCGGTTGAACGAATGCTCACCCGGCGAACCGTATCCGTCGGAAGATCTGCAGCGGATCACCGGACTGGGAATCTCCCAGATCGACCGCCTGTTCCTCCAGGCCTACCGGATCACGCCGAAGCGATACCATCAACGCAGGAGAGTCGAACAAGCGAGATTGCTTTTGGGGACAAGCCGGATCCCGGTGAAGGAGGTGGCCTTCCGACTCGGGTTCCGTCACGCCGCGCATTTCACGATCTGGTTTGCACGCGAGGAAGGGTGCTCCCCAACGGTTTATCGCAACCGCCACATGCGGTAGTTTGTTTTTCCCCTGGATACGCCAGGCATCACCCCAGCTGGCGGGCTTGCCTTCGATAGGCGCCAGGGGGCAGGCCGAACTTCCGGCGGAAGAGGCGGGAGAGATGGTATTCGTCGAAGAATCCGCATTCGTCGGCGATCTGCTTGAGGGGGAAATCAGATCCGCGCAGGCGTGCGGCAGCCTGTTGAAGGCGGGCTTCCATGACAAAACGGTGCGGAGGCAGACAGGTCTCACGGAGAAAGAGGCGGCGGAAGTGGACCGTGGAAACGCCGAGGCTTTCGGCGTGGAGATCCTCATCGCACCCCTCCGCCGGCCTCTCCCGCAGGGAAGCAGCGATGGCCCGCACGCGTTCTCCCAGCGAGTCACGCGAGACATCCCCCTCGTTCACATCCAGCAGGAGATCGAGCAAACCGAGCATGGCTCGGCGGGATTTTCCGGTGGCGATATGACCATGCAGCGCCAGCATCTTGTCGCGGAAGACCTCGGGATCCTGCGGGTGCCGCCAAGCGCTGGATGTCTCCGGTGGAGGCATCCATCCCTCCCGTTCCCATTTCTTAAGGAGATCACCCGCATAGCAGACATAGTAATGATCCCAACCCGGTGCCACGAGGTTGCCATACTGGAACTCCGGCCCGGGCCATGTCCACCAGGCGACCGGCGCGTGCAGCAGCCGCTCCGGGCCATCGCCCACGCGGTGACGCACAAATCCCGTGTGGGCGTAGTTGATGGAAAAGTAGCCGGCAAAGGATTTCTTAACCCATTGCGTGTGGTGGAGTGCGTGATTAAACATCACAAAGCTGAGGTCGTCCGCCTCGCATTTGATTGTTTTATGCATCTTCTCGGATCACTCTCTCAATTTACACCATCATCGCAAGGGTGTTTGTTGGCCCGGTCAATCAGAACATCTATTCCCTCAAGTCCCATGACCTCTTTCTGCCATGCGCTAGAACCGAAACAATGACACCAGAACCCCAGCGATCCGACGCAAGCTACCGCTACATCCTGCGCTTTCTCATCGATCCCCTTTGGGATGCTGAAGAGAGATTGGAAGAGCTTGTGGGATTCTGCCGCGAGGCGCGGATCGATGAGGTGATGCTGTTGTTGCAGGCCGAGGAGTTGAGCGCGGGCCATCCGACCCGGAAGGAATGGGCGGATGGGATCGCGCTGGCACGCCGGATGCGCGATCGGTTGGCGCAGGAGAACATCGGGCTGAGCATCAACCCCTGGAGCACGACCTATGGGGTTACCCGCGGACGCAAGCTGAGGGAGTGGCAGAACTTTCAACGTATGGTTGGCGAGACCGGAATGGAGCATCCGCTCTCGGCATGTCCGCTTTGTCCGGAATGGCAGACATGGCTGGCGGAGTGCTTTGCCGAACTGGCCCGCGAAGTGCGCCCGCTGGCGATCTGGATGGAGGACGACTGGCGGCTGCGCAATCACGGTGCGGTGACCGGTTGGGGCGGTTGCTTTTGCCCGATCCACCTGCGGCGGTTTTCCGAAATGATCGGTCAAAAGGTGAAGCGCGAGCAGGTGCTGCCAGCCGTGCTGCACGGCGGCGATCCTCACCCGTGGCGGCAAGCGTGGCTGGACCTTTCCCTCGAGACGATCCTGGAACCGACACGGGCGGTCACCGACGCCATCCGACGGGCGCATCCGGCCACGCGGGTCGGCTGGATGACATCGATTCCCGATCAGCATTCGCTCGAGGGTCGCGACTGGGCGCGCCTGCGCGAGGCCGGCGGAGAGAACGGGGCATTTCTGATCCGGCCCCACATGCCGCCCTACACGCAGCAGCGCCCATTGCGCGTCACGCCGTGGCCCACCCGCCATACGCTGGCCTGCCTGGAAGGGGAGATCGAAGTCTATCCGGAATTGGAAAACTCGCCCCGCTGCGGTGTCTATTCCAAGAGCGCCACGGCAACCTGCTGGCAAATGATCGAGGCCGCGGTGCTGGGGAGCCATGGCATCACCATCAATCACTTCGACAACATGGGCAACGGCATCGCGCTGGACCGTCACCTGGCACCGCATCTCGCCGCCTTGCACCCGCAACTCGATGCCCTGGCCGCGCTGCATCTCGATGACCGCGAGGCGGACGGCGTGCAGGTCTTGTTTTCGCCGCAGATCGCCGCTGCATTGCGCCTGCCGGAGGGCGAGGCGCCGGTCGCCACGGCGGAGGATTTCCTTGCCTTGAACCGCAGCCTGCAGGCCATGGGGGGCGGCGCAGGCAGCGGAATCCGCGGTAGCATGCAGGCCCTGGTTCATCCGTCGATGGTCTGGAGCGAGGTCTGCGGCATTCTCGGCATCGCCCATCGTCTGACCTCCCGCTTGGAGCCGCAGCGAGGGCCCGTCCTGGTGAGCGGTCAAACGCTCGAGGCTTTTTCAGACGCGGAAATCGCCCGCCTACTCGGAGGCTTCGTCATCCTCGATGCGGTGGCTGCGGAAGGCTTGCTGCGTCGTGGCTTCGGCGACCAGATCGGCATCCGGTCGGGAATCTGGCAGTCGCAGGAAGAGACGGCCTACAGCTATGAGCAGATCGGTGCCGACGACGGCGCAGTCTACGGGGTGGCCCATCCCCGGATGTGCGCGCAGCGGTGCGCCGACCGGGTCTGGGCGATGGATTGCCACGCCGATGCCAAGGCTTTGAGCACCTTTTTCACCGCCGAACATCAGGCGCTCTGGCCGGCAGCTCTTGAGTTCCGCAACGCGCGCTCGGGCCGGGTGGTCACGCTGGCTTATCCGCTGGACGGTGGCTCACAGTTTTTCATGGCGTTCTTCAACATCTTCCGCCGCCTGTTTTTGCAGAACCTCTTCCTTGCCGATCCGCGCGGTGCACGTCTGGCCATGAGTGCCGATGGCACCCGCTGCTATCGCTCGCAGACCGCCCACGGCACATTGTTCTCAGTCCTCAACGCGCTCGAAGACCACCTGGACCACGTCGAAATCCGCCACAGCCCGGAGGAAACCTTTCCCGGCCCATGGTGGGTATTGGAAGACGATGGAATCTGGCGTGCCGTCATCCCGCGTACAGATTCCGGTCGCCTGACGTTTGATCTTGATGTGCCACCGCTATGCGGTCGATTTCTCCGGCACTTCTAATACTAAACCAGACAAAACTCATCACCTCTTTATGAAACAAGCATGACAAAAACAACTATCGTATTCGCTGCAATCAGTTTATCACTCGGAAATGCGATCAGCCATGCGGCAAATGTCACTGCCGTAAAGAATGAATCCAAACCGTACAACGGCCAGGCGCAAACTGTTCCAGGATTTATCAAACCCGCCCTTTATGATGAAGGTGGAGAAGGGTTGGCATATCATGACACCGACCCCGAGAACAAAACTGCAGGCTCGTTCAGGGAAGACGAGGGCGTGGATACGGGCGGCACTGATAAACCTGTCGGCCACATTATGTCCGGCGAATGGATTAGGAAGCGCGCAGAAATAACTGTCGCATTTATGGAAAAATAGAGTAGTTCCATTCGCCATGAAATTCCTCGCGATTGATCTTGATAGCAGACATCTCTTCATCGCTCACCTTCTGCTTTGTCGGA
>JBIJAV010000069.1:0-5338 GCA_044345595.1 Terrimicrobiaceae bacterium
GCAATCAGCAAGAGACGCCCATCGAGTCGCAGGCGCAGGTTGTCGAGATCGGCGCAGACCCTACTGGCGCTTTCATCCCCTTCAGCGCCGGCGCAAAAGCCATTGGCCTCTCCCGAGGCATGAAGATTGTTAGTTCCAAGACCGCCAGCGGCATTGAAAAACTCGCAGGCGGCCTCGTCAAAGGCAATGACGCCCTGGCCGAGCGTTTTGCCAAGGTCGTCACCGAAAAGACAGGCGTGAGCCCGCAAAATATCTCTGCCGCTGCAAACACCATGACCTTTGGCCGCAATGTCGGCATCGGTGGCGGTATCGCTGCGGGCGCCTCAGCCCTTGGAGCGCCGCCAGAAGTCACCGCCACCATAGCTGGGTTCTACCCCGCCTACAAAGCAGGGCTCGGCGTGCTCCGCAAGATCGAGACCGCAGCCGGAACCAGCAAAATCATCCTCCGCGAATCCGCCGACGCCACCAACGGCCTCGACCAAGCCGCCCGAGCCGCCGTGTTGGCCAATCCCGCCGTGCCATCCATTTTCAAAGAAGTCCTCGAGCGTCCAAGCCAGTTCGTGAGCATCGAGTCCACGCCCGCCCGCCTCGCCGCGAATCAAGCCCTCTCGCCGCAGATGCGTGCCTTCATGGGCAAGCTATCCAATCCCGCCATCGTCCAAGCCGTGCGTGGATCCAGCGCCCTCGCCACAGGTGCCGCAAAAGGTGCCGCAGCAAATGTCCCATTCGCCCTCCTCGCCGCCAATGCCGGTCAGGATGAAGACGCCGCCGCCATGCTCGCCATGGGCGGCACCTTCGGCGCCCTCGGCGGAGGAGTGGACCGATTCACCGGCCTCCAGCAACGCCGCCAGCAAGCCGCCCTCAGCGATGTGTCCCGCATGCTCGTCGATATTGAACTCAACGGCGGCGATGTCGGAAAAATGATGTCCACACAGACGCCCGACAACCTCGTCAGGCTCGCCGCCATGCAGGGCACCTTCCGCAACGGTCTCGACTTCGTTCCCCTTAGCGCCGAGGACTACGACGCCAATGTCGCCGCCCAAGGCGGAGCCGGAACCGCCGGCATGTTTGTGCAGGCTCCACTCGGCGAACGCGCCAAGGTATTCATCAACCTCGACGCCCGCCGTGGAGGAGTCGAGCCCCACGAATTCGGCCACGCCCTCCTTGCCAGCGGTGCCCTCGACGGCCAGCAAAAATACGCCGCCCGCGCCTGGGTAGATAAAACCTACGGCCCCGAAGGCGTCCAAGCCCGTGCCCGCGAATACGCCAGCAATATCATCCGAGGCAAAAACGCCAGCGCCTTCCCCGACGGCAACTTCGAGATCAGCCCCGGCACACTCACCGCCGAGATGGAGAACCTCAGCCAAGGCGGACTCGCCCGAGGCGACATGGACGGCCTCGATTGGGCCCGCGACGAGATATTCGCCGAGACCTTCGCCAAGGCCAGTAACACCATGGATTTCGCCGCCATCCGCCGAGGAGCCCCCGCCGGAGGCAACATGCTCACCTTCGCCGAGAGCGTCCTCGGTGCCCAAGCCCGCGCCCTCAGCGCCAGCGGTGTGCGCATCGACCCGCAGACCGGCCAAGCCCTCGACACCCCCGGCAGCCTCTTCAAAGAGAACCCCATCCTCGCCACCGACAAAGCCCTCCTCAACCAGCTCGGCACCTACATCAACAACTACCGGCAGTGGGCCAACGACCCCACCCACGAAAAACCCCGCCCAAGCCGCATCGCCCCCAGCGGCCGCGCCAGCGACATCGCCAACAACCCCCAGGTCACATTCTACGACCGAGGCGACGGCGTGAAGGCCACCACCTTCGCCACGCAAGACCCCGCCACCGGACAAGCGATCCTCCGCGACCAACGCGACCTCAACAAAGAACACGCCAAGGTCAAAGAGCAGATCCGAAACATCGTCGGCTCCAAACTCATTCCAGACACCAACCCCGTCCTCGGTCCCAAGAAGACCGCAGACGGCCGCGTCACCGTGCGAGGCCGCGTCCTCCCGCCCAGCTTCGATTTCCTTAATGGCTTCATGCCCCACATCCGCGCCTTCGCCCGCCAGTTTGAGGCCCTCGGAGCCGCTGGCGAGAGCATGCAGGTCCGCTACCACGCCATCGGCAGCGGAGACACCGGGGCGTTCAAAGTTAAAAAGCTCGGCAACCTCGAAGCCATCACCCGCGAAGTCATCCCCTGGGGATGGGAACTCACCAAAGCAGGTAACCTCAACGCCACCGTGCTTGACCTCTCGCAATTCCGCAACCGCGCCATGCGAGGCATCGCCGAGCGCAACCCCGCCCTCGCCCCCTTCGACTACGACATCGGCAAGATCGAAGCCGACCTCAAGACCTACATGGAGAACCACCGGCAGGAACTCCCCGGCAACACCAAGATCGGCGACGAGAAGCGAGACGCCATCAATGCCATCCTCGGCATCGCCACCACCAAAAACCGCGAGCGCAACGCCCTCTCCGGCAGCTTCGGCCCCGGCAGCGCCATCAAACAATTCCGCCTCGACCGCGTAGACGCCGCCGTAGGCACCGGCCGCACCGGCTTCCACTTCGACTACGACCGCGCCAACCGCAACTTCATGCCCGACAAGCCAGCCCCCATGCCGGACTTGTCAAGAGACCTGCCAGGGCAGGCCATGCCGAACGCACCAAAACCTCTAAAGCCAATCGAAAAAATGACAGATCGGCAGTTGGCCTCGTTTTTAAGAAAATACGGCGAGCAACCATCCAGCGCAATCGATGTGGCCCGCCGTTGGTCCGACGGAGATCGCATGTGGGGAGCACATGAAATGGGTGACGAGCTGTCATTATCTCCAATCACTGAAATGAATGACCTCACTGGCTACTCCCGCGACAGGCTCATTTCATTACCCAAAGCTACAGAAAACGCTTTATACAGCCAACAAGGCCAAGCCATGCCGGATGCGGTAGGACCTAAAGGCAAAGATGTTTTTGCCCGGTCATTGGAAGATATCAAATTGAGCATCCCAGCAAATGAGCGCTGGATCGGCACCAAGCTGCCAGGTCAACCCGTGAGAGCTGCCGACGGGCGAAGATTTCTTGAGCACGATCTCAATACAAAAACAGGGCCGATGAATGTGACTCAGGCAGCCCTTGATAAGGCATGGG
This sequence comes from Terrimicrobiaceae bacterium, assembly GCA_044345595.1. GTDB lineage: Bacteria > Verrucomicrobiota > Verrucomicrobiia > Chthoniobacterales > Terrimicrobiaceae > UBA967. The sequence goes on from JBIJAV010000069.1 coordinate 3,142, forward strand.
CCGACGCTATCGCAGTCACCGGCCCAGCCGCATCCAGAGCCCTTGCAGAGCTGCAAGAAAAAGGCTTCACAATGAAGCCGCCGCCAGAGGCCCACTGGAAAGCCGCAGAGAACCTGCCAAACAAAGACCGCCTCTGGTATGAAATCTCCGCCGAAGCCATGACGGAATCATTCCCCGACTTTTCGCGAGATGAATTGGGCAAAACCATGGATGTCGTAGCGGCAACATCCCCGCTCGCAGATCCGAATTACAACGGGCGCCTCGCCATCGCTATCCTGGCAGAGGATTTTCAAAAAACACCAAGCGTCACACCGGCCGTCGTTCAGACTTCAGTCAAAGACGCCTTGATGGGCGAATTTGGAAAAGCCGAACAACGCAAAGTCGGCAGCTTCGGTGGCACATTCCGGTTCCTTGAAGGAATGAGCGACGACCCACCGCTCACCACCAATGATCGCCAGGTCGCCGCATCGATGGGCATCCCAGATTCTGCCTTCGGCACCTACCCAGTGCTCTATGAGCTGCAAAGCAGGTTCGTCAACAATCTCCGCGACCACATCAACGCCAACGGCGGCATGAACTCCCAGTTTGGTCCATTCCAATCCCACCAACTGCAAGCGCTCTCCTGGGTGCAACAACGCGCCGAGCAGCGGCTCCAACGCCGCACCAACATCACCGAGGAGGAAGCATTCAATGGCGACGCTTACGCCAGCGCATTCAAGTTGGCAGCAGACGACCTGCGTGAGGCCGGCATCGATGTGCCACAGGATCCCACCACTGGCCTACCGAGATTCACTGCCAGCGTCCTCTCGGATCCTCGGGTGCAGCAAACCCTCACACCTCCAGGCACCGAATTCCTCAAGAGCACCATCCAGACAATGGAGATGAACACCAAGCTTCGCGAGGACGGTAAAAAATTTGCCGACGCCCTTGAGGAGTCAAAAAAGCTGGCCATCCCTGGAAACATCAAGCTCGCAGAGCAAGTGCTACAGCGTGCTGCAAAATCCCTCACACTGCGCACAGCAGACAAGGCGGACAAAAGTATCAAGCTCCCATCCCCACTCAGCAAGCTTGCCAGCGTCTTCGGAGCACCCAACGCCGACATCACGCGAATCGAATTTGGCCGAGGCACATTCCAAGGCGATGTCTCGCCCAATGTCCGCATCCCCATGGATGCCATCCCAGAAAAATATCGGCCGGCATTCATGGCTGTGCTTGGAAAACATTTTTACCAAGCCGCACAAGCCGCGAGCCGATTCAAAAGTGTGGACCCCGCACAAGCGCAATCCCATTCCATCTGGATGCACGGGAAAGCCACTTTGGACGGGCTGGAAAACCTTGCTCAGGCTCTCACAGACGAAGGTCATGAAGCTAATATCTCCCAACGGCCAAACGGCGTGCTCATCGATGTGCATCCGAAATTCACAGACCAAGGACCTGTGCCAATTAGCCCAGCTGTTTTGGAAATGGTCACCGATAAAGTCCTCGGTAAAGGAAATTCCTCTGTCATACCACGCGAATACCAATCAATTTACCTTGAAAAACAGGAATACGACTCGACTATATTACAAGCAAGAAAGGAATTACTCAATGAACACGCAGACCAACTCGCCGAAGCAGCCTCCATCAGTAGAGGAACTGCGAAAAATTATCTCAGGGGAGACCCCAATCGACAGGTCGAAGCCGGTGCGATACCTCTCAATCGAAGAGCAGAAAAGATTAGGAATTCCTACAGACAGCGTATCGATCAGCTTCAATCCTCTGAAAAGGAACTAAAGTCACTTTTCAAAAACTTTGAAGCCGACACCCGCGAGGCCACAGGCGAAATGCAAAAACGCATCGACGCATTCAAAGCCAAAGCGGCAAGGCAGGCCAAATCCAAAGGCCCGCAGGCAAACGCCCCATCGGCAGAAGACCTAGCGAAGTTCAAGTAACCCAACCCAACGCCCCGAGCTAAAAGCCGGGGCGTTTTTTATAACCCCCAAAACCTCTCCGCCTCCGCCTGCCGGACTGCCCACAATATTGTCAATTTTCCAATAAATCGGAAACCATTGACACTTTCAGTAGGTAAAAAGGTGGGTTCGAATCCCACCTCCTCCGCCATAAATCCGCGCAGCGGATTCTGAAATCTGAGGGTGGGATGAGGACGCAGTTCGACCGCCGCGCAGCGGCAAAGACTGCGCGAAGCGCAGCCCCGCAG
>JBIJAV010000070.1:0-5329 GCA_044345595.1 Terrimicrobiaceae bacterium
GTCCGATGACGACTGTTTCCAGTGGCGGCACGGCGGGCACTTGCGGGTAAACCTGAAATGTTTGTTGCGCGCTCTGAATCGTGCGGCCGTTGCGATCGATCAAGGCGGCTTCGACCACCACGGCGCCGGTTTCCTGCGGCGCATGGAATGAGGCAATGCCTTGGAAGGTGGACTCCATCGGCACGATGTGTGAGGGAGTTGATCCACCTTCAATGACCCGCTCGCCCTGGCGAATGCGCCAAGCCAGCCGCGCGCCTTCGTGAACTTCATGCGTGTCGTTGCAGACCCAGAGTTCGATTGGCATTGCCTCGCCTGCAAAAAAGCGATCGCGGTCGCAGCGCAGGCTGATCATCAACGGAGCGCAGGCGTCACGGTAGGCGTAGAAGGCGAGCTTCGGTCGACGCTCGCAATCCATGATCGTTTTCATCCACCCCGACGGGAAGGCATCGATGAAAAGATGCACGGCAAAGCTGTTGTTATGATTGTCGCGGCGGAAGGCCTCGGTCATCAAGCGCACACCCCAAGCCTGATGTGCCTGGCTGGTGGCGATCCATTCGCCGAGCGACTTCCCGGCTTCAAACCACAGGTAATGGAACTTGCCGCTCTGAGCCCTCACGATCGAAGTCGGGCTCCAGGTCTTTTCCTCCTCCGGTGTCCATGGCAGCCACTCGCGCGGGTAGGACTTCCTCATCAGCGATTCGTCTTCCAGCCCCTCGGCTCCGAATTCGCCGCAGGCATACATCCAGCCCGGTTTGACCTTCAGCCAATATCCTTTGTGCAACTTGCCGAGGCCGAGGCCGTGGCCGTTATACCAGATGTTGTAGCAGTGGTTGTCGGGCAGAGACGCGCAGGGTGGATCGTAATCACCATCGACATGTTTGATGACGCGGTCAGGATTTTCCAAACGGATGACGCGGTCGGCGCACTCGAAGAACGATTCCATTTCAACGCGCTGCAGGTGCCGCTCGGGCTTGTTCCGCGCATTGGGAAATGGCTCGTTGATGTAAGTCACCATGATGTTGGCCGGGCTGTTGCGCACGAGGCGTTCCATTTCTCGGGCTTGCCGCACCAACTCGCAGATCAAGTTGCGCCGCACCACGCCGAAAAGAGGCAGGTCGGTTTGCAGCATGAGACCGAGCATGTCGGCATACTCGTAGATCTCCGACTGCACCGGGCGCTGGGTAAGACGCAGGAAATTCATGTTGCAAACCTTCGCCAGCAGGAGGTCCTCGACGAGTTGATCGAAGTCGCCGCGCATCACGCATTGCTGTTCGTGACCCATCGTGTTGGCCCCGCGCAGGCGGATTTCGCGGTCGTTGAGATAGAGTCGACCCTTTGGCGTGGATTCCTCGTCGATGCGGAAGGACCGCATGCCGAAATGGCGCGAGGCTGCGTCGAGCAACTTGCCCTCTGCATCGCGCAACACCGCGTGCAATTCGTAGAGCCACGGCGTATCGAGTTCCCATTCGCGCAGGCCCTCGGCCTTCACCGTGACGCGGTAGAAATTCACTCCCGCTCCGGCGGGGTTGATGCCTTCGAGTTTCTGATCCTTGCAGACCGTGGCCTCGAAATTCCGTCCAAAGATCGAAAAGGAAATCTCCACCGGTTCATTGCCAGTCGTGCAATTCCAGACCTCGAAGGTCAGATCGAGCAAGCCCTCCTCGCGGCGCGGGCGGATGAAGAGATCGTGGAAATGCTGTGGCGCGCGCGCTTCGATCCGCACGGCTTGGTAGATTCCCATCCCGGGCGGGCAGTGGTGCCAACCGACGGCGGGATCGTCGTAGCCCGGTCCGGTGGCGGCGTAAACTTTGTCACCCTGATCGGCGGTATCTGTCCAACTCGAGTTACCCAACTGCACCGCGTCGTTCTCGACTTTTACCACCAGCGTATTGATGCCGGCACGCAGCGACTTGGTGATTTCGAATTCAAAGGGCGCGAAGAACCCCTCGTGCGAGCCATGGTAGTTGCCGTTCACGAAGACATGGGCTTTGTAGTCCACACCCTTGAAGCAGAGGAATACCGCGCCCAGTGTGGCAAAATCCGCCGGTAATTCAAATTCCCGCCGGTAGTAGGTGACCGCGCGGCCGAGAGGTTCGCCGTAGTGGGGGATCGTGACGGTTTCCCATGAACCCTGACCGCTCAGCACGCTCAAAAAATCCGCCTTGTCGGCATCTGTTCCGATCCGCCATGAAAAGCTCTCGAGCGGCACGGTTGCCCGCTTCATCGGCAGAGTCGGAGCCAGTCGCTGCATGAAGGGCGCGAAGGTTTTCTTCAACGCGTCCAAGTCGGCGCGGACTGCCTCGGGCGTATTGCGCAAGGGGAGGGGGGTAAAAAAATCCCTTCCGCTGGCGGGCTCCACAGGTAGCAAGGTCGGCGGCAATACGGGCGGTTGAGGCTCAACCAAGCCCGCTGTGCGATCAGTGGGATTCGCGGTCGCAATGAGGGCGAACTGGTCGGCTCCGCCGGAGTTCTTCGTAGGTTTCTGGCTCATGATTTATACAAATTTCAAAAAGGTTTTATCGAAGGGCGATCGGTTGGTTCCAAGACGAGGTGACTTTGCCGATGTGCTCGGAGCCGATGGCGGTGGCGAAGTAGATGTGGGTGAGGCGTCCGTCCTGGATGAGAACCTGCGGGCGCTCCAAAAATGATTGCTGCGACTGACTGCCATCCGACCATGAGAGGTCGCGCGTGTAGGCGGGATCGCGGCTGACCAAGGACCAGTTCAGCCCATCATCGGAGCGGAACAGCAGGCCGGCTCTCGGTTGTGAGCAAACGCGGCCCTTCATGCACTTCGCGAGCATTTCGTAATGATCCCCCGCCCACCAGATGCATGGATCCTCGAGGTCGTCATCTTCTTCATCAAAAGCCACGATCGGATCATCCGAAAGTCGCGTGAAGGGACCGGTCGGAGTCTCTGCCGCTGCAACGCCGAGGTGCATCGGCCCGCCGCGATACTCGACGGATTTGTAAACCATGAGCGTGTGGCCATCGGGGCGGATGGAGATCGAGGGGTTTGTGGTGATGAGGCCATCCCATTGCCCAGGGCGCGGCAGAAGCAACGGCGCATCCATGCGTTTCCACGGGCCCGATGGCGAAGAACTCGTTGCCACGCCGACGCACTGGCCTGAGTGGGCCTTGAAGAAAAACTTGGGCAGGGCGGCGGGAACGCTCAGGTTCCCGTGATCGCTGGCGGGAATGGGTGTTTCCAACGAAGGCGTTGGCCCCTCGTAGGTCGTGCCGGTGTAAAACAGATAGTAGGTGCCGTTGTGGAAATGGATCGTCGGGTTGTGCGTCATCCGCCCATCCCAGTATTCGGCTCCACGCTGAGGCAGCGCGACATCGCAGAACTCAAACGGCCCCTCTGGTCGATCCGCCACGGCATGCACGACTTCGGAGTTGGTGATCCAGAGTGGATTGAAGGCCAAGTTGTCCGGCCAGCGCGAGGCGAAGAGGTGGTAGCGACCATCGCCGCCGCGAATCACGGAGCCGCACCAGATCCAGTAGCCCGACATTCGAAAACCCGCGCCGCGTTCGACGCCGGAGAAGCGGACATGACCGCCATTTTCAAGGCTGAGCCAAGAGGACTCATTGGGTGAGGATCTTGGAGAATTCATCGGTTTTTTTATGAGTTTGAAAGTGGTGGCTGCTGGCGCACAAGGGTGTAGTTCCTTGCTCTGATCGGAACGGTGAACTGGTCAGCTCCGCCGGAGTTTTTTGCAGAGGCTTGTTTCATGAGGTGAATTGCAAAAAGGTTCTATCGAAGGGTGATCGCTTGGTTCCAAGACGAGGTGACTTTGCCGATGTGGTCCGAGCCGACGGCGGTGGCGAAGTAGATGTGGGTGAGGCGACCGTCCTGGAAGAGAACCTGCGGACGCTCCAAAAATGATTGCTGCGATGAAGTGCCATCCGACCATGAGAGGTCGCGCGTGTAGGCGGGATCACGGCTCACCAAGGACCAGTTCAGGCCATCATCGGAGCGGAACAGCAGGCCGGCTTTCGGTTGCGAGCAAACGCGGCCTTCCATGCACTTTGAGAGCATTTCGTAATGATCCCCGGCCCACCAGATGCAGGGATCCTCGAGGTCGTCATCCTCTTCATCAAAGGCCACGATCGGATCATCAGAAAGTCGCGTGAAGGGTCCGGTCGGAGTCTCCGCCGCTGCAACGCCGAGGTGCATCGGCCCGCCGCGATACTCGACGGATTTGTAAACCATAAGCGTGTGGCCGTCGGGACGGATCGAGATCGATGGGTTGGTGGTGATGAGGCCATCCCATTGCCCGGGGCGCGGCAGAAGCAACGGCGCATCCATGCGTTTCCAGGGACCCGATGGCGATGAACTCGTTGCCACGCCGACGCGCTGGCCGGAGTGCGCCTTGACGAGCAACTCGGGCACGGCGGCTGGATCGTTCAGATTGCCGGGATCGCTGGCGGGAATGGGTGTTTCCAGCGAAGGCGTTGGACCTTCATAGGTCGTGCCGGTGTAAAACAGATAGTAGGTGCCGTCGTGAAAATGGATCGTCGGATTGTGCGTCATCCGCCCATCCCAGTATTCTGCTCCACGCTGAGGAAGCGCGACATCGCTAAATTCGAAAGGTCCTTCCGGTCGATCTGCCACGGCATGCACAACCTCGGAGTTGGTGATCCAGTGCGGACTGAAGGCCAAATTGTCCGGCCAGCGCGAGGCGAAGAGATGGTAGCGAGCATCGCCGCCGCGAATCACGGAGCCGCACCAGATCCAGTAGCCCGGCATGCGAAAGCCTGCACCGCGCTCGACGCCGGAGAAGCGGACATGGCCGCCATTTTCCAGACTGAGCCAGGATGATTCATTGGGTGAGGATGTTGGAGAATCCATCGTGTTTTTCATGGGTTTGTAGGTGATGGCTGCAGGCTCACAAGGGTGTAGTTCCTTGATTTTACCGGAACGGTGAATTGACCGTTGTTCCATGGGATGCTCGCGCCCGTTCGCTCATCGGTGAGAACGGGTTCGGAACCTGATGGCCAACCGAGAGCCGCCAGATCCACGCTCACATCAACCGGCGTTTCCTTGGGAAGCGTGTTGGCAATGGCCAGCACCGCGCGTTGGCCGTCGAATGCGTAGGCCGAGACCAATGCCTTGTCCGTGCTCGTTTTTGCCGGGCACCCCGGACGCCAGTATGGGAAGAAGCGAGCTTCGGGTGAACCGATGCCGAGGCGCGCGCGCAGCTTCCACCACTCGGGAGATTGGTCCTTCATCTCCCACGAGGCGATAAACTCCACGCCCTCGACCGCGCAGCGGGCGATGACCGAATCAGCGGCCTCGTTTTTCTGTTCAGTCGTCACGGTCCCGCCC
>JBIJAV010000025.1:0-50807 GCA_044345595.1 Terrimicrobiaceae bacterium
TGCGCTGCGTGCCCCCAGTATCCGGATCGGGACGCTCTCGCCACTCTTCGGCAAGGGTTCCTGGCTGCATAGTGGTGATGGCGGCGATTTGATCTATCAAGGCTTTGCGATTGGATTGATGAGAAGAGCTTGGGTTCATGGTTAATAATTTTGTCTAGCAACTAGACAATACACAAGCCAAAAAAATACACGCTCTGCGAGAATTCGTGACTTTTTTGTCCTGCACCCTAAACTCCCTCAGAAGTCTTAAATCCCGCGCCGGTTGATGATTTTGTTGTCATCGTTGAGAACGATAACCTTCGGCGTGTGCGATTTGATCTCCTCCGGAGTGAGCTGGACAAATGTCATGATCGTCAAGCGGTCCCCCGTTTTCCCCAAATGCGCCACCGCGCCATTCAGCACAATGCTCCGGCTCCCGCGCGGAGCCCGAATGGCATAGGTCTCGAAGCGATTGCCATTGGTCTGATTGCCCACGAGGATTTTTTCATAGGGCGTGATGCCCGCCTCCTCGAGGAAATCCTCATCAATGGCCATGCTGCCTTCGTAATTCACATCCGCATCCGTAACGATGGCGCGGTGGATTTTCGAACCGAGAATGACTTTCAACATGTCCGAGACTTTAGAGCGGCGGCGCGGAAGATCAATCCTGATGGAGAATTTCGAGACCAGCTATGCATGGAGAAGTCCTCCTAGGTTCGGCCCCAAAGTTGCACCTTCGCAATCATGCCGACTTGCCCCATGTCCATTTTTTCGCCACGGCCGATGACTCCTTCGAGCGCTTGGCCCGTTGTCGCCGCCGACCTTGTTGCTTCAATTGTGCAATCGGACTCAGCGCTGGTTCCGGCAGCAGGGCTTCAAAGCGTTCCAGCAAATCGAGCACACAGCAGACTCTCAGAAATCCGGACAGTTGCGTCGCCACCTCTCCGGATTCCAGACGCTGCAGCGTGCTCTTGGAAACGCCAGCCTCCTCCGCGAGTTGGATCTGGGTCAGATTCCTGTCCAGCCTTGCGGCAGCCAAGCGACTTCCCAATTCTCTAAGAATCGCCTCGTCCGTTAGCGTTTTTACAATCTTCACACCGCATCGAAAGTGATGCGCTAAACCAAAAATGTCAATTAGCGCATCAAAAAAGAGGCGCTACAAGGCTGCTCCAACCCGTCGCAGCGCGATAGTTTTTGACCAACTATTTTTTTCCGAGGACTTCGAGGTAGGTGATGCCGGTGGTTTTGCGGGTTTCGGGGTCGATGCGTTCGACTCGCATTTGTTTGAGCATCCACTGGCCGTCGATTTTCTGGGCGGAGATAACTTCAAAGCGTTTCACGAGGCGGCCGGTGGGGTCATAGCCTTCGATGCGGAGGAGGGCGGCGGATTGTTTATCGATCCACACGCGGACGACGCCGTATTGGGAAGCGCCGCGCTGCGCGGGGATTTCGATCTTCCAAGCGTCGCGCGAGCGAACGGTCTCGGATTCCAGAAGGCGGGGATTTTTCCAGTAGAGAAAACGCAGGGCGAGATCCTCGTATGTGATGAGTCCGCCACGGACGGAGTCGTCAAATTTTGAAACAGGGACGGTGGACTTCGACCCGTCGCGTCTCTCTTCCAACGAGGATTCGTCCTCGCCAAGCCGGAGGAGGATATCCTGCTGTGGATCGCTAAAACCATAGCGCACAGCGCCGTCCCCGACTTCAATGACAAAGGGCACCTTCACCGAGCCAGCCCGAAGCTGGGCCTCGAGCGTGATGCCTCCACCCATGGGATTCATGCGGGCGGCAGCGAGAATTTCCTGAGGCGATGGCTCGTCGGCAAAAGCGCCGCACACACACAAAAACAACGCCACGAGCGAGATTGCAAATCGCATAGTTTGATTCAAACCGCCAAATCCAGTGGCAGATCGGTGAGGTCGCGCAGTCGCCGCCCACCCACTATGGTTTGAAGCATTTCATATGCATCGGGGAACTCGTCCTTGTCCACCGATTCGATCAACTCGGGAAGAGCGATATGGTAAACGCAATCGATATCGCCGGTGCCGAGGGCAACCGAAGCCAAGCGACTTGGGAGGCACTCCGCCGTTACAATCACAAGATGAGGCACCCTTCCCTTGCGGTTGCGAATCAGGTTGAGGGCCTCCGAGCGAGCGTTTTGCGCCCTGTCAGTGCGGAAGGTGAATTTGCAGGAAATGCAGGCATGGAGGATTGGATGGTTGTTGACCACTTGGCGAAGCGGTGTCCGGGAGGCAAGTTCACCGCCCAGAAAGATGCCCGCTTCGTTGATACGGTCGTCCGTCTCAGGGGTTCGTGAGATCACCACATCGGGACTGATGGCATAGTCATTCCCCAATGCAGAGGCCAGCTCTCTGTTTTCAGAGCAGAAGCGCGCCAAGTCAGCCAGATGCCGGTATTGATCAAAGAGCGAGATCGCGGAGTCATCCCTAGCTGTGATGCGTTGCACATTCCAAAGACCGGGCCTCAAGTGCTCCAAAGCGCAAAAGGTCTTTTTAAGAAAACCGCAGACTAACTCTTCAAACAAATCGCCCTGTAACTGACCCGGCAGCTTTTTGTGGCTTTTCTGAATGCCAATTTTTTGTGCCACGGCGTTAGAGATCGCAACACTGGCCCTGTTGCTGAAATCCGCGTTGCTGACGGCGCAGACTGTCGAGCGCTGGGCTTTGTAGTCGTCGAAGGTTAGAAGATTCAGCTCTGCTATTTCCTTGAACAAATCTGCTCGGGCTTTGGTGAGTTTGATTTGCAGAGAATCAAATTTTGAACCGAGGTTCCGGACGTATGGATTTTCTTCAATCGGACATCGAAAGGCTGGAGCACTCATCCCTCGTATCTTCATCTCTGCAGCAATAAAAAACAAGATGTTCTTTAAGAGAACACTTTTGCTTTGCGCTTTTGCTAAAAGCAGCCCTGTGCAAACGACTCCACCTTCGGGCAGCAAGCCAAGAAACGTGATTGGCAAGGGCTTGAAGGAACTCCGGAAACAATGTGTTCCCCCGATTACCCAAGACCAACTCTCCGGTCGATTGGCGAAGTTGGGAGTTCAATTAGACCGCGTGGCGATCGCAAAAATCGAGACCGGCCGCCGGTGTGTTTTTGATTACGAAGTCCAAGCTTTTGCCGCAGCCCTGGAGGTCGATACCGCGATTTTGTTGTCACCAACTTTGGGCAAGACACAAAGCAAGATGGGGAAGCGAAATCCATGAGTTTTTGCATTCAAGGTTGCCTTGCCAAAGCAACGGGACGCGCAAAATCGGATGTGGCCAACAAGCTTATTAGCATGCTTCTCCACGAGACAAGTCGGAGGATTTGCAGCTATTACGGCTTGTCTGTTGGTGATCCACGTTATGGCGAGTCGGTATTTGCCGATTTCGGGAACACATGCTGTTATTGTGACCAAATACTGGAAAACGACCGAACCGTTGTCGAGCATCCGGAGGGCATGAATCGGTTTCGCGCCGGATTACATATTCCTGGAAATGCACTTATTGCATGTAAGAAGTGTAACAATGAAAAACGGCGTGATGATCAGATGGCAACCCTCACTCTTGCATCGACTGGTTGGGAGTCATTCCTTTCCCATGACTCGCGAAAATGCCCACCTGATTGCAAATCGTGCCTTTATTGGGCGAACAAGTATCCGGACTTTTCTGTTCGCTCGCAACACCTTGAGCAAGCCGCGCAACGGATCAGGGATTTCCAACTCGGGTATGGAGACTTTTTTAACTCCTCGCAGAAACTCAAACCCGTCCTGCTCGCCCGACTGAACTTGCTGTATCGAGAATGCCAGAGTTTTGCCTCAACCAAAATTGTGGCCAGCACCGAGTCCATTTTTGATAAGTTCGATTGGCCTTCCAAGTCATGAATAACGCGCTGGGTCCGATTTTGAGACTCAATTTTGAGCACTAGGAACACCAAAAATGAGATAAAAAGCAGGTCAAAACTGCGCTGACAAACTTGACCGGCCAAAACATCACAATATTGTGATGCCATGAAGACTGCGACCGTGCGCGACTTGCGCTATGATTTTCCGAAACTCGAAGCCTGGCTGGCTGGAGGGGAGGAAATTCTGATCACGAAGCACTCGAAGGCGGTGGCGAAAATCTCGCGCGCCACGGAGACTCCCGCTGCAAAACTGCCGCCGCATCCGGATTATGAGGCGCGTCGCAAGCGCATCTGGGGCGACCGGGTTTTCACTCAGGCCGAGGTGGACGAGATGCGGGCGTTTGAAACGGGCGAGCCATGATTGCCTATCCGGATACAAGTTTCCTTTGTTCGCTGTATCGCGAGCAAGAGCACTCCGCGCACGCCGACGCTTACAGGGAGGCCATGACCGAGCCCCTGCATTTCACCCGCCTTTTGGAATTTGAATTTCTCCAAGCCATCGAGCTGCAAGTCTGGCTCCACTCGTCGGATCGCAAAAAAGGATACTCGCGTCGGGAGGCGGACCAAATGATCGAGGACTGGGAGACGGATATCGCATCGGGTCTCAATAAGCTCGTGCCTTATGATTCGGATGCCGTCTTGCGGCTTGCTGGCGTTTACTCAAAAAAACGCACAGCGCAAGGCGGGCACCGGAGTTTGGACATCCTGCATGTCGCAACCGCCGTTCACCTCGGAGCAAACGAATTTCTGACTTTCGATGGACGCCAGCGCACTCTGGCAAAGCACGCCGGTCTGAAATTGCCTTTGTAGAAAAGGGCCGCAGTGGGGACTTCTCCCCCCTCCCGTTCGGGGTTGTTGCTGGAACCTTGCTCCACCATGACTACGAACATCCACTTGATTCTTGAACGCGAACACCTCGAAAATCTCATTCCGCTTTTTGAAAAGCAGGGCGTCACGGATGAGATTCTCGACACCATCACGGACGAGGATTTGCGAACCTTGGGAGTCGAAAAGCTCGGCGAGCGCCGCCGGGTTCTTTTGGCATTTGGCGAGGGGTCCGGCGGCCCGTTCGACCTCACCGCCACGGCACAGGTCGGCGGCGGCTTCTTGCCACAGGACTCGGAATTCTCAGGACAGAAAGCGGACCCCTTCCGGATTGGAAAATATCCGGTCACGCAACTCGAGTGGGAGCGGGTCAGAATCTGGGCCATGGCGCACGGTTTCAAATTGGAAGCTGGCGAAGGAAACGGCAGCCGCCATCCGATCACCCATGTGAGTTGGTATGACGCTGTCAAGTGGTGCAACGCCAAGAGCGCCATGGAAGACCTCAAACCGGTCTTCAGCATCAATGGAAAAATCTACCAAAATGGCGAATACGGCCCCGATGGCTCAACGCTGGTCGAAATGAACCCCGCAGCGGATGGCTACCGCCTGCCAACCGAGATGGAATGGGAGTGGGCGGCGCGCGGAGGCACTTTGAGTCAAGGATACCAATTCAGCGGAAGCGACAACCCCGACAAGGTTGCGTGGCACGAAAAAAACTCGAATGGTGGAGCGCATCCCGTGGGACAAAAGCAACCCAACGAACTCGGAATCCACGACATGAGCGGCAATGTCTGGGAATGGTGTTGGGACAAGGATGAGACCGGCTCGGCGTGTAGAATTCGTGGAGGAAGCTGGATGCAGCTCGATGGACACGGCACCGTCGCCTATCGAGTCAGTCGAAGCCCGGACAGCCGATATACAGTGATCGGCTTCCGAATCGCGCGAAACATGTAGGGGAGAAAAAACTGCTCGGGGGGGGACTCGAACCCCCATGCCTTGCGGCATGCGCCCCTCAAACGCACGTGTCTGCCATTTCACCACCCGAGCGAGGAGTGGAGAAATTAGAGCATTTTGAAAGGGATGCAAGCGTGAATTTCGAAGGGAATGCGCTTGCCGCTGGAAGCAGGCGGAACCTAGATTTGCGGGATGAAAATCTTGGTGACCGGCGGGGCCGGATTTATTGGCTCGCATGTGTGCGGCCGGCTCTTGCATGAAGGCAGCGAAGTGACGGTGATCGATGATTTCAACGATTTCTACGATCCGGCCATCAAGCGGGCCAACATCGCCGCGCTTGGCAGCGGGGTGGCGGTTCAGGAGGGAGAGATACGCGATCGCGATTTTGTGCGGCAGGTTTTGGCAGACGGGCGTTTTGACGCCATCATCCACCTGGCCGCTCGCGCCGGGGTGCGACCCTCGCTGAAGGATCCCCAGCTTTACATCGACACCAACATCACGGGCACGCACAACCTGCTGGAGGCGGCGCGGGAACAAGGCGTGGGCCGGTTTGTGTTTGCATCCAGTTCCTCGGTTTATGGGCTTTCGAAGGTCGTGCCCTTCAACGAAAATCTGGCACTGCCTCAAACGCTGAGCCCCTACGCGGCGACCAAGATCGCTGGCGAACACATCTGTGGAAACTACGCGCACCTCTACAAAATGCGGGTCGTGTGCCTGCGCTTCTTCACGGTTTACGGCCCGGGGCAGCGTCCGGATCTGGCCATCCACAAGTTCACCGATGCGATTCACCACGGCCGCTCGATCCCGCAGTTCGGCGATGGCTCAACGCGGCGCGACTATACTTACATCGACGACATCGTGCAGGGTGTGACGGGCGCGCTGCGCTACGAGGGACCACATTTCGATATTTTCAATCTGGGAGAAAATCAAACCACCACCCTCTCGGAGCTGATCTCTGCAATTGAAAGCGCGCTGGGTAAAAAAGCCATCATCGAGCGCCTGCCGGAACAACAGGGCGACATGCCGCTCACCGCAGCCGATATCACAAAGGCTCGCGAGTTGCTGGGCTACAACCCCCAGACGAAAATCCGCGAGGGAATTCCCAAGTTCGTGGAGTGGTATTTGAACAAATGAAAGACGCCGTCGACATCGCCTCTGCGCTCATTCGCATTCCCAGTGTGAATCCGGATGGTGGCGATCCCGGCACGAATCAAACAGGCGAGGCGGCTTGCGCTTCGTGGGTGGCGGATTTTTTGCGGGGCTGTGGGGCGGAGGTTTCTCTGCGCGAGGTTTTGCCGGGCAGGCCGAATGTGGTCGGACGCTTTCCAAGCCGCCGCGCTACTGGTCGCCGGATTCTTTTGGCTCCGCATCTCGACACGGTGAGCGTGGCTGGCATGACGATCGATCCCTTCAGCGGTGAGGTGCGCAACGGGAAGCTTCTCGGACGCGGCGCCTCGGATACCAAAGGCACGGCCGCTGCCATGCTTTGGGCGCTACGCGAGGCGCGGGAGGTTTTGGCCGACTCCCCCTACGAAATTTGGTTTGCCGGGCTGGTGGGCGAGGAAGCGGGGCAGTTCGGCGCGAAGGCACTGGCGGCAGAGGAGAAATTTGATTTTGTGATGGCCGGCGAACCAACATCACTGGATGTCGTTCACACGCACAAGGGCTCGTGCTGGCTCCAGCTCCGCACCCATGGTCGGGCCGTGCATGCCTCCCAACCCGAGGCGGGAGAAAATGCCATTTACCAAATGATGGAGGCCATAGATTGCCTGCGGCAGGAGGGCATTCCCAAACTCGCCGCGAGTTCGAATCCCGTCCTCGGCACATCAACGCTCAGCGTCGGAACAATCCGGGGTGGCTCGAAGGTCAATATCGTCCCCGATTTTTGCGAAGCCTCGGTGGATATACGAATCATTCCGGGAATGGATCCTGGATTCATCGTGGACCTGTTGCAACAGCGCGTGCCGAATATCGAAATCGACCTCAAGCGCTCGGAACCGCTCCACACGGATCCCTCGCACCCGATCATTTCGCAGTTGGAATCGCTGGGCTCGAAACTCGTGGGCGCACCGTGGTTCTGCGATGCGGCCGTCTTCGCCTCGCACGGCTGCCCCTCCGTGGCCATCGGACCGGGCTCCATCGCACAGGCGCACACGGCGGACGAGTTCATCCGGGTCGCCGACCTCGAAGCGGGGGCGGATTTTTTTCTGCGCTTCCTGAAATCACTCGCATAGCGGGAGCATCAGCGTTCTTGATCTCTTTCCGGCGAAATGGAAGATTCGCCGCCATAAGCAAGGAATATTACAGTTGGGAAAAGGACTCCCGGGCCTCTGACAAACCTCTCTACGCCCGTAAAATCGTGTGGGTGCCGCTTGCGGTTCTCGGTGCGGGCGTTATTGCCGCGTGGATCGCCTTCGGTGTTCTCACGCAGAAATACGAGGCGCGTGCGGATGAGTTCGACCTCACGCAAGTGAGCCAGATGGAGGCGGCATCGATCCTCTACGACCGCAAGGGCCGCGAGTTTGGAAAGCTTTTCATTCAAAACCGTCAACCGGTTCCCTACGACCGCCTGCCGCCGATGCTTGTAAAGGCAGTGATCGCTGCCGAGGACAACCGTTTTTACGATCACGACGGGGTGGATTACATGGGCATCTTCCGCGCGGCCATAACGAACTGGCGCAAGGGCCGCATCGCCCAGGGGGCCAGCACGGTGACCCAGCAACTCGCCCGCAATTCCTTCGAGCTTCGCGAGCGCACCTACGAGCGCAAACTGGTGGAACTCTACCTCGCCTGGCGCATCGAAAAAAGTTTCAGCAAGAAGGAGATCATGGAGCACTACCTGAACCGCGTCTATTTCGGTAGCGGGTTCTATGGTGCTGAAGCGGCCTCGCAGGGATATTTCGGAAAAAATGCCGCCGACATGACAATCGGCCAGTGCGCCAATCTGGCGGGACTCCTCAAGAGCCCCCAAGCGCTCTCGCCATTTAACAACCCCAACGACTCCACCGAATCGCGGAATTTCGTCCTGGGCCGCATGCGCGAGCTGGGATTCATCACGCGCAAACAATACGAGGAAGAACTCGCCTCGCCGCTGGGAACCGTGCAACGCACGAATCCCTTCAAAGTCAGCTACGCCATCGAGCTGATCCGGCAACAAATCATCAAAGCTCTGGGCTTCGAGCGCGCGATGAATGGCGGATACCGCATCGACACGACATTGGATGCCGATTTGCAGCAGGCGGCCGACCGCGCCACGCGCGAGGTTTTGTTGAAAATCGAGCAACAGCAGGGCTACACGCACCCGACATTCGAGCAATACCGCGCCGCCACGAAGAAAATCGAAGACGCGATCAATCGTGGCAACATGTCCGTCAAAATGCCCGAGCCGAAATACCTGCAAGGCGCCGCTCTGGTCGTGGAGAATACGGCTGGCGGAATCCTCGCCCTCACCGGCGGCCGGGATTTCAAGCACAGCGAATACAACCGCGCCCTCCAAGGAAAACGCCCCGCTGGCACGGCATTTACGCCCTTTGTTTTCGCATCGGCCTACGAGTCCGGCATCTTCCCCGGAGAGATCGTGCAGGATGCCTGCATCGACAATCGCTATGTAATGGTCGGCGGCGAGACTGGTCTCCTCGGCGAGTGGGGAGTCGAGATCCAGGATAACGAATACGAAGGGCCCATGACCACGCGCGATGCGCTTGTGAAGGGCAAGAACGCCGCCACCGTGCGCCTCGGGATGCAAGTGGGTCTCGATGCTGTGAAAAAAACCGCAGCCGCTGCGGGCATCAGCTCGCCGTTGAGGGATTACTCGAACGCCTTCCTCGGCAGCAGCGAACTCAGCCTCGACGAACTCGTGCTCGGCTACACCGTTTTTCCAAATGTGGGCCAACGCCCCGCCGACCTCTACATCATCCAGTCGATCCGCGAACCGGATGGTGAAATCATTTTCAAGGCCCCGCGCAAACGCTACCGCGCGATCTCGCCAGCCGCCGCCTACGAGACGCACTCTGTCATGTCCGACTTCATGGAGCGCGGCGTCGGTTCGCTCGGACGAAAACAATTCGGCCTCGGCGGCTTCCCAGTCGCTGGAAAATCCGGCACGGCCTACGGATTCACCGACACCTATTTCCTCGGCTACACAAACACGGTGACCTGCGGCGTGTGGGTCGGCTTCGACAAGCCTACAAAAATCTACCGGGGAGCCTTCGGCAAGGATCTCGCCCTCCCGATCTGGAGCCAAATCATGAACGCCGCCGCGCAGAGCTACCCGCCCCGCGAGATCGAGCGTCCATCGGGCCTGAAAGAAGTCGAAATCTGCCGCTCTTCGGGACTCCTCGCCACACCGCGATGCTCGGCGAAACAAGCCGACCCGGTCACAGGTGAACGCCCAGCCGACGCCAACACCTACAAGGAACTCGCCACCGAAAAACAGGCGCCCACCATCCCGTGCGATATCCACGGCGGTGGAGTCCGCACCTATGCCAGGGAATTCGACGAAGCCGACTGGCCGCGCGCAGCGACCGCTATCGATCTCACAAAAATCCGACCTGTTGCCGTGACTTCCCCGCCGTTGGTTGGCTTCAATGACATCTACCGCTCCGTCCGTCCCGGCGCGGAATCTGAAAACGACGAGGACATTCCCGTAGCCAAAGCAGTTCCGGTCAACACACCACCGCCCGCTCCCGATACCGCCGTGCCCGCCGCAATACTGCCGGGTGAAGTGGAAATCCGCCGTGCGGAACCTGTGAACTCCCAATCCGCCCCCATGGAACAACCCGCCATCGAGGCACCGCCGCCTGCGGCGATTGATTTTTTCTAGGACTCCGATGCTTGAACTCCGCCAAGTCAGCAAGCGCTTCGGTTCCCACGAAGCCCTCAAGGACGCGAGTTTTACAATCAACGCCGGCGAGTTCATGACATTTCTCGGCCCCTCCGGATGCGGCAAGACCACCTGCCTGCGACTCATCAGCGGATTCGACACGCCAAGCTCGGGCCGGATTTTCATCGACGGCAAGGATGTGACATTTGATCCCCCCTACCGCCGCGATGTGAACCAGGTTTTTCAGAGTTACGCCCTCTTTCCGCATCTCACGATTTACGAAAACATAGCCTTCGGGCTGCGCATGAAACGCGTCGCGCAGGCAGACATCACCCGCCGCGTCGAACGCGTCGTGCAGATGACCGCACTCGGCGATTTCGTGAACCGCAAGCCGGCGCAACTTTCCGGTGGCCAGCGCCAGCGCGTCGCCTTGGCGCGCGCGATCGTCTGCGAGCCCAAGGTCCTCCTCCTCGACGAACCCCTCAGCGCCCTCGATGCCAAGCTGCGAAACCAAATGCGGCTGGAACTCAAACAACTTCAGAAAAAACTCGGCATCACCTTCATTTATGTGACCCACGATCAGGAGGAGGCCCTCACGATGAGCGACCGCGTCGCAGTGATCAACGCCGGTCGCGTTGAACAGATCGGCACCGTGAACGAGATTTACTACAAGCCCGCCACGCGTTTCGTCGCCTCCTTCATTGGCGAGACAAACATCGTCGAAGCACAGATCATCGATTCGCACTCCGGCACGCTGCATTGCCGCCTCAAAGGCGGTCTCGAATTGCATGTCAGCCAACAAGAATTCCACCCCGCCGGAAATGTCCTCCTCTCCCTCCGCCAGGAAAAAATCCGCCTTCACCGCACCGAACCCAAAGACCTCAATTCCTTCCCCTGCCGAGTCAGTATGGAAATCTTCAAAGGCGCCGTCGATGAACTCACCCTCTCCGTCGAGGGAGATCTCACCCTCGGAACGGTCATCGCCAATGATGGCCAAGACGGAACGGATTTCCACGAAGGCGATCAAATCTTCGCCAGCATCCAGCCTGAGGATATCCAAATCGTGGCAGAGTAAATCCTCCACTGCCGCCAAGCAGGAGATCAAAATGCGACAGCCAAGTGGTCATTTCCGTTCAAAAAAAATTTCAAAAAAAGAATTGACCTGTCATTTCAATGAGATACGACATGGCACAGATAGTGCTTGAGCAGCAGAAACCGCCGCATCAGGCAGTTTATCTCGGGACAGCCACAAGGCGACTCCCGCGAAAAGAAACAAACAACAAACAACTAAACAAAAATGAAACTGAATAAATCGATTGTTGCTCTCACGAGCCTGGTGGCCTTTGCCGCCACGCCGCTCTTCGCGGGAACCGGCAAAACCTTCAAAGAGACCGTCGTGGTTCAAGAGGAGCAGACTCCTTGGTATAGTGCTTCATTAAGCACCGGATATGACAGCCTCTACATGTTCCGAGGCGTCAATGTGCTTCGTAATGACGGGGGCTACGGAAATGGTCTGTGGTCCACTACTGCCAGCTTCACATGGAATATCACTGAAAACGATTTCCTTACAGTCGGTGGTTGGATGGCTTTCGGTCTCGGTAACTCGGGTGGATACCGCGAACTAAATGTTCCAGTCAATTATGTGCACACATTTGGCGATTTGTCGCTCGGACTTGGATATACGTTTTACTATACATTCCCACAAGGAAGCCAATTCTTTGCGAACGAGCTGAATGCTAGCGCAGCTTACAACTTCGATCTCGGTTTTATGACGCTCACTCCTTCGGCGACATACTTCTTTAACCTTGGTCCTGATAGTGACACTGGTTATGGATCTGTTCCAGTTGCCAGCAGTTACCTTGATCTTCGCGTAAGCGGCAACATACCTGTAATTGGTGAGGTTGTTTCGATCGCCCCTTGGGTCGCATTCGGTCTCAACTTCGATTACAACACTGAGCCAACCAACACCGGTCTCGCTCCATTCTCAGGTGCGAACAATCTTGAGTTCGGTGTTTCCGTGCCTTGGGCAATCAATGATGTAATTACCGTCTCGGGATATGCTGCATACAGCATTGCTTTCGAAGACCTCGGTGGGGTTACCCAAGAAAATACGCTCTGGGGCGGCGGCAAAGTCACCTTCGCGTTCTAAAATCGCTTGAGATAAATTCAACAAAAACCCCTTCTGCTCACGCGGAAGGGGTTTTTTATTGCGCTACCGGAAGCAATTTGGAATTGGCCGTTTCGGCGCGTTGCTTGGCGACATCCTCGGCAGCGACCTTGGGAGACTGAGGACTCCAGGTAGCTAGAATATAATTCAACACCTCGGCCGTTTGTTCATCGGTCAAATCCGCGCGCCACGAAGGCATGATGCCCTTGTAGATTTTTCCATCGCGCTCCAACGGTCCACGCTGGCCAAGAAGCAGCAGCCGAATCAATTCCTCAGAAGGCCCGGCAAGACGCGGCGAACCCTGAAAAGGCGGGCAATTCCCTGGAATTCCCCTTCCATCGACCTGATGGCATGCCGTGCAGCGCGTCAGGTAAATATCCCGACCGGTCAGCGGTGTCGTATCGACGGTGGAATCCGCCGCCGGACCACAAGCGGAGAGAGCCATCGCACAGCAAATTCCCACGCTGGATGAAAGCCAAGATTTCCATGCACCCCCCGTATCCAAGAGAATTTGTAAAGGAATCGTTCTCTGCATTTCCTCCTCTGTGAACTCTGTGTCCTCTGTGGTCAATCCTTCCCCTGCGGCAAACCCAACACGCGGCGGATATCACCCGCCATGGCTTCCGAATTCGCAAGTTGGTCCATTTTATAAACCAGACGCAATTTTCCCTTGGGATCGATCAAATAGGTGCTGGTCGAGTGGTCGATCAAATAATCCTCCTTGCTCTGCGGCCCCTTGGGATCTTTCCGGTAAAAGGCACCGTAAGCCCGCGCTGTGTTGCCGATCGCCTCGGGCGTTCCCGTGAGGCCGGTGAATTTTTCATCGAACATCGGCATGTATTTTTTGAGGTCTGAAATGTCGTCCCGCTCATCCACGCTTACAAAAACAACGCGCACCCGACCCCTCACCTCCTCGGGCAGGGCGCGGCGGGCGGCGGCGAGGTTGGCCAGCGAGGCGGGACAAATGTTCGGGCAGCAAGTGAAACCAAAATTCAGCAAAACCAAACTCCCACGCTGATCCTCCAAGCGGAAGGCGTTCCCATTCTGATCGGTGAGCTCAAAGGGGTATGCAGCTCGCAGCGGCTCCAAGCTTTTGCCAAACCAAGTCGTGTCGGTTTTGTTGGCTGACTCCATTCCGGCGATGATAAAAATTCCTCCGCCCAACAGGACGATGAGCGCCAGCGCGAGTCTTAGCGCGGCGCGGCGGTTTTTTTGAGCGGGAGCCTCAGGCATTTCTCAGCATCCGGATTTCCTCGGCAGCGTCCTGCGCGCGGAAGACGGATGTTCCCGCGACAAGCAAGTTGGCGCCGCTGCGAACGGCTTCGGCCGCTGTTTTGACATTGATGCCGCCATCGACCTCGATGTGAAAATCAAACGGCCCCGCCTCGCGCCAAGCCGCCGCTTCGGCGACCTTGTCCAGCATTGAGGTCAGGAACGGTTGACCGCCAAAACCGGGCGTCACGGTCATGACCAACAAAATATCAAACTGCCCGAGAAACGGCTTCACCAGCTCCACAGGTGTCGGAGGACTGACGGCCAGTCCGGCCAGAAGCCCGGCATCGCGCACGGCAGCTAGGGTTTTCGAGACATCATGCTTGGCCTCCACATGCGAGGTGATCGATCTCGCGAGAGGCAGAAAACGCGGAAGATAGTGGTAGGGATTTTCGATCATCAGGTGCACATCGAGCGGCAGGCGCGTGTGGCGCGAGGCCGCTTCCACAAAGGCCGGACCGAAGGAAATGTTGTCCACAAAATGGCCATCCATCACATCGCAATGAATCCAATCCGCGCCAGCTTGGGTGATGCGTTCCACCTCCGCACCGAGGCGGCTGAAGTCACAGGCTAAAAGGGACGGAGCAACGATGGTTTTGCGCGGAGCCATGGAAATGACATACCTTGCTGCTATGGAATTTGCCAGCGACGAATACTTCATGCGCGAGGCGCTGCGGCAGGCTCGCCGTGCCTACGCCGCCGACGAGGTGCCATGCGGCGCGATCATTGTCAGAGAAGGAGAAATCATCGCCCGCGCGTGGAACCAGGTCGAAATGCTCAAGGATGCCACCGCGCATGCGGAAATGCTCGCCATCACTCAAGCCGAGGCAGCAGTGGAGGACTGGCGCCTCAACGATTGCGATCTCTATGTGACCAAGGAACCTTGCCCCATGTGCGCCGGAGCCATCGTCCACACACGACTCCGCCGCGTCATCTTCGGCTGTCCCGACCCACGAGGAGGCGGCGCCGGGGGGCTGATGAACATTCTCCAAATGCCCCAACTCAACCACCGCTGCGTCATCACTTCCGGAATTCTGGCCGACGAATGCGCTGCCCTGCTGCGTGATTTTTTCCGGGCAAAACGCGAGGAGGCAGGCGTTATGAAATTGACCACAGAGGACACAGAGAGCACAGAGGAAAGGCTGAGATGAAGAACACGCCTGCGGTTCCTTTTGAAACTTTTCCCGGCTTGGATGCGCTCCCCGCAGTTCGGGCTGTTTTTTTGCAACGCGTGCCGGGGTTGGATGTCAAAACCGACCGCGAAACGGCCTTGAAGCGTCTCGCGGGAATCCAGCGCGAGGCCTTGGATGCGGTGGGTTTTTCGGACATGCGTCTTGCGAAGGCCAGCCAAGTCCACAGTGCGAATGTCGTGTGCATTTCCAGCGCCGACACCTTTCCGGCTCCCGACTGTGATGCCCTCATCACCACAGAACGCAACCTCTGCCTCGGAATCTATGTGGCAGACTGCGCAGCCGTCTATGTCGCCGATCGTCACGGCCGAGGCATTGGACTCGCACACTCGGGGCGGAAGGGAACAGAACTCGGCATCGTTCCAAAAACCATCGCCGCCGTCTGTGCTGCCACCGGAGCCGATCCGCAAGACCTCATCGTGCAAATCTCGCCCTGCATTCGCCCGCCTCACTACGAAGTCGACTTCGCCGCCGAAATCCGCGCCCAGACTGCCGAAGCAGGAGTCCGTGAAATCCACGACTGCACCAACTGCACCGGCTCAAATCTCGAAAGATACTACTCTTACCGAAAAGAGGAGCGCCAAACCGGCCGCCTCCTCGCGGCCATGGCACTGGTTTGAAGCCTTGCGGGTTTGGGTTTTTTTATCTCCAAAACCCGCATCGTGGCTCAAAGACCGCTCGGATAGGTCTCATCGACTTCGGCGACCCCGTCGGCTTCCCATGCCGGGGTGCGCTCGAGGGGCTCGACGGCACGGGTTTCATCGAAATGGAAGACCGCGTCGAATTGCTTGGAGACATTGGCCGAGAAGTAATGGCTCTCGCGCTCGGTTTCGGGTCGATAGATGACTCCGATGGCCCGTTCAAGGAGCGGATGTTGAAGCATCTCGGCCGCCTCCTTGTGTTTTGAGAAATCCAGCCAGAAGCGTGGAATCCCGGTTTCGTGGAAAAGTTTCTCGCAGCTGTGGGAAAGGGCCGGGCGCACGGATTTGCGTTCCGCTGGCGTGTCCCAGTCGGAGGCCGCTGTGACGGTTCCGTTGTGGGTGGTGAAGCCAACGAGCACGGCCTCGGTGCCGAAATGCTCCCTTGCCAACTGGCCGATATTAAACTCTCCGCGATGACCCATCTGCGTGGCGCGGGCATCGCCGATATGGGAGTTGTGCGCCCACACGACGATCTTTGCGCGGCCATGAAGCGCCTCGAGATGAGAGGAAATTGCGAGCAGGGTATTCATCATGTGCCGGTCGCGAAGATTCCATGACTGCACATCGCCGCGCAGCATCGTGCGGTAGTAGTTTTCAGCATCGGCGACGACGGCGGCGTTCTGCTCGGCACAGAAGTAGGCCTCGCCGGCGCGGTGTCCATCGAGCCCGAGCCAGAAGCCTTTTTTACGACGCAGGTCTGCAAGGGCCGCGACGACCTCATCCTCGCAGCTCTTGGAAATGCCGGTGCCGGTAAAGAGCCCGTAGCGCTTGGGATCGCCACCGAAATGATCGAAACACGCATATCTGTGGGAAAATGTCCGCGCCACTGCGGGATCTGTCTCCCGGAGATAGTCGAGGACGGCTTTCATGGACTCGTTGAGGCTGTAGAGGTCGAGGCCGTAAAAACCCACCTCTGCCTCGCCAGCGTCGATATTCCAATCCCGCAGCCAGCCTGCAAAATCGAGCACATCGCTGTTTCTCCACATCCACTGCGGAAATCTTTTGAACCCGCTGAGCGCATCGGCTGCGGCGGTGTCGCCATCCGAGCCTGTCACAAATTCATTCACCCTCCAGGAATCGGGCCAGTCAGCCTCCACAGCCACGGCATTGAAGCCGAGTTCCTCGATGAGTCGTTTCGTGATCTCCGAGCGTGCCTCGTAGAATTCATGCGTGCCATGGGTGGCCTCGCCGAGGAGGACGACTTTGGCTTTTTCGCACCGCTCGATGAGAGCGTCGTAGTCGGAGGGTTCACCGAGCAAGGGCTCCGCGCTGCGGCGTATTGTTTCGATATCCGCTGTCATGCGACCTCCGTGGGTTGAAGTTTCGCACCCTTCCGGAGGAGTTCGTAAACGGTGTCATCGGACACCTGTGTGAAGTCATCATACCATTGACCAACACCGAAGAAATCCTCTGGCATGACTAGGGCGACAAAATCCTCCACGAGCGATTCCATTTCCCATCGCACAGTCGGCGGCGCGACCGGCGTGGCCAGAATGATGCGGCCGACGCGCTGCTCGCGCAGGGCGCTTATGGCGACGCGCATCGTCGAGCCTGTCGCGACTCCGTCATCGACAAGGATGATGGTTTTTCCCTTGAGAGAGATTGGATGCCGGTTCCCCCGGTAAGTTGCCTCGCGGCGCATCAACTCGAGCGCCTCGCGTTTCTCCACGGCCTCGAGCGAGTCGGGCGGGATACGGAGGCTCTCGATGACGCTGCGGTTCAAAACGCGCACGCCGCCACTGGCGATCGCACCCATGGCCAACTCCTCGTGGCCGGGAACACCGAGTTTCCGGACGATCATGACATCCAACGGAAGGTTGAGCGCACTGGCGATCTCATAGCCTATGGGAACACCGCCCCGGGGAAGTGCGAGGACGATGGTTTCGGGCCTGTTGGCATAGATCATGAGCTTTGCGGCAAGGATGCGCCCGGCCTCTTCACGGTTTTGGAATCGGGCACTCATACTTCGACGACCTCCCGGTGGATTTCGTTTTGACGGGTTTCGCGGGCGAGGTGCTTTTTGAACCAGCCGGCGGCAAGACTGGAGACCTTCTCAAGTGCGCCCGGTTCTTCAAAAAGATGTGTCGCTCCCGGAATGATGGATAGTTTTTTTAGACATCGCAGGTGTTGGCTGGCCTCCTTGTTCAAACGCACAACAGCATCGTCCCTCTCGCCCACGATCAAGAGCGTGGGTGCGGTGACATGGCGAAGATGCTCGTAAGCGAGATCCGGACGGCCACCCCGGGAGACGACCCCGCTGATGCGCTCGCCGAGGATCGATGCGGCTGCTATGGCGGCTGCCGCGCCCGTGCTGGCGCCGAAGAGGCCGATCGGTTGGTCATGAGCGGCGGGGTGGTCCTCCACCCACCTTACGGCAGTGATGAGACGATTCGTGAGCATTTCGATGTCGAAGCGAAGCTGACCGTCGGCAGCGTCCCTCCGTTCTTCCTGGCGGGTCAGGAGATCAAGGAGAACCGTGCCGATCCCGGATTCATGAAGGACCGAGGCTACGAATTGGTTTCTCCGGCTATGGCGGCTGCTGCCACTCCCGTGGGCGAAGATCACGATCCCCGAGGCGTTCGGTGGCATGATCCATTCGGCTTCGAGGTGCATGGAATCGACAGGTATTTGGACGATCCCGGAAAAGGTGTCCACGAGCCTGCCACGGCTGTTTTTATGATGCGTGTTGAGCATGGTGTGTGTTTTTGAAAAGAGGCGGCTTGTTTACGAGGCGAAGCCGAAGCGGTGTTTCACCTCGGCGTAGTCCATGTGCAGCGAACGGCTGAGGAGTTCGGCCGCAACGCGCGTTGCGGCGACTTTCAGCAGCCGGTCGAACTGATGGGGTTCGACGGGCACTCCGTCATGCATGATGGAGTGGATGCGGGCTCCGCTGGTGAGAAGTTGAACGAGGAATGTCTCTGCCTCGACGGGATCATCCGTGTGGTGGGTCTCCACGCGTTTGTTGTGTTCCGGAAAGACGGTGTAGTTGATGGCGAATTTGGCGAGCATTGGGTGAGTCATAGGTTCGGCGGCAATCAAACTCCTCATGCTCCCGCCGCCAATAAGGACATCCCCCCATCGCGGGAGGAGTGAGCACGGCCGAGCATGGCGGCGTGCGGCTTGAAGCCGTTCCACACATGAAAAAAACAAACTCAAAAACCACGAAGACATCCGCCCCACGCATTCACATCGACCGCGAGGACCGAGCCCGCACCAATGCAGGAAAGACAGTGAACAGCAAAGTCCGTAGCGAAGGCCGCACGCTGGCCGCCAGAGAACGCGACGCCATCACGGCCCGCGCGTTCCACGCCGCAGAGGCCAAGTCGGCCACCACGGAATGAAAGCGCCGGATGGATCGGGGTTTTCCCGAGCCATATCCTGCGCAGCGACTCCACTCGACTTCGTATTCACCCGATTACCACGCAACCCCGTGACTGCTACCAACACTCTCCGATGAAAAAAATCACACTTTCCAAACGACAATCCGCAACCTCTTCCCGTGAGCCCAAGCGGCCCCTCACGGCAGCCAGACGCAGTGCCTCCACGAACCAACCAACCAAGCCGAAGGCGGCCGCCACGATCCGACTCATGATCGTGGACGACCACACCTTCGTCCGGGAGGCGCTGCGCTCACTGGTCGAACTCGACAAGGCGATCGATATCATTGGCGAGGCCGACAACGGCCGAAAAGCCATCGACCTCGCAGTTGAAAAACGGCCGGATGTCCTGATCATGGATATCGGAATGCCGCGCCTCAATGGCCTCGCAGCTGCCCGCCAAATCCGCCAACTCGCGCCGGATGTCCGAATCATCCTGCTCACTGCTTTCGGCACCGATCAATACATTCAGCAGGTCATCGACGGCGATATTCAAGGCTACCTGCTTAAGGACTCGCCTTCGAATCTCATTACGCACGCCATCCACGAGGTGGCAAAGGGCAATACCTTCCACAGCCCGGCGATCTCACGCCGCATGCGGACGATTTATGATGAAGTTCCATCCGGCAACGGCCACAAACCGGCGATAAAGCTCACAAGTCGCGAGGTGGAAGTGCTCCAACTCATCGCGGAGGGATCCGCTAACAAGCAAGTCGCCGGAGAACTGAACATCAGCATCAAGACCGTGGAAAAACACCGCCAGAACCTCATGGACAAGCTCCGCATCCACGACACGGCGAGCCTGACGCGCTACGCGATCTCCTCCGGCGTCATCGACAACATGGTGCAAACTCTGCTGCCAATCTGAGGAGACCTACTACCGCGCGGAGATGAGCCCCGCCACACGCTCTCGGAGGGCCTCAACCGGAAGGCTGGGCCCGATGAGAAGCAGGAGCGGCGTCTTGACGCGCGGCTCGCGGCCAACCGGAAACAAGCGGGTCTCGTCATCGGATCCGACTTTTTGGAAAACAAAAAACTCACCAGGGGCATCATCAAAAACCACGAGCCCCTTCGCCCGCAGGACCTCTTCTGGCAAGTCGTCCATGAGGGCATCGAACGCCTTTCTCTCCAGAATCTCCGGCAGCGGAATCTCACAGGAGGCGAAGTGGTGGGCTTCGTGTTCATGGGAGCCGTGAGAATGCGCATGATGTCCGCAGCCGCAGCCCTCTGGATGAGCGTGGGCGTGTGGTTCTACGGCAGCCTCCGATATGCGCGCGAGGTCCTTGGCGAAGGAAACGGGATCCGTCCTCTTCCCTCTGACTCCGCATTCCTGCAGGGATTCTAACACGGCCTCCATGCGCTCTGGTGCGACGGAATCCACTCGCGATATGTGAATGTGCGAGGCTGTGCGGGCCTGCTCGCGCTCAAGAGCATTGTGCCAGAACCGGCGCTGCCAGCGCTTGCCGTCGATGACCGAGAGTTGGACTGGAGGACTGAATTTTTTCAGCGAGGGATCGAGCGCGAGGGATTCGATAAGCTGAGCGGAATCGGTCGTGCCATTGGTCTCCACGATCATGACGCGACCGGCCTCGTGTCGGAATTCACGCAGGGCCTCCAGCAATTCGTCTCTCGATCCACAACACACGCAGTCGCCGCTGAGCGCCTTCACCTCGGCGGCGAGGTCGCTGAACTGCTCCGCATCGATGCGGGCGTTTTGATAATCATTGATGATCAGTTCCGGCGTCAGTCCCTCCACCGCAAGCGATGGCATGAGATTTTTGAGAAAGGTGGTCTTCCCCGATCCCAGAAATCCGACAACGAGAACAAGTGGTGTCATCTGAAAAAGCGCGATGTGGCGGCTATGCAGCCGGCTGGTGATTCCCTCCTCGAAGAAGCGATCAAAGAACCGCCAGAACCTGCGCCTCGATATCGGCGTAGATTTTTGGATCGTTTTTGAGAACTTCCTTCGCGGCGTCGCGGCCTTGGGCGAGTTGCTCGCCTTTGTAGCTGAGCCAGGAGCCGCGTTTTTCGACGATGCCTTTTTCGAGGGCGAGGTCGAGGAGCGAGCCGGTGTTGGAAATGCCTTCGTTATACATGATGTCGAACTCGGCTTCGGTGAAGGGAGCGGCGACCTTGTTTTTCACGAGTTTGATTTTTGTGCGGTTTCCGGAGACCGAGCCATCGCTGTTCTTGATGGCGCCGATGCGGCGGATATCCACGCGGATGCTGGCGTAGAATTTGAGCGCTTTGCCACCAGGTGTTGTCTCGGGGTTGCCGAACATAACGCCGATTTTTTCGCGAATCTGGTTTGTGAAAAGGCAAATCGTGTTGGCTTTAGAGATGAACGCGGTGAGCTTGCGGAGCGCGTTGCTCATGAGGCGGGCCTGGGCGCCGACGACCGCGTCGCCGATCTCGCCTTCGAGTTCGGACTTGGTCACCAGGGCCGCGACGGAGTCGAGCACGATGATGTCCAATGCGTTCGAGCGCACGAGAGTCTCGCAGATGCGAAGCGCCTCCTCGCCCGAGCTGGGCTGGGAGACAAGAAGTTCGTCGAGATTGACGCCGAGTTTGCGGGCGTAGTGGGGATCAAGTGCGTGCTCCACATCGATGAATGCCGCCAAGCCGCCAAGTTTCTGGGCTTGGGCGATCGCTGTGAGCGTGAGTGTGGTTTTTCCCGAGCTTTCCGGGCCGTAGATTTCGATAATGCGTCCACGGGGGAAACCGCCCACGCCGAGTGCGCGGTCGATCATGATATTTCCCGTCGGGATGCTCTCGACCTGCGACACATGGGCGTCGCCGAGGCGGCGGATTGCCTCGCTGCCGTAGTCTTTTTCGATTTGCTGGAGGGCGAGGTCGAGGTTCTTGAGGCGGGCTGCGGCCGCCTTGTCAGTGGGTGTGGAGTCGTCGGATTTAGCCATAAAAGAGATGGGGACTATGCCCTTCGCCCCGATCGCGTGAAACAAAATTCCATGCCTCCGCAGCAAAATCTCGCTCCGCCCGCGAGGGATTGTTAATTCTGGCGCAAATGAGTGATGTTTTTCAGCAAGCGCTGGCAGAGGCGCTCCCTCTTTTGAAAGAGGTCCAAAAGGGCATCAAGTCCGCGCCTAAAGCTTCGCAGACGGCATTGAAGCGTCTTCGCAAGGCGGCAACCACCCGCCCGGCGGCGGCAGTCCAGCCCCTGCCGCCACCTCCAGCTACCGATTGGACTTGGGAGCTGCTGGAAAAGGCGATTCTCGGCTGCGTAAAATGCCCGAACCTCGTGGCCTCCCGCACACAAGTCGTCTTCGGCGTAGGCAACCGCTCGGCCGAGCTCATGTTCATCGGCGAGGCGCCGGGGGCCGAGGAGGATACGCAGGGCGA
Organism: Terrimicrobiaceae bacterium; assembly: GCA_044345595.1. Classification (GTDB taxonomy): domain Bacteria; phylum Verrucomicrobiota; class Verrucomicrobiia; order Chthoniobacterales; family Terrimicrobiaceae; genus UBA967. Next base: position 22,551 of record JBIJAV010000025.1, read on the forward strand.
GCCGTTCGTTGGGAAATCCGGCCAACTTATCACAAAAATCATCGAGGCCATGGGATTCACGAGGGATGACATTTTCATCGCCAATGTCATGAAGTGCCGCCCCGACATGCCCGGAGAAGAATCGGGCAACCGCAAGCCGAAGGGCGAAGAAATGGCGACCTGCCTGCCTTGGCTGCGCGAGCAGGTGCGCTTGGTGAAGCCCCGCGCCATGGTCGCGCTCGGAGCGACGGCGGCAGAGGGACTTCTCGGCGAAACGCGCCTGATACGCGACATCCGGGGCACTTGGCTGGAGTTTGAAGGCATTCCCGTGATGGTCACCTACCACCCCGCTTATCTTCTACGGAACCAGACGATCACCGAAAAACGCAAGGTTTGGGAGGACATGTTGCTGGTGCTGAAAAAACTCGGCCGAGCGATCACTCCGAAGCAGGAACGCTTTTTCACGACGGCCGCGCAGTAAGCCCATGACAGCCCGCGACGCCTTTCACACGGTCTTCTACCACGGCGTCGTCTCGTTCTTAAAATTCGTTCTCCACTTCGGCTCGCGCGTCCGTTTTGTGCAGTTCGGAAAAATCCCGAAAGGCGCCTGCGTGATGGTGAGCAACCACATTAGCCATTTCGACCCACCGTTTCTGAGCGGCTGGCTGCCGCGCAAGATAGACTGGATTGCGATGGTCGAGCTTTTCGGCGCCTCGTGGTCGAAGGCGGCCTTCACTTGGCTGGATGTGATCCCGGTGGACCGCCACGGCGACGACAGGCAGGCCTTGCGGCACGCGCTGCGGCGGCTCGAGCAAGGGCGCATGATTGGTGTTTTCCCCGAGGGCGGCATCCGCGATGGCGCGCAATCGATCATCTCCGGCGCCGACATGCGCGAGGGGGCATTTCTCATCGCAGCCAAGGCGGGCTGCCCTGTTGTGCCGATCGTGATCCTCGGCAGCGAGCGCCTCTACAACCGCCGCAATTGGCTTCCCTGGCGGAGGGCCAAGGTTTTCATCGCGGTGGGTGAGCCGGTTTTTCCAAGCCCGGATGGCGGACGAAAAAAACTCCGCGACGATGTCGCCGCCGCGCTTATCCGCCTCAAGGACGATCTCGTCACGAAATGCCAACTCACAGCCGACGACCTCCCGCACTCCCCGCAAGAGCGCATGCGCGAACCATGAAGGCCCTTGTAAACCGTCCCCTTTCGTGGCTCGTCGATGGCACGATGTGCAACATGATGCATGCCATCCAATGGCGGCGTAGGGCGGATGCCTGTTCGGTCGATGCTCTTGAGCGTTATCTGACCGAGTGGGGCGGACAAAGCCGCGAGCAGTATTACCGAATGCCGCCTGCTCAGCGTCCGAGTCTTAAAAATGGTTGGATCGAGTGGGATTCGCCACGAAGCACCGGACACCCTGAAAACGACCGCGTTCGTGTGAGTTTCTTTCCAGCCCGCGATAAAAATGCTCCGACTGTCTTCCTGCTCCACGCCCTCATGAGCGCGAGTGATATCGGCTACCGTCGGCTTGCGGCGTGGTTCAACAGCAACGGCTGGAGCGTTGCCTTTCCCCACCTGCCCTACCACTACTCGCGCACGCCGAGCCGCACTTGGAACGGCGAGTTGGCTATCACGGCCGACCTCGTCCGAAACGCCGAGGGCATTAGGCAGGGCGTCATCGAGCTCCGCCAACTCATGGCCCTGCTTCGCACTCGCGGCACACGCGAGTTTGCCATCGTCGGCACGAGCTACGGCGGTTGGACCGGTGCGATCCTCTCCTTTCTGGAAGCCGACTTCCGGTTCGTCGCCTTGGTGCAGCCCATCGTGAATATGGACAAGGCCGTCTGGGAGAGCCCCGGCTCGGCCATGATGCGGAGGGAACTCCGCAGTCGTGGCCACTCGCGTGGTAACACAGCCCGCTTCGACCACCTCATCTCTCCGCTCCACGGGGTTCCGCTCTGCGACCCCTCATCCATCCTGCTCACCGGCGGACTCCACGACCGCATCTCCCCCCTCGCAGACCTCACACTCCTCCAATCCCGCTGGCCCGGCTCCAGCCTCCTCCAAGTCCCCCAAGGCCACTTCGGCTACGCTGCCCTGCGCGAAACCATGAAACAGGTCGAGTCGCGGATAGTCGGGTGATCGAGCAACGAGCCAAACCGCGTTCCTTGAGGCTCATCGCCTGCAAAGCAGCTTGGCATGATTGTGCCACACAAAATCGCTCACCCGAACAGGCAAGCTGCCGAGGTGAACTTTACATGATATGCATGACAAGTAATATACAAACCATGACATCAACTTCGACAACGCTTCAAATCCGTCTCTCCCGGAAACTGCGTGACAATGCGGCATCAGCCCTTGAAGAGATGGGTCTGGATTTGCCCACGGCTGTGCGTCTTTTTTTCACAAATGTCGCCAAGACGCGGCGCATACCGTTTTTATTGGAAGCCGATCCGACAGCTGAAGTGGTGGAAGTCGATCCCTCTACGCAAGCCAGTATGGATCGCATCGCCAAAGTCTGGAAAAAAACGAAACCTCGGCGGTGAGGGTCTTCATTTCTGCTCAAATTCGACGAAAGGAATTCGGTAGAAAAGTTTCTGAAGACGACTTGTCGGTTGTAGCCCGATCGGCCCGCGCTGCCTTGGGTGTTCCGATAGCAGCCCCGGGACTTCCGCCGCACACTCGGTTGATCAAGGCGTATGCAACCTCCATGCATGGCCCCAAGCGCATCGTCTATCTCCTCGCCGTAGAGGACGGCGACATGTTCCTACTTTTCTACAGAGGTAAAAACGATCCGGTCGGACGAAATGCCAGTATCTCAAATCCAGCTTTTCGTTCAGCTCTCGAAAAGTATCTCTTCCTACTTGAAGCGGATATCTTGGACGGGAACATCGAGGAACTTTTCAGTGATCAATCGGCCAATGGTTGAAAGCTACCGCCCAGTAAATGTGGAAGCACAGATTTTTGGCCAGAATTGCTCATTTTTTCAAAATGCGCCGATTGGTTTCTGCCTCTGTGGGTCATATTGCGACGAGGCAAATGCCCAGCCCTACACCTCGCCGATTTTCGCACGCTAACTGTATGAAGCTCCTGAAAGCGCGCGGCAAAAGTTCTCTTGATTTGCTTTGATACGACTGGCCCTTATGGAGCCAATCCTCTCCCCGCTTCATGGGGTTCCACCCTGCGCCCCCTCGATCCATCCTCCTCCAAGTCCCCCTAAGGCTACTTCGATTACGCCGCCCTGCGCGAAACTATGAAACAGGTCGAGTCGCGGATTGTCGGGTGAAGGAGGAAAGCCGATCTGCGTCCGTCGGGCTTTACAGGCAAAGAGCAGAGGACAAGAAAGAATAGTGTGTGAATATGTGGGACTGCCCCTTACTAAAACCGAGGCTACGCAGGACGCCTCTCGTGCATTATTTTTCCTAATAAAAGAGCACGCCCGTGCGTTGATTAAGAAAAACGCATGAACCCAGAGCAAATCATCACGGAAGCCTTGGACAACTACGAGTCCCTGCTCATTAGTTATGCCTGGGAGATCACAGGCGATATGGAATCCGCAAAAGATTCCGTGCAAGAGACCTTTTTTCGGCTCAGTCGCCAGAATCTTTCTCACCTTCAGCCGCGATTGCGACCTTGGCTTTTTGTCGTCTGCAGGAACTGCGCACTGGATTCTATGCGCAAGGTAGTGAAATTCAGCGCGGATTCCGTGGAGGACCATGACCGCGCGAGCGAAGATCCCTCGCCCGATGAGCGTGCAATGGCGACCGAAGAGGGAAGACGGATTTGGGATATGGTCGCTGGCTTGCCATTACAGCAGAGGGAAATTGTGAAACTGAAATTCGAAGCAGGTCTCAGCTACAAGGAAATGGCTGAAATTCTGAAAACCAGCGTGTCCACCATCGGGGTGCAACTGCATGAGGCCATGGAGACCCTGCGCAGCCGATGGAACCGCGAAACCATAGAAGTAGCATGAAAATGGATCCCCGCATCACCGCATACGCCGTTGGCGAACTCGAAAGCCGCGAACGCGAAATTTTCGAGTCGGAATTGTCTGCCTCGTCCACCTTGCAGAATGAGGTCGCTGCCATTGCTCTCCTCGCAGATAAGCTCGCGGCAGGCCCGCGCAAGCACGAGCGGTTCGATCCAGAAATACGAGATTGGCTGCTGAATCGATGCTTGGACAACCAGAAGTCCCGCCTCCGCGCCAAGCGCACGATCGTTTGGACAGGCCTGGGCTTGGCTGCGAGCCTCGTCGCGTATGCCGGACTCTCTGGGATTACGGATCAAAGCGGATCGTTTAAATGGACAAACTTCGCACCGCTGCGCTCGACCCCACCGAAAACTCCCTTTTCGACATGCAGTGGCACGATGCCGCAGGTAGCCACTGATAATCCGGTTCTTATTCCCAAAAGCGAGCCGACAGCGCCTTCCGCATCGGAGCCGAAAGCAATGCCAGCGCCGAGCGATAATGCCGCCTTGGTTGCAAGTGGTGCCCCGAGGCGACAAATGCAGCGCATGAGGGAATCCATGGCATCCTCTGCAGAGCGTCTCTCGGGTTTACAGGACGAGCGTATTGAGAACCTACCTCCTCCTCAATCTTCTCAAGCCAACTTCCGGATAAAAGCAAGAATCTCTGGAGTCCCAGCACCTTTTTCTGCTGCCTCACGCCTTCCAGCGGAAGCATTACAGAACGAATCCTACGCTCCGATACGAGAGGTTGAATTTGTCACCGCCAGAGAAAACCCTCTTTCCACCTTCTCCATCGATGTGGACACAGCGAGCTATTCGAATGTGCGCAGGTTTCTTGAGCAGGAGATGATTCCACCGGCAGACGCCATCCGCACCGAGGAACTGATCAACTATTTCCGCTACGACTATCCGCAACCCTCTGGGGAGAATGCGTTCTCGGTCAATCTCGAGATGAATCGCGCCCTGTGGAATCCGGAACATGAACTCGTGCGAGTTGGGCTCAAGGGACGTGAGATTTCTGCCGAAGGTCGCGGTCCAGCCAACCTGGTTTTTCTGGTCGATGTGTCGGGATCCATGAATTCACCGGACAAGCTCCCGCTTTTACAGCGCAGTCTCTCCGCATTGGTCGAAAACCTTTCAGAAGATGACCGGGTGGCCATTGTGACCTACGCTGGCTCGTCGGGACTTGTGCTCGACTCAACTCAGGGAAAGGCGAAACGCGAGATTCTCGACGCCATCGCAAACCTTCGTTCCGGTGGATCGACCAATGGCTCGGGAGGCATCAAGCAGGCCTACGAAACGGCTCGTCAAAATTTTCTCAAAGGCGGCAACAACCGAGTGATCCTCTGCACTGATGGCGATTTTAATGTCGGGGTGACTGACCAGGGCGGACTGCAGAAACTCATCGAGACAGAGCGGGAGTCGGGCGTCTTCCTTTCCGTGCTCGGCTTTGGCACAGGAAATTTGAAAGACAGCACCATGGAGACGATTGCCGACAAAGGTAACGGCAACTACGCCTACATCGACTCCATCAGCGAAGGCCGCAAAGTGCTCGTCGAGCAAATGGGATCAACACTGTTCACCATCGCCAAGGATGTAAAAATCCAAGTGGAATTCAACCCCGCCCGCGTCGCCGGCTACCGCCTGATCGGTTATGAAAACCGCCTGCTAGCCAAGGAGGATTTTAACAACGACAAAATAGACGCTGGTGAAATCGGTGCCGGGCACACTGTGACCGCGCTCTACGAGATCATTCCGGCTGGCCAATCTGTGCAAGGCTCACCCTCGGTCGATCCGCTCAAATACCAGCAACCCGAGCAAAAGGTCGTCACGGCGTCGAACGAAATACTCACCGTAAAGGTGCGCTACAAAGCTCCCGACGGACAAAAGAGCAGCCTTATAGAAATCCCGCTGGCGGCTTCTGAAATCCCTAGCCCAGACAAGGCCTCGGAAGACTTCCGCTTTGCCGCCGCCGTCGCCGCTTTTGGAATGAAGTTGCGCGGCTCGCCCCACGTCGGAGAAATCAAATGGACCGAGATTCAGGACATCGCCCGTGGTGCGCTCGGAAAGGATCCCGGCAGCTACCGCGCCGAATTCCTGACTCTGATCGAGAAAGCAAAAACGCTTCAAAAGGAGGCAAAGTAATAGTCCTGAATTCGGCAGTTAGGAATTGAAAGCGGGCGTGGAGCCGACTCCTATGGTTTCCGCTCCGCGAAATCCGCGAGATGCTTGCCACCGAGGTCTATCGATCCGGCCCTCGCTAATCGGTTCATGAAACTCGCCGGGGCTTGAGGCCGAGAGTCAAAATGTCGGAGTTCCTAAAACTTCACCAGCACGCCCCAGTCGGCTTGATTTTCTAATTTAGAGGAGAGTCCAGTGAGGGCAGTTACGCCGGAGCCGGCGTTGTCCGTCTGGTCCCAGCCGGTGCCGTAGATGAGATACGAGCTGCTCTCTGATGGTTTGTAGCAGAGCGGCTTGCCGGTGAGCGGGTCTGTGGGGATCGATGGCAGGAAGGCTGGCACGAGATCTTCAAGGGTTGAGGGCAGACGCCCGTGAGCCATGCGGTAGCGCTCGACCGCGCAGGCGGTGGCGAGGCTTCGGAGGATTGTCTGGGTGGCTGTGATTCTCTTTGTCGGACTCATAAGAACCGGCATCGCCTGATAAGATAACGGATTCCGGATTTTATTCCAAACCGAGGAACCGGCATGCGCGGCCTCGATCTCTGTGAGGGTTGACGGAAGTTCTGCGGGGTGCTTCACGGCATCGATGTATCGCTGGATGGTGCTGATGTATGCGGCTTTATCTTTGTTTACCCATCCCGCAGGCCAGATTGCCCATGCGGCCCGGAGAGCCTTTTTTTGAAGTCTCACTGTGCCGGTGTCGGGCAGTTCCTGCAGCGTCAATAGATCTGTTCTGGAAACATCGAATTGGAGAAGCGATGCTCTTTCCCCGCGAAGACCGTCGGAAAGGCGTGCCAGCAGATCGATGCGGGAGAGTTCGCTGGAAAGATCTGCCAATTGAGCATCGGTCCATGCGTGACGCTCCAGACCATCGTTAATCACCTGAGATGCCCGGTCCGAGATGCTGCTTTCAACAAGAAGCGAAATGAGAAATGGACTGGATCCGGCGGCGCGAGCCAGAGCCAGAATCGTCTGGACATCTTGAAAGGCATTTTCCGGGCGACCAGCCGCCAGTTCGGCCTGCGCCCGTCCTTGCAGGACCTTGGAGGTATTCGCCATCGCTGAAAGGTGGGGCAGGGGCGTCTCGAAACCTTTTGAGTAATTAAGAGGCCAACAAACCCCCGGTCGGCGGACCGCTTGGGCGACTTCCTGAAGCAGCGGGGCTGAGGGGGCCAGACTCTTTAAAACCAATTCCCCTGCGTCCTGATCGTCGCCTTTGAAATCGGAATTCAAGAACCTTGCTGTGAAATGGATCGTGCTCTCGCCTGACTCAGGTTTTCCAGCGATTTTTTTCCAAGGCACATCCAGCTTTCCAAGTCGCGAATCCTTTGCGGAAACAAAGACTTCCTGAAAGACCGGTGCGGCGGCCGCGTTGTCGGCATCAGGCACCGGGGGCGGCACGAGTTCTTCGAATCGTGTGGGCTCGTTCTTTTCCCGGAGCATGGCCAGGGCGGCGCTCAGCTTTCTTGCCCCCCACCAGTTCGTCCATGAAAAGAACAAGGTGACAATGGAGATCAATGTGACAACGGCGAATAGGAGGCCTTTTGTCCATCCGCCTCGCCGGTCGCATTCCTCGTAACGCCCAAATTTCCATGGCAATATCACTGCGGTGACCGCAAGAATACCGAGAAAAATCAGCGCGGCCTGCCAGGGCGTTATCGTGCGGGAGAAGACCATGCCTCCCAAAGCAAAAGAGATGGGAAATCCGATCACGACGTGCAGCACCGCCTGCAGGTAGAAACCGACATATCGCAGGTGTGCATGGCAGTTTCCACATTCTCTTGTCGGGCCGGGCCACAGGACCCAAGACTTAAACGGAGCAACGCGTTGATGGCATTTGGGGCATTTCATATATTTATTGGTTTTGGGAATCTTCTAAGTTGCAGGTTGGGGTGCCTGGGGAGTGGCCTTTGGCAGGCGAAAATACAATTCCATCTGAAGCGGGTGCTGGTTCGGAGAGGTATCCATCTCCTGAGGAAATTGTCCGGTCGCGACGATGCACTTGAGCGTTGCGGCTCGCGCCAGATACGCCTCGCGGTCGAAGGGCAGAGTTCCGGTCGGAACATTCGGCGTGGTGGTCCGGAGAAGAACGATCAACATCCAGCACACGGCCAGCGAAGCCCACGTGACCCGTGGAGCCCAGGCGATGGGCTCCGCGTTTTGTCGTGCGGCCAGTAGGACCCGGTGCTTCAACCCGGCTGGCAGCTCCTGCGGGCGGGCCCGGCGGAGAAGGGATTCGATTTCCTCGTTGTTCATGTTTCATCCTCCAGACGCATGGCGTCGCGTAATTTGTCTAATGCGTAGCGATATCTGCTCGCGGCGGTGTTTGCCGGGATGCCGAGGATGCCGGCGATCTGCCGGAAGGTCCTCTGCTCCCATGTCTTCAGATGCACCACCACGCGCTGCTCCTCCGGCAGGGCCGCCAGCCGTTCAAGCAACTCTGCGATTTTTTCATCCTCCCAGGGCTCAGGTCGGAAGACGGTCTGCGCTTCCCAAGCGAAATTTTCCAACATCTGTCGCCGGGTCGCATCGCGGCGCACGACATCCACATGGGCGCGGTAGATGCACCGCAACACAAAGGAGCGCGGGTTGAGAATGGTAAATCTCGGACGCCTGGCCAAGCGCAGGAAGACGCTCTGCACCAGATCCTGCGCTGCATCCGAATCGCGTGTCAGTTGCAGTGCAAACGCATAACCCGCAGGAGCGAATTCGTCGTAAAGGGATTCCAATTCTCGAAGGTCCATGAATGGCAGTCAGTCAACCAGACGCGATGGTAATGGGATTTGTCTATCCTGCGGGAACCTTTTCATCACGGGCTTGCGAATCGACCGAACTCGGGCCACGCAGCGCGGAGTCAAAAGTTCTGCGCAAGGGTGCCGTGTTGTCGCTGAAAGAAAACCGGGACATGGTTGCAGGGATTCGGCGGGCCGAGGTTCCGCTGGATCCGGCGCTGGCCATCGCCAACCGTTTTATGAAGCTGGCCGTCGAAAAGGGCCTCGCCTCTGCAGAGGTCTTGTAACGATGAAGCGTGGTGAGTAGTAGACCGAAATATCAGAATTTTGCTTTTCTGGTGAGCTGTCTGCGACTCGCATGCGCTCGCCGAGCACTTGCGGCGTTACGCAGCGAGTAGTCTTTTTGTTCGGCAGCCATAGACACTCCGCTACAGAACAATCGCCATGCGAGATGAGTTGGCCATTTGCAGCGGAGGGCCGGCTGTGATTGAAATTTGGGTCAGACGAGGACGCAGACCCTCCCAGGATTCGATGCGCGCGGCCGCGCGGACTTCTTTTTTGATTTGCTGGAGTTGGCAAGCACCGGAAAAGATACATTGTTTAAAGCATTATTGTTGACACGCATAATTATTTCGGGGAATTTGCGCGGGTGAGGTTGGCTTTTACAAATCGGGTTCGGGAGTTGGAGGCCCTGGATGCCTCGGCCCGCGTGGGTGGATTAGTGGTGCTTTTTGGGCGGCGGCGTGTGGGAAAGACACGCTTGCTCACGCATTGGTTGGAAAAACGGAGCGGGGTTTATAGTCAGGCTATCGAAGCAGCCGTGCCGATGCAGATCGAGCAAACCGTGCGCGATATCGGGTCCGCCCTTCCTGCAGGGATCCAACCGAAGACTTGGATGGAGTTTTTTGAACTTCTGCGTTACGGACCGGCTGGAACCGTGCTGTGTTTGGATGAATTTCCCTACCTTGTGGCCTCGGACGCTTCGTTGCCGAGTGTGGTGCAGCGTTGGTTGGACCATCACAGGCCGGAGGGATTCACGCTGGTGCTATCGGGATCGAGCACGGGGGCGATGAACGATTGTTTCCTGAACCGCGCGGCGCCGCTCTACCAGAGGGCGCGCAAGGTCATTCACTTGGAGCCGATGGATTATCCCGCATTCTGCAGGGCGTGTGGGTTGGAGTCGGCGTCGATAGATTCCTTCATCCGCTACGCGCTGGTGGGCGGCATTCCGAAATACTGGGAATTTGTGGAGGCGGGTGCTTCAGCGCTGGATTTGGCGGAGGAGCTGTTTTTTGGCCGATCTGCGTTTCTGGAAGACGAGCCGTTGTGCATTCTCCGCGAGGAGCGGATCGCCGGCCTCACGCCGCTGTCGGTGTTGGAAGCGGTGGGCAGGGGCGCGGGGAAGACCTCGGAAATCGCAGCCCGGCTGGGAACCGCACAAACGAATCTGGGGCGGACATTCCAACAACTGCTCGATGCGTCTTTGCTGGACCGAGAGATTCCTTTCGGCGAGAGCCTTCGCACCACAAAGAAAACCCACTATCGGATCGGCGACCCGGCTTTGAGATTCTGGTTCCGCGTTTACTCGCCGCAGCGAACCGCATGGCGCCGAATGGGAATGGAAGATAAAATCAAACTCCTTCATGACCATGCGGCCACGGTCTTCGAGGATTACTGCCGCTCGCATCATCCCGATGCAGCGAGGTATTGGGAGGCTGGTGCCGAGTTCGACTTCATCCGAAAAGAGGGCGATGGAGTTGTGGTGTCGGAAGTGAAATTCAAAAAACTCAGTGCCACAGAAAAGACCGGGCTGAAAAACCAAGTCGCTGAAAAATGGAAGTCCAGCGCCGCTTCACACAAGCATCCCCGGGCGACATTTGAAATTCTCGACGCCTCAGAACTTGCAGCAAAGTTCACAGAAACAGATGGTTCGGGGTTGTGAGAAGATGAATCGCCGCGATTGAAATTTGGGTGAGGCGAGAAAGCAAAAGCGCGACCGCTGCGGAAGCTTCGCGACGATGGGCAGGGCGTGCTTATTGCCAGAAGGGCTCCCAGAGCGAGAGACGCCGCACACTTGGTCGGACGAAATGCCAGTGTCGCAAATCCAGCTTTTCGTTCAGCTCTCGAAAAGTATCTCTTCCTACTTGAAGCGGATATCCTGGACGGGAACATCGAGGAACTTTTCAGCGATCAATCGGCCAACGATTGAAAAATACCCCTCGTAAAATGTGGAGCCAGAGATTGGCGCTTGGCCTTCTAGAATTTTCTCAATCTTTTGCGCACCGAAGCCTCAAAATTGCTCACATTGAAGCTCGGGAAAACGCGGTCCTTGATCGAATTCCAGAGCTGGGTGTGTTCAAGCGGAAGAAGATCATGTTGGTTGGTCTCCCCGCTGAAGCCGACCTTGCAAAGGCGGCACATGTAGCGGGCTATGGCCACCACCGACACAAGCTCGAAGTCCTCGGTTGCTTGTTCCGGTTCTTCCACCCAACGGATGACATTTTTGCAGCTGGTTGGAATGCTTTTCTTTTCGACGAACTGGATAGCCATCTGGCGGGAGGAAATCCCCATGTGGAGTATCTCCGATTCCCCAATCGATACATTATGCTGTTGAGCATGGAGATAAACGGGGATGTAGCCCGCCGGTTGGACGCGCAGGAAAAGCAGCTTCCCGATGTCGTGAAGCAGGGCTCCCAAAAACGCGGCGTTTTCGATGTTTAAAAGCTCCATCTCTTCGCAGGTGAACCGGGCTATGTTGGCCGTTGCGAGCAGGAACTTGAGGTGGCTGGCCCAATTTGCATCCTCATTGAGATACATGAAACTCTCACAGCAGCGCGGAAACCCCTTGGCTACTACGCTGAGCCGTTTTTCTCCCAGAAAGTTCACGCACATCCGGGCGTCCTCAATAAAAGACTCGAAATCCTTCTTCTTGGCCTGACGCACCGCATTGGCATTCTGGAGCATCTGGAAGGCCAGCCCGGGATCGTGTTCCGCCAAATCCATCAGCGGATGCAACGAAGTTACCATACCCCCGGTCGCCAGCGCAAAGGCGGCGGCCGCCGACCCGACCACCGGGCAGCCTTTCAGCGCCGCGATCTCCCTCTTGAGTTTCGCCTCGGAAACCACCGGAAAGGTTTGGCTGTCGATCATTTTGTTCCAATGCTCGATACTTTCCGCCTCCCGTTTGGCATCCTCCGAGTCCTTTTCATCATTTCTCTGGAAGCCCTTCGGAACCCTCTCCCCCATCTTGCGCACGCCCTCGCTGGCGGTTTTACTCCATGCGGAAATGTCGATCTCGCCAGCGCGCTTCTTGATGCTGTCCATCGAACGCTGCTCGGCGAGGGCCTGCACCGCCTGTTTCATTTGAGGCGATTGAAGAGTGACCCGCGTGAAGGCGTCTTTTTCCATGCGCATCATTCGGGTGTCAGCCTGAGCAATAATCGTGGCGCTGCGCGGCGCGTTCTTGATCAAGGCCATCTCTCCAACAATGTCGCCGTCCCCGATCTCGGCGATTTTTTTCGGCTCCGGATCATCCTCCATCGCGACGTAAATCCCGAGACTCCCTTGATCGATCAGATACATCGCATCGCCGTCATCGCCCTGCTTGAAAAGGGTGGCACCTTCGTCAATTTCGTAATCCCGCAGGTAGGGAATGAGGGCATGCACCTCGTGCGGCGGCAAGGAGCGAAGCAAAGCATTTTGAGCCAGTCGATCCAGCACGGCACTCGCCTGCTTGGCTTTCCGATCCAGCTTGTAGATATCCGCGCGGTAACTGCAAAGAAGCGCGTAATACCCGAGATAGGCTGCAAACTCCTTGAATTCTTCCCAGTCGGATTCCTTCGCGAAAGAAGCCAGAAACTTTAGATACTCCTCCAAGCCTGGCACGGCCGCCTCCCGAATCTTTCCGCGAAAACCGGAGATTTCTGAGAGAATCTTCTCTTTTTCTGCCTCCGCGAGTTCGATCTTCAAATCCTTGTAGGTTTGCGCAGCGGATTGGATGACGGGCGCGAGTTCGTCCAAAGCAGCGCCTCGTTGATCCAATGAGCAAAGTGTGCGCCGGCAAAACGCGTCGTCCGGCTCAAAAAAAGACCAATACCAAGCCTTACCCTCAAGCTTTGCGACTTCATCCTCAATCGACTCTTGGAGATAGGGCTTCCGATGAAAACTTTGCACGCCCAAGTCGTAGGCTTCTTGGATTTCGGCATGCGTTGTTTTGGACGCATAAAAAACGACCGGCACATGTTGAAAGAAATAGTCCTCTCGGAGAGTCCGGAGAAAGCCCAGTCCGGTGGAGTCTTGGAGCTTAAGTTCGATAAAAATCAAATCCACCAGAATATTCTCACGCAAAAAAACCATCGCATCGTGGGCATTCGAAACGGAGGCGCTCCGGTGGTCATCACGGGCCAAAAATCCCTTCAGCGCCAAGAAGGCGTTGTCATCAGGATCAACTAATAAAATGTTGGCCATCGTTAGACATAAAAAACAAACCTTTTTCCCTTTGTTTTTATGACTGGGAGCACATCAAAAAATCCTTTCAGCGCCAATAAGGCGATGACTTTTGGGTCTAGGAAAAAAGCCATTGTTGACAGTTGGACGTAAAATCCAAGCTTAATTTGCCAATTTTTGTGACTATTCCGGTGCCTACGCCCAAAGGAGAATTGTGACAATTTCGTAACAGAGGCTCCGAGGTTTAACGCCATGCAGTTAATTGGGCTTTTTTGAAAAGAGAAAAACCCGCAGGTTTATCCCTCGCCGATTTCGATTTTAAGGGCTTCGGCGATACGGTCGGCGTGGGTGTCGATGAGTTCCTGTTCGCGGCCTTCGATGAGGAGGCGGACTTTGGGTTCGGTGCCGGAGTAGCGGAGCAGGACGCGGCCTTTGCCATTGAGTGAAGACTCGGCTTCGGCGAGGAGAGTTTGGATTTGCGGCAGGGTCTCGAGTGGCGGCTTGTCTTTGACGCGGAGGTTGCGCTGGGCCTGAGGATATTTTTTGAGAACTTTTTTGAGTTCGCTGAGCGGCTTGCCGGTTTCGATCATGACGCGCAGGATCTGGAGTGCGCTGACGATGCCGTCGCCCGTGGTGGCGTAGTCGCGGAAGATCATGTGTCCGCTCTGCTCGCCGCCGACATTGTGTCCATCGCGGAGCATGGCTTCGATGACATAGCGGTCGCCGACTTTGGTGCGGAGGATTTTTCCACCGTGGGTTTCGAGGGTTTCATCGAGGCCGAAGTTGCTCATGACGGTGGAAACCAAAGTGCCTCCCTCTAGGCAGCCGCGCTGGAGGTAATCAACTGCCGCGATGGCCATGATCTCGTCGCCGTCGACCAGCTCACCATTTTCGTCACAGAGCAGGACGCGGTCTGCATCGCCATCGTGGGTGATTCCGATGTGCGCCTTGCACTCGCGGGTGAGCTTTTGGATTTGCTCGGGATGGGTGCTGCCGCAGTGGGTGTTGATATTTGTGCCGTTTGGATGGTTATTGATCACGACGAGATCGGCGCCGAGTTCGCGCAGGATGCAGGGGCTGGTTTTGTAGGCGGCGCCGTTCGCGCAATCGAGCGCGATGCGTAGCGACTCGAGTGTGAGGTGGCGGGGAAAGCTCTGCTTGGCGAATTCGACATAGCGGCCGAGGGCGTCGTCGATGCGGAGGGCTTTGCCGATTTTTGTGGCGGTAGGGCGGATGTTTTCAATCTCGCCGCTGAAAACGAGATGCTCGATGCGGGCTTCGATTTCGTCATCGAGTTTGAAGCCGTCATGACGGAAGAATTTAATGCCATTATCCTCGTAGGGATTGTGGGAGGCTGAAAGGACGATGCCCGCATCGGCGCGCAGCGAGCGGGTGATGTAGGCCACGCCGGGCGTTGGCAGTGGACCGATGAGGAGGGCGTCCGCGCCAAGCGAGGTCAGACCGGCGACGATGGCATTTTCCAGCATGTAGCCGGAGAGTCGGGTGTCCTTGCCGATGACGACTCTCAAGCGACCGCTGCGCGAGGAAGAGCGGGCTTCGGCAAAAACATGGGCGGCGGCGCGGCCGAGTTTCAGCGCGGTCTCGGCTGTAACGGGTTCGATATTTGCGACGCCGCGAATGCCGTCGGTTCCGAAAAGTTTGCGATTATTGCTCATTTTGTGATGTGGTTTCCGGGTTACTGAAGCTTGGCGGTGGAGGGCTTCAGGAGATCAAGTCGGACGGGATTCCGACTGACGTTCTGCTTGATGAGAAACCAGAGGGCGAAGGCCAGAAGCAGGCTGGCGAGCTTGATTTTCCAATTGTTGAGAAGGATCGCTTTCATACTTTTCGTCTAAAAGAAGCTGGCTAAGCCTCTGGCGGAATTTTTCCACGCTCAAATTTCGTTCGATTTTGCCGCCATGACAAATCGAAACCTGCCCGGTTTCCTCCGAGACCACGAGCGAAACGGCATCCGATTCGTCACCCAGACCAAGCCCCGCGCGGTGGCGCAGGCCGAGGTTGCGGTCGAGGTCTTCGCGCTGGGAGAGGGGAAAAATACACGCCGCCGCCACGATGCGGTCGCCGCTGACGATCATGCCGCCATCGTGCAGAACGGTCTTGGGATGAAAAACAGTGAGGGCGAGTTCTTTTGAAAACTTTGCATCCAGCGCGACGCCGGTTTCCACGATGGTTTTGAGACTGATTTCGCGCTCGATGGCGATGAGTGCGCCGAAGCCTTTGCTGGAAAGCTCAAAGACGGCATCCGTGATGAGCTCGATGGTTTCAGACTCTTGGGAGGCGGAGGTAAAAAAACGGTGGCTCCCGAGTTCCGTGAGTGCGCGGCGCAATTCAGGCTGGAAAATGACGACCAGCGCGATGGCCAGGAAGACAGAAATGCTCCGCAAAAGCCAGCCGATGACCTCCAGGTTCAGCAACTGGGACACCAGCGTGAGGGTGAGAAAAACCAGCGCCAGACCGAGCAGAATACGCGCCCCGTGGGTTCCTCGCAGGTAGAGGTAAATGTAGTAGATGACCGCAGCAAGGATCACGATCTCGATGCCGGAGGTCCACTGCTCCTGCAAAAAAGCCACGGCCTGCTCAAACATCGCCCAATATCGCCTCGGTCATCCGAAGCGCCTCCGTGTGGGGTTTGACATCGTGGACGCGCAGGATGCGGGCACCTCGCTCGCGGCAGAGCGAGGTGAGAGCGACGCCTGGCCAGAATCGGTCATCCATCGCAGATGAACCCGCAAGCCAGCCGAGAAAGGATTTGCGGGAGACTCCGACGAGAAGCGGACGCCCAAACTCAAGGAACGCGGAAAGCTCCGCCAGCAGCCTGCGATTGTGCTCGGGCGTTTTTCCAAATCCAATTCCTGGGTCGAGTGCAATGCGCATCGGGTCAATGCCGCACGCTACCGAGCGCTCGATGGCCTGTCGAAAAAAATTCCCCACTTCCTCGACGACATCATCGTATGTCGGTGCGAGTTGCATCGTGCGCGGCTCGCCCTGCATGTGCATCATGACCACTCCCGCGCTGGTGGACGCCGCGAGCGCCGGCATGTCGGAATCCCCACGCAGACCGGTGACATCGTTGATGATATCCGCTCCAGCATCGAGAGCGGCCCGGGCGACTGCCGCTTTCGAGGTGTCGATAGATATCAGAACCTGGCTCTCCCGTCGCAGGGCTTGAATGATCGGCAGCACGCGCCGGATTTCTTCATCCGCTTCGACACTCTGCGCGCCGGGACGCGTGGACTCGCCGCCGATATCGAGAATTTCAGCACCCTCGGCCACCATTTGTAGACCGTGTGCCAAGGCAGCTTGGGGATCCAAAAACGAACCGCCATCCGAGAAGGAATCCGGCGTGGCGTTGATGATGCCCATCACCCGTGCGCGCCGCGAGAGGTCGATTTCGCGATCGCGGATTTTCCAGATCACTTTTTGAGGCGGATGGAAGCGGAGCGGCCGTGGGCGTCGAGGCCCTCGATGGCGCTGAAGGTTTCAATATGGGGCAGGGAGGCGCGCAGGGAGTCCTCGTCAAACATGACAATGCTTGTGCGGCGCTGGAACTGGTCCACTGTGAGTCCAGCAAAAGACCGCCCGGCACCGCCCGTGGGAAGCTCGTGACTTGGCCCGGCCAAAAAGTCGCCTCCGACTACCGGCGACAGGCCGCCGAGAAAAATGGCGCCCGAGGTGCGGAGTTGGAGGGCAATTTCGCCGGGCGCCTCGGTGGCGATGGCGACATGCTCGGAGGCGTATTCGTTTGCGATCCGAATGGCGTCCTCCATGTCCTCGACAAGGATGAGCTTGGTGTTTTTGAGCGCCTTGGCGAGTTCGGCGGGACGCTTGGAAAGCTTCGTCTGTTTTTCAACGGCCTTTTCCACGCCGGTGAGGATTTTTTCGGAATCCGTGACCAGAATCGCCTGGCTGCCGTGGCCGTGCTCGGCCTGCGCCAAAAGATCAGCTGCGACCCAGTCGGGCTTGGCTGTCTTGTCGGCGATCACAAGCACCTCACTCGGGCCGGGCAAGAGGTCGATGGCGACTTTGCCGAAGACTTGGCGCTTGGCTTCGACGACATAGGAATTGCCTGGGCCGAAAATTTTCTGCACGGGAAGAATCGTCTTTGTGCCATGCGCCAGTGCGGCGATCGCTTGCGCTCCGCCGACGCGATAAATCTCAGTCGCTCCGCAGCGGGAAAGAGCAGCCAGCAAGGCGGGATGCACTTTGCCATCAGGCCCGGCGGGAGTCACCGCGATGATCTCCGGCACGCCCGCAGCCTCAGCGAGTGTGCAGGTCATGACAGCGGTGGAGACCAGCGGCGCCGTGCCGCCGGGAATGTAAATGCCGACTCGTTGGAAGGGATCGAATCGTTCACCGGTGATAGCACCCTGCCGGTTTTTCATAAACCAGCTCTTGCGCAGGCTGCGCTTGGCAAACGCTCTCACATTCGAGCGCGCGGCATCGATCGCCTTGCGCGTTTCCGCCGGAAGCGAATTACAAGCCTCGGAAATCTCCAAGGGAGTAACGGGAATCTGGTATGGCGCGAGATCAGGGCCGCCGAATTTCTTCGTGTAACGGAGCAACGCCTCGTCGCCTTCCTTGGCTACCGCGCCGAGGATTTCTTCCACAGTCGCACGAACGGCGGGATCCGCTTCGTAGGAGCGTTTCAGCGATTCAATGCCGCGCCGGTAGGCTTTGTCTTTCGGACGGAGAATTTGCACCGGGCGCTGGTTATTTGATGTAGGCCAAGATGAAGGCTGTAATGAAAATGTTCACCAAGGCCAGTTCGAAGAAGAAATACCAACCGAGCTTCATCAGTTGGTCATAGCGGAAACGGGGAACCGTCCAACGCACCCAGATGAACAGCACCAAAAGCGCACTCACTTTGGCGAAAAAGACACCGATGTTGATCAGGCCAAAGATCACACCCGGCAGACCCGGCATCGAGCCATCGGGGATCATCGGCAGGCTCCAGCCACCCAGAAAGAGTGTCACGATAACGCCCGAACCCGCGATCATCGCCGCGTATTCACCGAGGAAGAAGAGCGCGAAACCCATGCCCGAATACTCGGTGTGGTAGCCGCCGACGAGTTCCTGCTCGGCCTCGGGAAGATCGAATGGCGCGCGGTTGGTCTCCGCAAACATCGCGATCAGGAAAATGATGAACGAAATCAACATCGGGATCCAGATGAGCAGGCGGGACAAGGAAAAGCCGTTCACGAATGTATCCAGCACGGCTTTGAAATCGCCCGAGAGCAGCATTTCCCAAGTGAGGCCCTTGGCCCAGAAGGGAGCGACCATCCAGCCATTCTCACGCTGCCAGTTCACGATGTCGGGCATGTTCAAGGTGCCGCAGAGCATAAAAACCGGGATCACTGAAAGACCGAGCGCCAGCTCGTAGGAGATCATCTGCGAAGTGGAGCGGATGCCGCCGAGGAAGGGATATTTCGAGTTCGAGGCCCAGCCCGCGAGCACGATGCCGTAAACACCCAGCGAGGAAACGGCGAAGACATAAAGGACGCCGATATTGATATCCGCAATCACCATCGGAACCCCGAAAAGCGAGCTTCCAAAGGGCAATACCGCCAAGACGAGAATCGCAGGCACCATCGAAAGCTTTGGCGCGATGAAGTAGTAGAATTTGTTCACCTCGCGGGGGATGAAATTTTCCTTCAAGAGAAGTTTCAGCGCATCAGCGATCGGTTGGCCAAGGCCGAGAATCCGGATTTTCGTAAGCGGAATACCGGTGCGATTCGGTCCGACGCGGTCTTGGATCCAAGCGCAGATTTTACGCTCGGCATAAACCGTGTAGGAAACCAAACCCAGAATCAGGCCAAGCAGGCCGAGCGTTTTCGCCAGAGAGGTCCACACCAAGAATGGCTCCGGCTTCATGAGAAAATTCAGAATCTCCATATATAACAGGGCTTCGGTTTACCCCGATGAGCCCCGCCTGTCGAGCGGCAAGGCGAAAAAGTCGCGCGCCTGCCGGCTTGTTTTTTTAGCGAAATAAAGAGCATCATTGCCCAAAGACACATGGCTTCAGCGGATTTTTTCATCACCAACGAGCAACGCAAAAGAATCGATGACGCCGTGCGCTCCTTTAGCGCCAAGGACATCAAAAAGGGACAAGCCCTCTTCCGGCGGGGGGATGTGAGTGATTTATCGTGGGACGATGCAGGCGAAAAGATTTCAGCCCAAGTCCATGGAGGATCGGTCTACTCGATTGAAGTCTTTTTTCAAAAAGAACAACTCCTGCTAAACTGCAATTGCCCGGTGCGCGGACTCTGCAAGCACCTTGCGGCCACATTATTGAAGGCGCGGGAAAAACCTCGCGCCGATGAGGCGCCAGTCATGGAATTAGGCTCGGATACCCTTTACGGGGCCCTTGCCCATAAACTCCCGGCAAAATTACCCCGGCCGGTTCAGCGCTTTTTAAGAGACGCGGAGGTGTGGTGGACGAAAAAATTACCCCGGATCAATCTCAGTGATCTCAAAAACGCCGTCGGAGACCCGGCTTTCTGGCGCATGGGCGATATCGAAATTTTTCCTGTGGAGAATCCTCCGGCCAACGCTGCAGAGTATTTTGCCTATCTTGCTGCCGCCTGCAAATCCCAACAAATCAAGCTGCCGGGACCACTTTCGGAGGCTGTTGACGCCGCCGTATGGGCGCGTTTGGAAGAAGGGTGGAAGCGCGCGAAAGAGGTCAGGAAATGGAAGCACACCTTCGATAAATGGGACGATTCCGAAGGGAGCGCCCTCCCGCCGGATGTGGAATTCCGCCTTATGCTCCTGCCCGACTCGGCAGTCATTCAGGCGCGCGAATCCGGCAGCTCGGAATTTGTCAAAACCTCGATGAAATTCGTCAACCAATTCATCGAGAAATCCTATCAATCGCGCAATGCGCCCCTGCTCAGCCTCGGGTCCAATCTGGTTCTCCAAGCGGGAAAGGATGACTACGGAACCATCTCGAACCTCGAAATCCGGGGAATGCGTCCCAGCCTCTCCAAAAGCCTCACTCAACTCGGCACCAGCAAGGATTTCTTCAATAGACATGTCGTTGGGGAAGCCGGTCAGCCGGTGAGGTTTTTCGATCAGCCCCTGCGTTGGGAGCTCAGAGCTCCGGAAGGCACGGCGAATGATTACGCGCTTCTGCTTCTGGACGCCGCCGGCAAGATGCCGCCGCCCCCCGTCGCCATTCTTTCCGGCAGGCCGCTCCAATATGTGACGAGCAACGCGGTTTACCCCATCGCAGTTTGGCCTTTTGGAGAGGAAAGCCCGCAGTGGCCTCTCGCGATTCCGGCGCAAGCGATGGAGTCCCGCGAGGGCATGGGCGCGCTCGCCACGCTCCGCATTCCCGTGCCATCGCACATGGAGAAAAAAGTTCAGCGCATCGCGGCCACGGTGAATATCCAGTGCAGGATTTATCGCTACCACGGAGGCACGGCGGATTTTTTCCAACTCAACGCTCAGACGGATTTCCAAGGCTACGAGAAACCCTTGGTCTGGAGTGGAACGAACTGGTGGGATCGCAACTCTTGGGACTTCCAGCCCAAGTTGGCAGTTGATGCGCTGATCCAGTTCGACAAATCCGCCATGGGTCCCGCCGCCGAGTGGCTCCGCTCGATTCCCCTCAAGCAGGCTATGCATGCCGGACACCAAATCTGGCACGAGCAGCGAATGTCCGGTAAGGAGTGGCCGGACCAATTCATCGCCTGGCTCGATCGGCGCCCAGCGGGTTGCATCGTGGAACTGGATGCCCAGCTCGCGAGCCTGCGCGACGGCAAAGTCGCCGGCCATGTCCAGATCGACATTGAGGATTCGAAGGACGGGATCGACTGGTTTGACCTCAGCGTGGCCCTGCATGTGAATGACAGCACGCTCACCCAGGAGGAAATCAACCTCCTGCTCAAAGCCAAGGGCAAATGGGTGCGCCTTGAAGGCAAGGGTTGGCGGAAACTCGAATACCAACTCACCGAGGAACAACTCAAGGAACTCGCCGACCTCGGCCTCTCGGTGAACGATTTCAGCAACGAAAAACAACGCCTGCACGCGCTTCAGCTCTCCGGCCTCACTAAAAAAACCACCTCGCTCCTGGGTTCCGAGCGTATCGCCCAGGTCCGCCGCCGCGTGGAGGAAATCCAGACGCGCGTCACGCCGCCGGCACCCGACGCCATCACCGCCACCCTCCGGCCCTATCAACTCGAGGGCTTCCACTTTCTCGCCTACCTCACGGCAAACAATTTTGGCGGCGTGCTGGCCGACGACATGGGCCTTGGGAAGACTCTGCAGGCCCTCTCCTGGATCGCTTGGCTGCGCAAAGAAGGCAAAATCACCGATCCCGTGCTCGTCATCTGTCCGAAGTCCGTTCAGGACAACTGGGCCAACGAGTGCGGCAAATTTTTTCCAGAACTCAAAGTCGATGTCTGGAACCGCGCTTCGGCTGGAAAAACCGGCCTCGACGGGTCGGTGGACCTGCTTGTGATCCACTACCCGCAACTCCGTTCCCACGAAGACGCCCTTCGAGCGGTCTCTTGGGGAGCAGTGATCCTCGACGAGGCGCAGGCGATCAAAAATCCCACCTCGCAAAACGCCAAAGCCGCCTGTGCTCTGCCTTCGAAATACCGTCTCGCGCTCAGCGGAACGCCGATCGAGAACCGCCTGCTCGACCTCTGGTCGATCTTCGCCTTTGCGATGCCTGGCGCCCTTGGAAATCGCACGGCTTTCACCAAGCAGTTTGACAAAAAAGACGATCCCTTCGCACGCCGCCGCCTCGCCGCACGCACCCGGCCGTTCCTGCTGCGCCGCACGAAAAATGAAGTCGCCCGCGACTTGCCTGACCGCGTGGAGGAGGATCTCGTCGTGGAATTCGAAGGTGTGCAATCCACCCTCTACAAGGCCGAGATCAAGCGCGCCCGCGCCCAGTTGCTCAAAATCGAAACCTCAAAGCAGCTCGATAAAATGAGGTTCAACATCCTCACCAGCCTCCTGCGCCTGCGCCAGATTTGCTGCCACCCGGGCTTGCTCGGTCTCGAGGATTCCAAGAAAAAGAAATCCACCGACAACGCCGAGGACAGCGCCAAGCTTTCCGCGCTCTTTGAACTCCTCGAGCCCCTCATGGAAGAGGGCCAGAAGGTGCTCGTCTTCTCCCAGTTCGTGGAAATGCTCGAAATCATCGAGTCCGAGATCACGGCCAGAAATTGGACGACATTCAAACTCACCGGCTCCACCGACGACCGCGGCCCGCTCGTGGATTCCTTCCAGAAACACGAAGGCTCCGCTGTTTTTCTCATCAGCCTCAAAGCCGGCGGCTCCGGCCTCAACCTCACCGCCGCCAGCTATGTCGTGCTCTTCGATCCATGGTGGAACCCCGCCGTCGAAGCTCAAGCGATCGACCGCACCCACCGCATCGGTCAAAAACAAACCGTCTTCGCCTACCGACTCATTATCAAAGGCACCATCGAGGAAAAAATCCGCCTCCTCCAAAAGAAAAAAGGTGCCCTCGCCAACGACATCCTCGGAGAAGAAAACTTCGCCCGCGCCCTCACGCTCGAGGATTTCAACTTCCTCTTTAACGAGCAGGAAAACTGAGTAAACCGCTCAGCGCAGCAGCTTGCCATCGCCGTCCACCTTCGCGGTGGCGATCTGCTCGGCCTCGTCGGCGAGCTTCCGCATTTTGGCGACCTGCTCCGGCGTCGGTATCGCGCCTTGGGTCTCGATCGCGACAAGGCGGATTTTTTTGATGCGGTCGGTGAACTCCGTGACCATCTCGGTGGCCTTCAGTCGCGGGTTCAAGGTGTCCAAGCGGTCCAGAAAGTATTCCATCACATCCACGCGCCCCAGAATTTCGGCCTTCGCCGGCGAGTAGCGGTCGTCGGTGCTAACAGCTCCCAGTTGGAAGCCGCGCAGCCATCCACCGAGGCTGACCATGTGGGCCATTTCTTCGTCGTGGAGTTCCATCATGGACTCTTCGACATCTTCCTGGGTTTTCACCAATTCCCCGCGCATGCCAACCCAGTCGCCCTTGTCGCTGAGTTCGAAAAGGCTCTTGCTCCGCTTGGCAAGACGCTCGCCGACGCCCAAGGCGCGGGATTGCCGAATGAGTTCGCGTCCGATGTCCTGCACATCCTGCGGACGCTCGGCGACCGTTAGCATGAATCCATCCGCCACAAGCGCGCCGAAGTGCAATGCTGTCTGAAGGCGGTTGCTGAAGCTTGCCCCGCGATTCGCGGATTCGATTGTCTTCATCGGCACCGGACGAAAGGCTTCGAGGTCCTTGAGCAGCGATGCTATGGAGGGCGAGGTGACGGGATTTACGCCGAGTTCTTCGCGCATGTGCTCGGTGGAACTGCTCTCCAATTCCTTGAGTGTATCGGTTTGCGCAACCACGCCGCCACAGGATGCGGCAAGACAAAGCACAAGAATGGAGAAAATCCGGATCACTCGAAGACTAATAGACACCACTCCGCACGATGCCAATCAAGCGAGAAACCGCTTTCGGAAAAAAAGCTTTGGGTTCATATTTTCACCATGGTCATCGGAGTCCCCAAGGAAATCAAAGCCCAGGAGCATCGCGTGGCGCTCCTCCCATCGGCCGCCTATCAGCTCATCAAGCACGGCCACAAGGTCGTCGTGGAGTCTCAGGCGGGAGCAGGCATCGGCTTCTGCGATGACAACTACCGCCAGGCCGGCGCGGAAATTGTCACCAGCCACGCCGAGATTTTCGCCCGTGCCGACATGGTGGTGAAAGTCAAAGAGCCACTCCCAGAGGAATATCCTCTCCTCCGCAAAGACCAGATCCTCTTCACTTATCTGCACCTCGCCGCAAGCCGTCCGCTCACCGAGGCGCTCCAAAAATCCGGCGCGACCTGCATCGCCTACGAGACCGTGCGGGTCAACAACCGCCTCCCGCTGCTCGAGCCCATGAGCGAGATCGCAGGCCGCATGTCCGTGCTGGTGGGGGGATATTTTCTCGCCAAGCATACGGGCGGAAATGGCGTGCTCCTCGGCGGCGTGCCCGGAGTGCTTCCGGGAAAAGTCGTTGTCATCGGTGGAGGCACCGCAGGAGTCAATGCCGCCCGCATGGGCACAGGCGTGGGAGCGGATGTGACGATTCTCGAAGTCGATCTGGAGCGTATGCGTTTCCTCGACATCACCATGAGCACCGCACACACACTCTACTCGAGCGAGGCCAGCCTGCTCGACCTCCTGCCAAGTGTGGACCTCCTCATCGGGGCCGTCTTAGTTCCCGGCGCGAAGGCCCCGAAACTCATAACCCGCAAAATGCTCCGCCTGATGAAACCCAACAGCGTCGTCGTGGATATCGCCATCGACCAAGGCGGCTGCCTCGAAACCTCGCGTCCGACGACCCATGACAACCCGACCTTCGTCGAAGAGGGCGTCGTCCACTACTGCGTCGCCAACATGCCAGGTGCCTACGCCCGCACGGCCACGCAGGCGCTGACGAATGCGACCTACCGCTACATCGAAACACTCGCGGACCTCCCGCTCGCCGAAGCCTTCGAACGCGCGCCCGGCCTCCGCGAAGGTCTGAGCGTCTACAGGAGAGGCATCACATGCAAAGTCGTTGCCGAAGCCCACGGCCTCGATTACACGCCTTTTGCCGCCACATGACACTCGAACAGGAAATCCACACGATCGGCCGTCGCGCCCGCGAAGCCTCCCGCACCCTCGCGCGCCTCACCGCTACGCAAAAAAATAAAATCCTCATCGCCATGGCGGATGAACTCGTCGTTCGTTCGCCCGAAATTCTCGCTGCCAACGCGGAGGATACCGCCGCCGCTGAAAAAAACGGCCTCACCAAAGCCGCCATCGACCGCCTCCGCCTTACCCCGGAGCGCATCGCCGCCATGGCCGACGGCATCCGCCAAGTCGCCTCCCTCGAGGATCCGGTCGGAGAGAACCTCCGCGACTGGACTCGACCAAACGGCATCCGCATCCAGAAAATCCGAACCCCGATCGGCGTCATCGGCATCATTTACGAGTCCCGCCCGAATGTCACCGCCGACGCCGCCGTGCTTTGCCTGAAAACCGGCAACGCCGTCATACTACGAGGCGGCTCCGAGGCCCTTGCCTCAAACCTCGCCATCGCCAAGGCCCTCCAGGTCGGCGGATTTCAAGTCGGACTGCCCGATTTTTCCGTTCAGCTCATCCCTACGAAAGACCGCGAAGCTGTGAAAATCATGGCCGCCATGGACCAGTTCATGGATGTCATCATTCCCCGAGGCGGGCACTCGCTCATCGAGGCCGTTGTCAACGCCGCCCGCATGCCGGTCATCAAGCACTACGACGGCATCTGCCATGTTTATGTGGACCGGGAAGCCGATCTGCAAATGGCCCTCGATATCGCGATCAATGCCAAATGCCAACGCCCCGGCGTGTGCAACGCCCTCGAAACCCTCCTCGTCCACCGCGATATCGCGCAAGAGTTCCTCCACCTCGCCGCCCCCGCACTGGATGCCGCCCGCGTCGAAATCGTCGCCGATCCCGAATCGTTCAAAATCCTCTCCAACCTGCACTACAAGTCGCTCCGCGAGGCGGATGACACCACCTGGCGCACCGAGTGGCTCGACCTCATCCTCTCCGTCCGCATCGTGGATGACCTAGCCGCTGCCATTGACCACATCGAGACCCACGGCTCCCACCACAGCGACGCGATCATCACCAGTAACCCCGCCACGGCCGAAACCTTCCTCGCCACGGTCGATTCCGCCACCGTTTATTGGAACGCCTCCACCCGCTTCACCGACGGCGGCGAATTCGGCTTCGGCGCCGAGATCGGCATCAGCACCGATAAACTCCACGCCCGGGGCCCCATGGGACTCGAGGAACTCACAACCTACAAATACCTCATCCGCGGCGAAGGCCAGATCCGGAAATGAAAACCTTACGCGTCCACTACGAGGGCCGCGTGCAAGGAGTCGGCTTCCGCTACACTGTCAAAAACCTCGCCCGCGAATACGATGTCTCCGGCACGGTGGAGAACCTCCCCGACGGCCGCGTGGAATTGATCGCCAGCGGGGATGTGGACGAGGTCGATGCCTTTCTTGAGGGCATCCGCACCAGCCACCTCGCCGGCCATATCACTCTCGAATCCCCACAATCCATCTCTCGCCCCGCCACACTGCGCGGTTTCTCCATCGTGCCATGACCACTCCCGCCGTCCGCATCGAAAACCTCACCAAGATTTTCCCTGTCCCGCTGCGCCGCCAGCGTGTCACCGCCGTGCGCAATATCAGCTTCGAAGTGCGCCCCGGCGAGGTTTACGGCCTCCTCGGCCCAAACGGCAGCGGCAAGAGCACCACGCTGAAAATCCTCCTCGGGCTCGTAACCCCCAACCACGGCCGGGCCATGATTTTTGGACAGGACAGCCGTGACTACCACAGCCGCCGCGATGTCGGATTCCTCCCCGAGAATCCTTATTTCTACAAATTCCTCACAGCCGCCGAAACGCTCCGCTTCTACGGCAAGGTCTGCGGCATGGGTGGAACGGCCCTCAACAAACGCATCGACGAACTCATCCATCTCGTCGGTCTCGAAGACGCCCGCGACCGGCGCATCGGAGGCTTCTCCAAAGGCATGCTCCAACGCATCGGCCTCGCCCAGGCTCTCATCCAGGATCCCCGCCTCGTCGTCCTTGATGAACCGACCGCCGGCGTCGATCCCGCCGGATCACATCAGATCCGCGACCTCATCCTCGACCTCAAACAACGCGGCAAGACCGTTCTCCTCACCTCGCACCTCCTCGAGCAGGTTCAGGAAATCTGCGACTGCGTGGGCATCATGGCCCGTGGCGAAATGATCCGCGAAGGCGCGCTCGCAGACCTCGTCTCGGTGAAAAACCAGACTGAATTCGTCATCGAAAACGCCACCCCTGAAATCCGCTCCCAAATCGAGCACCTGCTTCAAAACTCCCCCGCCAAGCTCCTCTCCACCCGCCAGCCCCAGCGTTCGCTCGAAAGTGTATTTTTGGAACTCACCGCGCCCTCCGCTGATCGAAAATGAACCTCTTCATCACCGGCACCGATACCAACGCCGGAAAAACCTTCGTTACAGCCCTCCTCACTCGCGCACTTCGCGCCAGAGGCTTTGAAACCATCGCCCTCAAGCCACTATGCAGCGGTGAGCGCTCGGATGTCGAAATCCTGCAAGCCGCATCCGACCATTGCCTGTCCCTCGATGAAACCAACCCCATCTGGCTCCGCGAGCCCGCCGCCCCGCTCGTCGCAGCCAGACTCGAAAACCGCACGCTCTCGCTCGACGCGCTTGCGAACTGGTTCCGCGCCCTCTCGGAAAAATACTCCTCCCTCCTCGTCGAAGGCGCCGGCGGCTGGCTCGTTCCCATCACGCCTACCGAGACTATCGCCGACCTCGCCGCCCGCCTTGCCCTGCCGGTCGTTGTCGTCGTCGCAAACCGCCTCGGCTGCATCAACCACACCCTGCTCACGCTCGAGAGCATCCGCGCCAGGGGCCTCCACTGCCCCGGCATCGTTCTCAACACATTCTCCACCAGTGACGATATCGCCACGCGCACCAACCGCGACATCCTCGAGCAAAACACACCGATCCTCCTCGAAGTCCACCCCGGCCAGACCGAAATCCCGCCACCAGAACTCGCTCATTTTCTCTACCAAGCCATAAGCCCCCGCACCTCATGAATCTCCTATTATCCATCCTCCTTGCCCTCACCGCACCCCTCGCCCACGCCGCGCCAGGCCTCACGATTTACAATCAGAACTTCGCCCTCGACCTAGATGACGGCGTGAACGTGAACTACGCCAAACTCGGCCCTGTGGTGGCCGAAGCGGAAAAAATCTGCGGAACGAAGCAGGCCTGATATGATCCAAGACTTGCTCAGGGAATTGAATGAACTGGACGAGCACCCGAACCTGGAAGCCAAGTTGTGCGCGTCCGGTGAGTTGGGTGATTCTTTTTT
>JBIJAV010000071.1:0-5046 GCA_044345595.1 Terrimicrobiaceae bacterium
CAAACCGAAGAACGGCACTCCGAGAGCCGGATGCGGGCAATCCGCACGTCCGGTTCGATGAGGGGGAGACCCCGGCGGTCATTGGCCTTCGCGCCTCTAACCCCGTCCGGGTCTCCCTACTCTACTATTTGTCGGTGGTCAGGAATTGCATGGAAAGCTAATCGCAAAGATGAGTATGAACGCGGGAGGAGAACTTTGGAATCACAGTCCCATAACGAATTAGGACATCTGTTTCCATCCTCCGGCGCCCGGCGATCTCACCGAGCACAGCGATGACTTGGCTCGGCTCAATCTCAAAAAGCGTCACAAGATAATCGTCGGGGTGCATGCCGACGATGCCGTGATCTTGAAGGTTCTCATTTTTGAAATGCCGCAAGTTGAAGGTCAAAATCACGGGGCACCTTCCGCAAATGGCCGCCGCCAGCACATGCCGGTCCTTCAAGTCATTCGTGAGGCCTTCGATGAATCCTTCGTAACCGTGAATTTCCGCCTCGGGAAATGCGGTCGCTATTTCTTTCTGAAAAAGATCCACCAGATTTGCGGGCCAGCCCAGCTTTTCAAGATGCGTTCGCTCGACTTCGTGAAGGATTTTCGCCGTCCAGCGTGGAACAAAGAGCCTCGGCCGCTCGGCCAGACTCAGCAGCAGATCGCACACTCCGTGGTTCGCGAGCACGCATGCATCGGTGAGCACATCGAAGTCCGCCCTCATTCGTCGCCTTTATAGTCGGAGAAATAGAGGCCGGCACTCGCCACCTCATCCGATAGCCGATTCATAGCCGCCCGGCGGGTCTGGTCGCGCTTTTTCTCATACTCCAGCAGGTCTTTGAATGTCACTCTGCGGTGCGTGCCCACAAGGCGGAACGGGATTTCACCCTTTTCCAGCAGGTTCACAAAAAATTGCCGCGACATACCGAGGTAGTTTGCCGCCGCCTGTGTCGTGAATGCCTCGTCCTCGGGAAGCATCACGATCGCCTTGCGCTCGGACATCATGCGAACGATGCGGGCAAAGTGCTGGAAGAGCGCCTCGGGAATTTCGATTTGTCGGCCCTCGCTATCCGTCAGAAGCACATGGTCCGACTTGGCAAAAAAACGCGCGACCTCGGCGAGTTCTTCTTGAGGAATCAGCGAGGGGTCGAGGCGGTTGGTTCGAGTGGTGAGCATAATGATCAATTTACAGCGTTATTTATCGAATTCCACAAAATATTCACCATAAACGCTACGATCGCCATAGGCGCTAAACCTTGAACACCTTCATCACTCCGTCGCCGAGGTGGTTCACACAGCAGGAATGGAGGTCATGAAAGGGGCCAAAGCTTTTCCTTGCTGAGTCTGCGCTCGATCACTTCCTGGGACACAGCAAAGTGTTTCGCCAGGGGCACGCAAAGATAGGAAATATGCTCGTCGGAGAGTTGCTGGAGTTTGAACCCGGTGGATTCCAATTCATCAAGCACGCTGGCGAATTGCGTTTTCAGATTTTCGATGGGAACCAAAAGACGGCCAGCGAACTCGTTGGCATGAAATTCAAGCAGACCGTATTCTTTTTCTGGCATCTCCAGCATGAATGAAATCCACTCATCGGCATTTTTCCGTGGAATGCTCTGAAAAACCTCTTTGTGAAGGGCGAAATGGCCCAGCTCGTGGGCTATACTGAAACGGAGACGATTGGTGAACCGATCGTCAAGAAACTGCTGTTGGTCGAGGATCAATGTCTTCCAATCTCCGAGTAGTAAAGCATCGACATCCGCATCCTCTTTTAACCCTGTGATTGTTCGGATTTCTAGGTTGAGTTCGAACTCCACCAAGGCGAGCACATCGATAGGAATTTCATTTTGCGGGCAATACCGCTCGCGGAATTGATCCGCCGCCGCCCTGCATATCTCCTTACTGAGAAAGGGGGCTTTAAAGTGGCGTGTAGGCGAGGCCATAGGTCAATTTGTGCGGATTTTTTCGATCACTTTGCGCATCTCCACCTCTGTTGGCCTCTGGCCTCGCAGGGTTCGGAAAAATGCGGGTAGCTCCTTTACCAACTCGGCATCATCCATGATGTCTTGGGGGATGATGCCACGATCCGCTGCGGCGAGATCGAAAAACAAATACCACTCGTCACTGCCATCCCGCAGTTTGAGAGCCTTGGCATAGCGGCAGAGGATTTCCCGGTCTTGCGGTGGAGGAATGGCTCGGCGCTCCATGCGGCTGATGTTGCCGGGGTCGGCATCGGCCAGTTCACAGAAGGCTCTCAGGGTGATGCGATTTTCTTTTCGAAGTGCCTGAAAAAATGCGGCAAAGTTCTTGTGTGGTGTTTTCATTTCGATTGGATATTGTGGTGACGCTACAACATTTTGTTGTGCTCGGGTAACAATTTTTTACTCAAGCTTTGAATACTCTCATCACACCGTCGCCTGGGTGGTTGATGACTTTGACGGCGGTGCGGCCGTTTTTGGGTTTGTCGAAGGGGCAGGGGGTGTCGCTGTGTAGCGTGGCTCAAACTTTCGGGTAGATTCCGGCTTTGAAGGTGTTTTTGAGCGAGGTATAGGTAGGCCTTCAGCGTTTGTCAGTCGGAGACAGCCTCGTATCCCGTTGGGGCAGGTTTGCCTGCCGCGAGCGCGGATTTGAGCACTTTCGCATGCGAGCACATGCCGCGGTATTCAAAGCCCGGGCAGGTGCAAGTGACATCACCCGCGTCGCAGGTCAAAGTGTAAGATTTTGAAGGGTCGGATTTGCTGGTGGCGCGATAAACTTTGGCCGAGGGTCGGGTCAGCACGCGGGCAAGTGCAAGCAGTGCGTCACGGCTGAGGACCGGCTTTTTGGCGGCACCGCCGGTTGTTTGGTTTGCGGCGTTGTCGTGATCCACCTCTTTGAGCAAGGCCTCCACCCATTCCTCATCCGTGAGGGGTGTATCGGGATCCGAGATTTTTGCAGAGATTCTGGAAACCAAGGATTCCAACTCAGAGAGGACATCCCGCGTCGCATGCGGTGAGAGCGCCTCGCCCTCTACCACCGCGCTGATGAGGGCGGTTTTTGTCTCCAGCACGCCTTGCACAAATTCATCGATCGTTCCCGCGGCGACTTGGTAATGCACATTCACCGTGCCCGTTTGGCCGATCCGGTAGGCGCGGTCTTCAGCCTGCCAGTGGTTGGTTGGAACCCAATCAAGGTCGTTAAACACCACGTGCCGCGCGGCGGTCAGATTCAAGCCGACTCCGCCTGCCTGTATGTTGGCCACGAAGACGCGGACGGTATCGTCGGATTGAAATTTGTCCACCAGCTCTTGGCGCTTGGAAACCGGCGTAGCACCTGTCAGAAGCACGCAGCGGTCGCCGAATTTTTTGGCGATTTTCTGGACCGGTTTGTCAAAGCAGGAAAAAACAATGGCCTTTTCGCCCTGCTCGACGATGCCCTCCAGAAGTTCAATGGTATGGTCGACCTTGGCGGTGGCAATTTTTTCCCGTGCCTTGGTGATTTTGGCGAGAAGACGCACGCGGTCGCCGCGCGGCGAGGTGCCGGATTGCGAGGCCATGAGTGTTTCCACGACCTCGCGGATGTCCGAGGTGGCTGTGCCAAGCGGGATTGAGACGGGAACCCACGAGCGGACCTTGGGCGGGAGGTCGAGCACATCCTCCTTGCGGCGTCGCAACATCACGCCGTGCAGCTGGGCTGTGAGCTCCTCCAGATTGCTGGCCCCGTCGGTTACCCAGCCGTAGCCATTGTGGCTGGCGTCGCAGTAGCGTTTGGCAAACGAAAGAAAACTCCGCCCCATGGCATGGCGCACCAGTTGGAGAAGCGGAAAGAGGTCGCGCGGACGGTTGGTGAGGGGAGTTCCCGTGAGGGCGTAGACCAGCGGCCCGTCTTGGTCGCACAGCTTCATTGCATGTCGGTTCCGCTGGCTGTTGTGGTTTTTGAGGTAGTGTGCTTCATCGAAGAGGATGCCCTTCCATTCGATGGACTCCAGCTCGTCCAACCGCTTGCCAAGAATGTCGTAGTTCACGATCACCCAACCGGTGAAGCCCTCGAGCGGTTCGCCGCCAGTCGCTCCCTCGACGATCCGGCAGTCCGCCGTGGCATCCACATTTTGAATTTCCCGTTTCCAATTGTATTTCACCGAGGCTGGGCAAATCACGAGGTATGGTCCGGATGGCTCCGCGTGGCGCACGGCCACGATACTTTGGCGGGTTTTGCCGAGGCCCATGTCGTCGGCGAGGATCGCCCGCCGGCGGCCCAGCAAAAACGCAACGCCTTCGACCTGGTGCGCAAAAAGTCCGTCGGATAGCTTCAGGGCGTCTTGAAATGCCGCCTCTTCGACCTCGGAGGATGGAATGGTGGATTGGGTGGTGGTGGAGTTCATGTCGCTTGTGAATGTAAAATTATTACGCGATTAGTGAAACCAGCGGCGTGTCATATGTGTCATAACCAAAAGCGCCCGTTCAGGATTTGATGAAGCGCTTCAAAAATTCCTGCACAAGTTTGTCCAACGATCCAATGCTTCCGCGATGAAGGCTTGGGGGGCGCATGCAGCCGTTGCTACACAGCATTCCGGTTTGGATTTGGAGATCGCCGGTGGCGGCGTCAATATCCAGAAACAAGACGGCGCAATCGGTTTCTCCGCCGCTGAAATCCTCGTCTTCACCCACATCCACCTTGCTCCCGTCTACAAAACTGATCGGCTCTCCGACATACGGTTCGGCAATATCAAGAACCAGCGTCTCTCCGTTTTTGAGCTTTGTCTCAAGCTCGGGAAAACGATGCTCCCGCTCGAATCTCGGGAGATTATCCCAATCTTGATCATAGAGTTCTTCGCGTTCGGATTCTGTTGCAAGGGTTGCCGCTTGGAACTCCTCGCCACAAACGGCGTCGGTAAAATCCGCTACCGTGCTGAGAAGGGATTGAAGGTCGAAGGTTGCGAATGGAATGGTTGTTTTCATGGTGTGCGCCGGGGAAGCCGGCAGCCACGTGGGTGAAAGTCCCACCGGTCGAATTAGACGGTTCACGACCGAAAGAGATGTCCGGGAAGAGGCCGCGAGGCTGAACCTGCAAGCGGGGCATCTACTG
>JBIJAV010000003.1:0-139908 GCA_044345595.1 Terrimicrobiaceae bacterium
CCTCCGCTCTCCTCTGCGAAATCAACGAGGAGTGGCTCACCGGGAAATCCTACCTCAACATGAACCCTGCTGACCTACCCCAAAATTAACCGCTAACTTTTACAGAATAAAAATTGCGCCGCCGCGGGGTAATCGCAAAGGGGATATTGTTTTCGATGACGAAGACAGGAAAACCTTTTTGAGAACGCTGGGAGAGGTTTGCAAGCGGGCGGGGTTTCGGATTCATGCGTATGCGTTGATGAGTAATCACTACCATCTGCTCTTGGAAACGCCGCAAGCGAATCTCACGGCGGGCATGGGGTGGTTTCAAAATGCCTACACGCGGCGGATCAATACACGGCACCGGCTGTAGGGGCATCTTTTTGGAGGACGATACAAGGCGATCGTGGTGGAGCCTGGAAATGCTTATTGGGCGATACTGGATTATATTCATCTGAATCCGGTAAGGGCGGGGCTGGTTGCGGGAAGGGAAGGCATGGAGTCGTATGCTTGGAGCAGCTTGCCACTGTATCTGAAGGAACCATGGGAGCGGCCGGAGTTTTTGGAGACATCGATGGGTTTTCAGGTGGCGGGCTGTCGGGATGATGCGGAGGGGCGCAAGGAGTTTTTGCTGGGACTGGAGCGGAGTGTGGATTGGGGCAACCCGACGCAGGCGGGCGTGGTTTTTTCCTCGGAACAAAGGCGACCGGAATTGTCGGTGCATGCGGCGCTGAGGCGGGGCTGGTTTTTTGGTTCGCAGGCCTTTCGGGAGAATCTGATGGCGAAACTCAAGGTCAAGCTGGAGGAATGCGGGAGGCGGAGTGCGAATGGATACCACGGGCCGGAGATCAAGGATCACGGGCATGCGATGGCGGAGAGCTTAGCCACTGCGGGGTGTGGGTATTTTGGATGGAGGGATGAGGACTTGGGCGCTCTTCCGAAAGGCGAGGGGAGAAAAGCTTTGATCGCTTCACTCATCCACCGGGAGACGACGGTGCCGCTGGATTGGATCAGCGAGAGATTGCGCATGGGAGTCCGCGCTGGCGTGTGCCGCAGCATCAAGCGGCATCGAGAGCGGTTGAAAAACGATGCCAATCTTGCAGGCGTGGAGCAGGAAATCATGTCAATAATTTATGCCTGACCCCTTTCAAGCGGCATCGAGAGCGGTTGAAAAACGATGCCAATCTTGCAGGCGTGGAGCAGGAAATCATGTCAATAATTTATGCCTGACCCCTTTCACACAGAAAATGCGAACGTTCGCCTAACCAACATAGCCAATCCGTATGCCCGTAACCTCCATGATCGATCTGGCTGGCGCGACCCATAAGGCCAACTCACATCACGTTTATGCAAAACTTCGGATTGATACGCCGATCTGTCGAGTTAAGCTGCCTAGAGGTCAAGCTGGGTGGCTAGTTACGCGATATGAGGATGTCTCACGCCTCTTAAAAAATGACCGGCTGGTCAAGGATGCAGCCAACGCCCTCACCCCAGAAAAGCTAGCCAAAGAGCCCAAGATCCCCGGCTTTCTAGCGCCGTTGACACGCAACATGCTCGGGATGGATGACCCGGACCATGCTCGCCTCAAGAGGCTGGTGCA
The DNA here is from genome assembly GCA_044345595.1 of Terrimicrobiaceae bacterium. Lineage (GTDB taxonomy): Bacteria > Verrucomicrobiota > Verrucomicrobiia > Chthoniobacterales > Terrimicrobiaceae > UBA967. The sequence goes on from JBIJAV010000003.1 coordinate 1,580, forward strand.
GGCTGGCTTCACGCCTCTTCGCGTCGAACAATTGGTTGAGCGAACCGAGAAGACTGCGGAACGCCTTATCCACAACTTCAAGGGCGAGCAATCGTTCGATCTAGTCAGAGATTTCGCCCTTCCGTTGCCAGTGACCGTGATCTCGGAACTTCTTGGCGTGCCAGAAAAAGATCAGGCTTGCTTTGCGCGATGGTCGCAAGTTCTGCTGAGCGCTCCCGTCGATTCCTGGCGAATCGTCCTGGCTTTGCCTAGCATGATAGCCTTCGTCCGGTATATCCACCGTCTGATCGAGTTCAAACGACGGGAACCTGCAGACGATCTGGTCTCGGCACTTGTCGCGTTGGAAGCAGACGGCGACAGGTTGAGCGGCGAGGAACTGCAAGCCATGATCGCCATCCTGCTTTCAGCCGGTCACGAAACGACGACCAACCTGATTGCTAATGGCATGCTGGCGCTGCTCCGGCATCCCACGCAGCGTGAAATGCTGATGAGCCAGCCCGGCCTGGCGGCTCAAGCAGTGGAGGAATTGCTGCGGTATGACGGCCCGGTAGAAGCGACGACTCCCCGTTATGCTAGCAGTGACATGGAGATTGCGGGCGCCAGCATTTCTCGCGGTGACATCGTTCTGGGTTCCCTTGCCTCAGCAAATCGGGATGAACGGCAGTTCGTCGACCCCGACAGCTTGAACCTAGAACGTTCTCCGAATCGGCATCTCACCTTTGGCGAAGGCGGGCACTACTGCGTGGGTGCGGCACTGGCGCGAATGGAAGGTCGTGTCGCTTTCAATGCCTTGCTGCGTCACTTACCGCACATGAAGCTCGCCATGCCTGAAGAGGAGCTGAAGTGGCGACCTAGCCCAGTGCTCCGCGGCTTGGAGAAACTGATGCTATCGCGCGCGGTCATCATTTGAAGGAATCGTTAATTGAATGGGGTCAGCAATGAATGGCGCTAAGTTAGTGGGGATTTGGGATGATTTTCGACGCCCACTTTTCGATGCGGGAGAGGTCCCATTTCTTTGCGGGGTTTTGTCATCAATCGGTAGTTCTTTGCGCGGCGTTTTTTGACGCGGGGTTCACTTCTTCCTGGGCGAAGCGGGGTGAGATCCCGTGCGATGGTCAGGAGCATGTCATCTATCATGGCGGCGATTGTTTTTGGTTTCTTCTCCACGCCGCTCATTGCGTGGGCGAATTGGCGCAGGGTATCAAGGCAACCTTTGAAGGAAACGCGCTGCAGATTCACATCGTGAGTGAGTGCGGACTTCTGCATCACGCTTCGGACGAGGTTGTAGGCAATAAAGTGCATCCGCAGTTCGCGTTCGATCATGTGAGGGGAGCGGCATCTCAGGACATCCATCTTGAGATGGGCTTTGATCTCGCGGAAGTGGAGTTCGATGCCCCAGCGCCGCCCGTAAAGAGCGGCAAGATCCTCGGCGGGAATGGCAGCATCTGTGATGGTTGTAACGAGTGTCACGCTTTGGGTTCGAAACCCCTTGTGGCCAATGCTGTAGCGGACAACGCGGACATTGAGGCTCTCGGGCAACGCGGCGAACTCTTCTTCTGTCATTTTTGGAGTGCGCTGAGCGGGTCGTTTCCAATTCACAAGCACATCAAAATGAGCCGCCTTGGGGAGGTGCTCGCCAATCGCCTTACGGATCTTTTTTTCTGGCAAACGCATCAGAGAGTCCACTCCTTGGGCCTTCAATGATGCAAAGGAACCGAAGGAGCCAAATCCTCGGTCGGCCACGACAAGAGCGCCTTTTTCCAGATGGGGCCAGAGAGATTGAAAAAGTTTGCTTTCGTGGATATGACGATCTCCGTAAGCGGCTTTAATAAGGGCACCTGTAACCAGACAGAAAATCCCAACCATATTCATGGATGGGAACCCGCACCCAGGAGTCTGCGATTTGCTTTGAGGCCATTTCGCTTGGTTGAGTGCCGAGTAAGTTAAAGGGGTCAGGAATTAATTCTTGACATGATCTCGTGATTGCGCTTCCCTCGCGACATGCCAAGACAAGTTCGAATCGAGTATGCAGGGGCGTTTTATCATGTGATGGCGAGGGGTAATCGGAGAGGGGATATTGTTTTCGATGACGAAGATAGGAAGACCTTTTTGAGAACGCTGGGAGAGGTTTGCAAGCGGGCGGGGTTTCGGATTCATGCGTATGCGTTGATGAGTAATCACTACCATCTGCTCTTGGAAACGCCGCAAGCGAATCTCACGGCGGGCATGGGGTGGTTTCAAAATGCCTACACGCGGCGGATCAATACACGGCACCGGCTGTGGGGGCATCTTTTTGGAGGACGATACAAGGCGATCGTGGTGGAGCCTGGAAATGCCTATTGGGCGATTCTGGACTACATTCATCTGAATCCGGTGAGGGCTGGGCTGGTTGCGGGGAGGGATGGTATGGAGTCGTGTGTTTGGAGCAGCTTGCCATTGTATCTGAAGGAACCATGGGAGCGGCCGGAGTTTTTGGAGACGGCGATGGGTTTTCAGGTGGCGGGGTGTCGGGATGATGCGGAGGGGCGGAAGGAGTTTTTGATGGGACTGGAGCGGAGTGTGGATTGGGGCAACCCAACGCAGGCGGGGGTGGTTTTTTCCTCGGAACAAAGGCGACCGGAATTGTCGGTGCATGCGGCGCTGCGGCGGGGGTGGTTTTTTGGTTCGCAGGCCTTTCGGGAGAATCTGATGGCGAAACTCAAGGTCAAGCTGGAGGAAGGCGGGAGGCGGAGTGCGAATGGATACCACGGGCCGGAAATCAAGGATCACGGGCACGCGGTGGCGGAGAGATTGGCGACGGCGGGGTGCGGATATTTTGGATGGAAGGATGAGGACTTGGGGGCTCTTCCGAAAGGCGATGAGAGAAAGGCTCTGATCGCTTCACTCATCCACCGGGAGACGACTGTGCCGCTGGATTGGATCAGCGAGAGATTGCGCATGGGAGTCCGCGCTGGCGTGTGCCGCAGCATCAAGCGGCATCGAGAGCGGTTGAAAAACGATGCCAATCTTGCAGGCGTGGAGCAGGAAATCATGTCAATAATTTATGCCTGACCCCTGTTTAATGTCACGAGAGTCTTGCTGGCCGTTTGCTCATGTGGTTCGCTGGGGTAAAGTCCAAGGTTGCCTTTTCTGTGTATATCGACGAAACCGGTGCGGTGCTTGGCACAACTGGGCTGTATCAATACAAGAGGGATGCTCAGGAGGCCGTGTGGGTTGGTTGGTTCTGCGTCGATCCCAAAACGAGGGGAAAAGGTATTGGGCAAAAGCTAATTGAGCATACAATATGCCTGGCAGTTCAAGCAGGTTTCCGACGGGTCCGCCTCTACACCTCAACCGATCCGAATGAAGAAGCCGCGCAGCGACTTTATGAAAAAAATGGCTTCAAGGAAATCAGTCGAAAAAAGGGGATTTTCACAACCAAGATTTTTCGGGAGAGGGAGATAAAACAAGACGAATATGGTCCAACTGCTTGCCTATAGCCTTCGCCTTTTAGGGATTACTGACCGGCGACATTCTATAAAATGAAATGAGCAATCTACTTATCAAAACTGCAATCCGGACGATTTTCACTTTCACAAGTCGCGAAAAAGCACTGGAAAAAAGCGAAAATATCCTGCAGCGATATGCAAAACTTGCCGACGGATTATCGAGAGAAGCTGGGCAGCGGTGCGTAGAAGTCCCGCCCATGAAGGGTGTCGATGAAGATATGCGAAAATGGTCATTCTTTATGGTCTTGGAACACAACGCCATTGTGAACAGAAGTATCACAGCGACAGTCGTTCAACTTGCACGAGGGGAGGAATTGAGCGGGGCGGCAACGATCAATCCCAAGACGGATGTCATGCCCTCTTCGTCGGCAGATGCATCACAATTCAAGGATTTTGCGGATTCTGTCACCAAACATATTGAAGCCGTCAAGAGTTTGAACCGACTGCGAGGCACCGGCACTTCGCCGCACCCCATCTTTGGAGATTTTAACGCGCACAAATGGAACTGTATGTTTGCTTTCCATCTGGGGTTGCACCTGCCACAGGCCGAGTATGTCGTCGGCAAGGCTATGGCAGGTCGGTAATCCGGACTGGCAAGTCTTCATGCGGGGGCGCTGACTTCATGCAGGGGCGTTGAAGGGCAAATGCGTGGGGCGGGTTCCGTGAACGGATTGGACGCAGTTGGCGGCAACAGAATCTCATTGATACAGCTTCCGGAAGCAACGCTGCTGCGGGCTAAAAAAGGGCCGTGCGAGATGCTGACCTTTCCATAGAAACACTGCGCGCTGCTACTTGGAGACCCATCGTTCCGCATGAGCCAAACTTCGCCCACGGAAGACGAGGAGTGACTTTCGGACACCTCTTGTGCAAATAACACCCTGCGCCCGAACGCTGCTTTGCGGCTGAAAAATGGGGCATACGAGACGATGCCCCCATGCGACGCTGCGCGCTGCCGCGCGAATGCTACAAAACTTATTCACTGCCTGAACTTGAGTTCGGTCATTTTGTCCATTTTTAATATTTCGGTCATAGATTAGCCGTGATCAGTCAATTGGCGGCACATGTCACTTCAAAAAAACATTGAAACCATTAGGTGATGGTTTATGGTTTATGCCATGAATATTGATTTCCTCACCGAGAAAAAGCGTAGGCTTGATGAGTTTCGGCCTTTTCCAGTGGAGGTGCTCGAGAATTTGGAGCGTTGGTTTTTGATTGAGTTGACCTATACCAGCAATGCGCTGGAGGGAAATACCCTGACGCGTCTGGAGACGGCGGTAGTGGTGGAGAAGGGGTTGACTGTGGGAGGGAAGTCATTGGTTGAGCATCTAGAGGCGACCAACCACGCAGGCGCTCTCCGGAAGGTGGTGGAAATCGCTCGTTCACAGGTTCATTCCCTTACGGAGCACACGCTGTTGGATCTGCATGGCATGATCTTGCATGGCATCGATGACGCAAATGCCGGGCGTTACAGGTCGATACCGGTGCGAATTTCGGGCTCGAGGGTTGTTTTGCCAAATCCCGCGAAGGTGCCGGGGTTGATGTCCGAGTTTTTCGGGGAATTGACTGCCATGACGGGCAGCCATCCGGTCGAACTGGCTGCGGAGGCCCACTATCGTCTCGTTACGATTCATCCCTTTATCGATGGCAATGGGCGGACGGCGCGTTTGCTCATGAATCTGATTCTTTTACAACACGGGTATCCCCCGGCGCTCATCCGCAAACGGGATCGAGTGCCGTATTTGAAATCGCTGGAAAAAGCCCAACTTGGCGGGAGCAGGGAGGACTATTTGAAAATCATCGCACGCAGCGTGGATCGGTCTTTCGGTATCTACTTCCAGGCTCTCGGCGGTGAAGAACCCAAAGTGGAGGATCCAACGCGCTTGCTCCGGATCGGCGATCTCGCCAAAAAAACGGGGCAGACCCACGCCACTTTGCGGCATTGGATCAAGGAGGGCTTGCTGGATTCGGCGGAGACGACAGCGGCAGGATATCAACTCTTCGACCCCGAAATGGCCGAGCGGGTTAAGCGCATTCGCAGCCTGCAAAGCGAGCGCCGGACCTTGGCGGAAATTCGGCAGGAGTTGGAGGAAATTTGATCCAAGGGCAGGGTGGAGATTTGTCTTTCCCATCGGCAAGTCATAGACAGCCGCTACAATTCGCGTTGTGTAGTGGCTCCCTCAGTTTTTTGGGAGGCTGCTATTACCCGCTGCTGTATCGTTTTATCATGAAATGCGCTATGCTTCCCAAGAGGATTAGCGTTGCGGCGATGATGGTTTGAGCTTCCGGGATGGTTGTGATTTCTCCAGTGTTGGATATGAAGGCGTTGCCGATGAAGCTATTTCCGAAGTCGCTGTAGAAGGAGATTTGTTGCAACTGGGTTTCGCTAAGTCCTTTTGAGTCTGTTCCAAAGTAGATGTGCTTTGTGTCGCTGGAGTCCCAGTTCCAAATCGAGAGGTTGGTGTTTTTGGCCCAACCCTGCTCCAGGAAGCTGGAAGCGAAATGCAATGCGTTGTTTGTGCCTTCGAGTTCGCGGACATCGATCACGGAGTTTCCTGTGAGGGTGAGGGCGCCGACATACTCGGTGATGTCTTTGCCAGCCATCTCGAGTTTGGCGTCGCCCATCTGGATATCGGCCTTGTCATTGAGAGTGTCGGATGCCGCGACAAGCAGCGAGCCGCCTTGCACATCGATGACCTTTGTCGCGCCGAGGGCGTTCGTTGCGTTGGCTTTGAGCGTGCCGGATTTGACCGTGGTCGCCCCGGTGTAAGTGTTGCTCGCGCCGAAAATGAGCGTGCCTTCTCCCGTCTTGGTGAGGGATTTATCACCTGTGACGACTATCGACATATCGAGAGTTGCTTCGGCGTTGAGGACATGAAAGTTCCCGTCCGCATCCAGTTTTATCTGGAGTTCGCCATTGCCTTTGAGTGCTTCAAATTTCAGCGTGTTCGATTTGGCATTCTCTCCCATGAGCAAGAGGTCACCTTCTGCGCCGCCTGCTTTAAGGGTTGCCTCACCTAAGACATCTCCAGAGAGTGTGAGATATCGAGTAATGCCTTTTGCTTTCAATGCAATACTTGCGCTGGTATTGTTGTTCCACACGATGTTGCCAAAGTTGAGGGCCCCCGTGCTGAAGATGTCGCTTTTCACGACATCAAAAACGGCCTCGTCGCGCGATGTCGGGATGACATGCCCTGACCAGCTTTTTTTATCATCAAGGTCTCCTGAGCCATTGTAAAAAACTGGTGCGGAGTGTGCTGAGTGAGGCGTCCAGAACGATAACACTGCCGCTGCGCCAATCAGTAGGCCGACTAAACCACGGCTTTTCGCCATGCCCGGCCTTCCCTCGTTCCGGGAGGACGAGGAATAAAATGTTTTCATGTGGCATGGAAACTCGCCTTCCGCATCCCCGAACGCCATGGGGCGAGCACCGCACATGCGTGAGTGACCTCGAATTGCACGGAATCTCACTGCGGGCTCCGTATCGGTGAAGGCGTGGGAGTCGGAGTGGACGAGGGGCGAACGGGTGGAATCCGCCCTATTGCCGGAGCCTGAGGCATCTCAAGCATGGCTTGTTGAGGAGATGTGCGGACGGTTCCGTAGCCCACGGAGGAATCTTCCGATCCTTGAGCGGGCGTGGCATTTTCCCTCCTTGCGGCGGATTGTGAATCGCTCGGGACTGTGGAGCTTTCAACGGCGGGTTCCTGGTTTGGGAGGTCGATATCCCATTTGCGTTGAATCTCTCCGCAGCTGGCGGTCGAGGACCGGGGCTGCGGTATGGGCGCTTGAGCGTAGTCTTCTACAGGCACCTTCTCGGAGATTGGGGTTCCGGTGGTGGCGAGTGAGTTGCCATCACTCGAATTGGTGTTTTTTTCTTCCAGAGGAATACTTACGCCAGCGGCGACCGCGAGGCCAAGAGTGAGGGCAGCGGTCCAGCGAAGCCAGTTGCGGTGTTTCCGTGCACCCGGCCATTCCTCGTTCCGGGAGGAAGAGGAATTGTATTTTTTCATCTGGCCGAAAACTTCGGGCGCAGGCTGGGAGGATGCCATGGGGAGACCACCCCTGGAGGATGAAAAGCCGAAAAGGGATTTTTAGACAGACCCGGCGCGAAGCGGAGATCGACAAACGAATTTTGCCCGAAGGGCAAGCGCAGCGAGTCAATTATCAGAATTTTTGACAGGATTCACAGGAATGCCTTGAGGGGGTCTGCAGACTGCACAAAGCATGGATGTGTAAACAACTCATTCTCCGTGCCCTCTGTGCCCTCTGTGGTTAATTCCGTTGAAAAATCCGTTAAAGCCGTTTGAAAGACTGCCGATGATAAAGGAACTCCCTTATGATCGACTCCTCCTCTCAAATGAATTTTCTGGCTGCGGAAGGCTACCTTGAACTCGGAATGCTCGAGGATGCGATGCAGGAATACGAACGCCTCTCACCCCAAACCAAACAAAGCGTGGCGGGACTGGCGCTGTTAATGGAAATGCACCGCGCGGCGGGAAATGCCGACGAGCTGGAATTCGTTGCGGAACAGCTTTGCATCATCGACCCCGACAATGTGGATCGGTGGATTGACCTGGCCCTGTCGCTGCGTTCGGTCGCCAGCGCGAGGGAACTCCTCTTGGAAGCGGCGGATCGTTTTCCAGACACGGCGCTGGTGCATTTTCATCTCGCGCGGTTCGAATGCAGCTTGGGGAATCTGGCTCTTGCGAAAGAACATCTGGGCCGATCGAAAAAACTTTGCCCCGTTTGCCGGGTGTTGGCTCTCACCGACGAAGCGGATTTGCTGCCCATCTGGACCGATCACAGCACGCCGCAGCTGACTTTTTAGACAGAATTAACAAAATTTTCAGAATTTCATCCGATTCAGATTTTTTGTCTGGATGACAGGATGATGAGGAGCGGCAAAATCAATTTAGGCTGGGGTGATGGTGCCGACGGGGACGTCGGCGTTCCGAGGGGGCGGTTTACTATCAGTTTTTTTAGAAATGTATTGCCCTCCTTGATATCGAGTGTAATCATTCAAGTGTGGATTTTGAATTTGATCCCGAGAAAAGCGCGCTGAACCTCGCAAAGCACGGGATGGATTTTCAAAAAATCCAGGAAATGTGGAAAAGCAAGGTCGTTGCCGCTCCTTCGCGAAATAGTTTGGAAAGAAGATGGTTGGCAATTGGCTTCTTGGATTCCAAGTTTTGGACAGTGATCATCACACTAAGAAATGAGAAAATTCGAATAATCAGCGCCAGAAGGAGTCGAAAAAATGAAATCAAATACTACAAAAACGCCTAAAACTACGAACAAAGAAAACCTGGAGGAAAAGTTTGATGCTGGCCAAGATGTGAGTGACTATTTTGATTTCTCTCAAGCGGCTGTGTGGGGCGGGAAGCGCAAGGGTGCTGGTCGCAAGCCACTTGGAAAGATGAGGAAACAAGTGCTTCTTTCCGCTGCAATCATTGCAAAGATCGATGCCATTGCCAAAAAACGAAAGCAGAGTTTCTCTGCGGTGCTTGAAGATGCTTGCGGCAGTTTCACATAGGATGATGAAGGGGCGGGCAGAATCATTTTTAGGGTGGGGTGGTGGTGCCGACGGGGACGTCGGCGTTCCAGGGGGGCGGTTTCCTCTGTTTCTTATCAGGTTCAGCCTTGTGGGGATAGGAATTTTATAATAACCACTCCGCTAATGATTAGCGCCATTCCCAGAATGCTTGGTGCGTCGAGTTTTTGATTGTAAAAGAGCCAGGCGACGATGCTGATGATTACGGTGCCGACACCCGACCAGATGGCGTAAGCCGTGCCGACTTGCATGGTGCGGAGGGTCAGAGACAAAAAGTAAAATGCTGTTCCGTATCCGAATACAACAATGAGCGAGGGGATGAGGCGTGTGAAACCTTCGGCGGCCTTGAGGGAGGAGGTGGCGATGACTTCGGCAAGGATTGCTATAGAAAGGTAGAGCCACTGCATGGGAATATTTTTCGTATTTTAAGCGTTCCTTGCGTTTGTTTTATGCGGATTTTTTCTGCTCTTTAGCTATGAGCATGTAGAGGGAGGGGACGATGAGGAGGGTGAAGATGGTGCCGATGGTCATTCCGCCGACGAGGACGAGGCCTATGGAATTGCGGGCAGCGGCTCCGGCGCCGGTCACGAGGATGAGAGGGAAGTGGCCGAACACGGTGGCCAGGCTGGTCATGAGGATGGGGCGGAGGCGGGTGAGGGCGGCGCTGCGGACGGCTTCGAGTTTCGACTGGCCTTCGTGCTGCATGTGGTTCGCAAATTCCACGATGAGGATGCCATTTTTGGCGATGAGGCCGATGAGGGTCACGAGGCCGATCTGGGAGTAGATGTTCATCGTGGTCGTCCATCCATTGGTCCAGAATGGCACATCCGGCGCGGGCATTTTGAGGAAAGTGAAAATGAGGGCCCCGAACATGGCGAGGGGGACGGAGCCGAGGAGGATGATGAATGGGTCGCGGAAGCTGTTGAATTGGGCGGAGAGGACGAGAAAAATCATGACGATGGCGAGGGCGAAGGTGAAAAGGAATTTAGCGGGGCCCTCGGCGCGGAGTTGGCGGGATTCGCCGGTGTAGTCGAGGATGTAGCCTCGGGGCAGAATCTTGGCGGCTTCGTCTTCGAGGAACTTCAGGGCCTGGTCGAGCGGGACGATGGCGACGCCGCTGAGTTTGACGGCGTTCATTTGCTGGAATCGCTGGAGGTTCCGGGGTTCGACCTTGTTTTTCACCGTCGCGACGGTGGAGAGGGGGATGAGTTCGCCTTTGGGGCCTCGGATGCGGATGTCGAGGAGTTGGTCCTCATTGAGACGCCCGAGGCGGGTGATCTGTGGGATGACCTTGTAGCTGCGGCCATCCATGTTGAAGCGGTTCACATAATTCCCGCCAGCGGCGGCGGAGAGGTCGGCTCCGACTTGGGCGAGGTCGAGTCCGAGGGCGGCGACCTTATCGCGGTCGATGACGAACTCGGCCTGTGGCTTGTCAAATTTCACACTCACGATGGGCGGAAAGGCGAATTTGCCGCTGGCTACGGCCTTGAGCTTGAGTTGCTCGACGAATTCAAGGATGCGCTCGGTATCGGCGGTGGATGCCACGACGATCTCAACTGGGAAGTCGCCGCCGCCGGGCAAGGCAGGTGGAACGACGGCAAAGGAACTCACGCCGGGCACCTTGCCGAGGCCTGCTTGAACCTCTTGTGTCATGTCGAAGACGGTTCGGTCGCGCTGCGTCCAGCTTTTCAGGCCCATACCGGAGAATCCGCCGAATGTTTGGGTGATCTGGAATGTGTAGGCGGTCTCAGGGAAGCTCTGGAAAACCTTGTTCACCTCAGTGGCATGGACGGACATTTGGTCGATGGAGGCGTTCGATGGCGTATCGAGAATTCCAAAAATGACGCCCTGGTCCTCGTTAGGGGCAAGTTCCTTCGGCGACTGAGTGTAGAGAAGCACCGTGACCAGCGTGAGGATGATCCACGCGGTGTAAACGGCTGGGCGAGCATTGAGCGTCGCATCGAGAATGCGGGCGTAGAAGGAGCGAATTTTTTCAAAGGTGGCATTGATGTGGCGCGGCAGCCAGGCATCCTCCGCGCGCGGCGTGAGCAGCTTGGATGACATCATCGGAGAGAGCGTGAGCGCTACGATGCCAGAGACGAGCACGGCCCCGGCGAGGGTGAATGAGAACTCGCGGAAGAGGGTTCCCGTGAGACCGCCTTGCAGGCCGATGGGGGCATAGACGGCAGCGAGGGTCAGCGTCATGGCCACGATAGGACCGAAGAGTTCCCGCGCACTTAGGATGGCGGCATCAAAGGGCGACTTCCCCTCGCGCATGTGGCGCTCGACATTTTCCACCATGACGATGGCATCATCGACCACAATTCCCACACTTAGGACGATGGCCAAGAGGGTGAGCAAATTGATGGTGAAGCCAAAAATCTGCATGAGAAAAACGGCTCCAATGAGGGAAATCGGAATGGCAACCACGGGCACGAGGACGGAGCGCAGGGACCCCAAGAAAAGAAAAATGACGACTACGACGATGAGGAGGGTCTCGCCGAGCGTCTTTACGACCTCCTTGATTGCGTCTTCGATATAAACTGTGCCGTCGTAGGCGATGCCAGCCTGGAGGCCGGTGGGAAGGTCTTTTTCGATTTCCTTCATCTCGCTGCGGACGCGTTTAATGACATCCAGCGAGTTGGCATTCGGCAATGGCCATATGCCCATGAAGACGGCCGTCTCGCCGCTGAAGCGCACTTCGGTGTCGTAGTCCTCCGCGCCGAGGACGACATTAGCGATGTCCTCCAGGCGAATGAAACGCTCGCCGTCCTTGCGCACCACAAGGCGGCGGAATTCGTCGACTGAGGTGAGGTTCGTATCGGCCGTGAGATCGACTTGAATCCAGGAGCCTTTGGTTTGGCCCACGGCTGAGAGGTAGTTGTTCGCAGCGAGGGCGGCGCGGACATCCGAGGGGCTTACGCCCAGCGAGGCCATGCGAACGGGGTCGAGCCAGATGCGCATGGCAAAAGTGCGGGCGCCGAGGATGTCGGCACGCTGCACGCCGGGGAGAGCGGTGAGGCGCGGTTGGACCGAGCGCACAAGGTAGTCGGTGATTTCGTTTTGCTTGAGAATGCTGGAGGTGAAACGCAGATAGGCCGAGGCGAAGCGCGAGTCTGCGGTTTCGATATTGATGACCGGCACCTCGGCTTCGGGCGGGAGGTCGCCACGGACTTGGTTCACCTTCGAGCTGATCTCGGCGAGCGCCTTGTTGGCGTCGTAGTTCAGGCGCAGTCTGGCTTGGATGGTCGAGAGGCCCTGCGAACTCGTCGAGTCGATGTAGTCGATACCGTCCGCCGCCGCGATGGCGCGCTCAAGCGGTGTGGTGATGAAGCCCCGCACGAGCTTGGCATTTGCTCCGATGTAGGCCGTGGTGACTGTGACAATCGCATTCTCGCTGCGCGGGTATTGGCGAACATTCAGCGAGCCGATAGATTGGAAGCCTGCCACCAGGATGACGAAGGTCACCACAAGGGAAAGGACCGGCTTGCGAATGAAGATATCGGTGAAATTCATGGAGCGGGTCGCCGTGTTTTACTTCTCGGCAGGCGTGGGCTTGGCAGAGGAGGGGAGGCTGGATTCGCCTGCGACGACATGGGTGCCATTGCGAAGTTTGAAGCCGCCGATGGTCACAATGCGCTCGCCGGCGGAGAGGCCTTCTTCGATAGCCACCAGATCGCCTTCGCGCTGACCAAGACGAATGAATTTCTGATGCGCCTCAAGCCGCGGGCCTTTCTTGCTCTCGACCTCCGTCACCACAAAAACAGAGTCGCCATAGGGAGCGAAAATCACAGCCGTGGCGGGAATGACAACGCGCTCGAAGGTGCCCGGCACAAGAACCGAGACGGCGACAAACATTCCTTGGCGCAGCGCTCCGTCGGCATTTTGCAGAGTTGCCTGAAGATTGATATTGCGCGTGGTGGCATCCACCGCAGGTTCGATGGCGGTGAGCGTGCCTTCAAACGCACGCCCCTGCAGCGCATCGGTGGTAATTTTTACCTTCATCCCCACCGAAAGATCGCCGAGGCGTTGCTGGGGCAGGGAGAAGTTCACATAGACGGGGTCGAGGGCCTGGAGGGTCACAATGGGGTCACCGGGCTTGAGGAATTGTCCCTCCTGAATCTGGCGGATGCCGAGGCGACCGGTGAATGGCGCGCGGATGGTCCTTTTTTCGACAATCGACTTGAGTTGATCCACGCGGGCGGCGGAGTCCTTGGCTTGGGCCTCAGCAGCTTCCATGTCGGACTGCGACACCACGCTGGTTTTGCGGAGTCCACGAATGCGCTCGAGGTTCAAGCGGTTGAGTTCGGCTGTGGATTGGGCCGAGCGGAGTTGGGCCTCCTCAATCGATTTGTCGATTTGCACGAGCGGATCGCCGGCTTTCACCTCCGCTCCCGATTGGAAGAGAATCCCAACGACTGTGCCCGAGACCTCGCTGGCCACCATGACGCCGCGTGCGGCTTCCACCGAGCCGATGGATTGGAACGAACTGGTGAGAGACTTGGTGGCAGACTCCTCGATCACCACCGACTCGGGAGGCATCTCGAAGGTTTCCCCCATTTTGATGAGGTCCATAATCTGAAGAACTTTCACGCCAATGATAGCGCCAATCAGGACAAGGAGGCCGAGGATGGTCAGGAAAATCTTTTTTTTCATAGGTAGCCGAAACGGTGTCAGACCTTACGAGCAAGGCCGCAGGAATGTTGTGGAAATGTTAGCGGATGAGCCCCCAGCGTTCGCTGAAAGGCCAGTAAACCAGAAAGCCCTTGCCAGCGACATTGATCTCAGGCACGCCGCCCCAATCGCGGCTGTCTCGGGAGTGGTAGCTGTTGTCTCCAAGCGCGAAGTAGGAACGCGGAGGCACTGTGAAGGTCGCTTCGGGATTGCCCAGATATCTAAAGGCCGGTCCGCCGCGCCCGCCATTCGAGTAGCCCTGGTAGCCGTCCTTCATGCTCATGACCCTCTGAAAGACAGCTTGCTCGGGGATTTTGCCATCCACCGTGAGGGTGGGGGGATTGATGCGAAGCGTCTGGCCGGGCATTCCTGCGAGGCGTTTGATGTAATGCTGGGAGCCCATTGCGGGATCGAGACCGGACTCGATCTCACGGATGCCGGTGGTTTTGAAAACAAAGACATCACCGGCCTTGGGCTTGCTGAAGTTGTAACTGACCTTGTCCACAAACACCTGGTCGCCGGTATCCATGTGGCCGCGAGCGATGACTTCGCCGGTGGAGTATTCGCGGCCTGGTAGCACGCGGAAGTATCGCATGAGCGGGTCTCGGGGCACGAAGAGTGTGTAGGAGCCGTTGCGGCAGACGATTTCCGTGAAAGTGAAAAAATTCAGATAGGTGCGCTCGTTCAGCGTCACAACGACATCGCTCTGTTTGGCGCGGAGTTCGAAATGGTGGCGGCCCCGAACCACAAAATCAAAGGCCCGAACGGCGAGATTCGGCGGCGGGGTGTCCGTCGGCACGCCTACGATGCCGTAGAGGGTTGGCTGCATCGAGCCGGTGGGTATACGGAAGGGTTGGATGAGAAATGCCTTCACTCCAGCGGCAATGACGATGGCTACTAAAAAGACCTCGATATTCTCGCGGAGGGCGGCGTGTTTTTGAGGAGGAAGGGATTTTCCGATGACCTCATCCAGCTTGGTAACCGCCTCGGAAACCTCATTGCGATTGCGCGAGCGCATGGCTCCATGCAGGTCGGCAATGAGTGATTCGATTTCGCTCACGCGGGCCGCGGGCAGGATGTCGCGCTTGTAGGCGAGGAATTTTTTTGCGCCGTGGAGGTATTGCTTGGCCTCTTTGATGTAGCGTGGTGTCAGGAAAAACATGGCGCGGGGTGGGGGAGTTCAGCTGGTGCGGAGGACCTCGATGAAGGCCTCCTGCGGGATGTTGACGGTGCCAACGGCCTTCATGCGTTTTTTGCCTTCCTTCTGCTTCTCGAGGAGTTTGCGCTTGCGGCTGATGTCGCCGCCGTAGCACTTCGCGGTCACATTTTTTCTCATGGCGCTCACGCTCTCGCGGGCCACGATCTTTCCGCCCACGGCGGCTTGGATGGCCACTTGGTAAAGTTGTTGTGGAATGACCTCCTTGAGCTTTGTGGCAAGCGCGCGACCGCGCGACTCGGCTTTCTCGCGATGGACGATAGAGGAAAAGGCATCCACCGGTTCGGCATTCACGAGCATCTCCAGCTTCACGAGCTTTGCCGCTTTGTAGCCCGCCTGCTCGTAGTCCATCGAGCCGTAGCCTCGGGTGATGGATTTCATTTTATCCACAAAATCGACGAGGATTTCGTTGAGCGGGAGGTCGGCTGTGAGCATGACGCGCTTGGTGTCGATGGACTCCGTGTGGCTCACCTCGCCGCGTTTTTCCATGATGAGTTGCAGGATGGGCGAGATGTATTCGTTCGGGAGCATCACGAAGCAGCGCACCATCGGTTCGCGGATTTCCTCGATCACGCTGGGGTCGGGGAGTTGGTCGGGATTGTCGATGCGGAGGACTTCGCCATTCGTGCGCTGCACCTCGTAAATGACCGAGGGGTAGGTCGCGATGATGTCCATGTCGAACTCGCGGCGTAGGCGCTCGATGATGATCTCCATGTGCAACAAACCGAGGAATCCACAACGGAATCCAAAGCCCAACGCCACGCTCGACTCGGCCATGAATTGGAAGGCGGCGTCGTTGAGTTGAAGCTTGGCCATGGCTGCTTTGAGGTGCTCGAAATCAGCTGTGTTGATGGGATAAATGCCGCTGAAGACCATTGGTTGCACAACCTGGAAGCCGGGCAGGGGCTCCTCGGCGGGTTGGCGGGCGCTGGTGAGAGTATCGCCAACCTTCACTTCCGAGGAGGTCTTGATATTGGCAATGACATAGCCGATGTCGCCGGCAATGAGTTTTTCCCGTGAGAAGAATTTAGGCTGTTGCGGCTTGAAGACGCCGACCTCTTTGACCTCGTAATTTGAGTTCGTGGCCATGAGTTTGACCTGGTCGCCAGCTTTGACCGTGCCTTCCATAACGCGTGTGTAGATCACCACTCCACGGTAGGTGTCGAAGTGCGAATCAAAAGTGAGAGCGCGCAGGCGGGCGTCGGGCTTGCCTGCCGGGTGGGGGATGCGTTCCACGACGGCTTCCAGAATATCCTCGATGCCGATGCCGGCTTTCGCGCTTGCCAGGATGGCCTCCTCGGCTGGGATTGCGAGAATGTCTTCCAGTTGCCGCTTGGCATTTTCGACATCAGCATTCGGGAGGTCGATCTTGTTGATGACCGGAATAAGCTTGAGGCCCTGCTTCTCGGCAAGGTGGACATTGGCGACCGTTTGGGCCTCGACGCCCTGGGCGGCGTCAATGATCAAAAGCGCACCTTCGCAGGCAGCCAGCGAGCGGGACACTTCGTAGGAAAAATCCACATGGCCCGGAGTGTCGGAGAGGTTCAGTTTGTAATGCTTTCCGCTCTTGGAAGTATACTCCATGGCAATTGGGTGGGCCTTGATCGTAATGCCTCGTTCGCGCTCGAGGTCCATCGCATCGAGGAGTTGCTCTTGGGACTCGCGCTTTTGGATCGTTCCCGTGACCTCCAAAAGGCGGTCGGAGAGAGTCGTTTTACCGTGGTCGATGTGGGCGATGATGCAAAAGTTGCGCGTGTTTTCTATAGCCATGAAAAGGCGGGGACTATCGGTCAGACCGGGCGACGGGTCAATCTGAAGCTGCGCTGACAACAAATTCGATTGGTCAGGCAGCGGCGCTCTGGGCTACACCATAGAAATATGTCAGAGATCGATCCTGCACAGAAACCAGAAGAGCCCGCGCCAAAGTTCCGGCTCAACGCCCAGGTGTTTCAAATTCTGGGCCTGCTGGGGGTGGCTCTGGCTTTGCCGATCACAGTCCTCATCCTTGGACTAAATGGTATCCGAAAGGAGAGACAATCCACCATGGTGGCGGAGGCCCAAGTTTCAGAGGCCGCTACTGAGGTGCCAGGGTTGCGGCAATCCTTGGAATCCATCGCCAACGCAAACTTATCGGTCGGTCCCGTAGAATCGCCAATGCGTATTTTTAGGCTCCGCTATGAAGGTGCCGCGCAACGCGAGCAAAGGCGCAGTGAGGTATTGGAGTTGTTTAAGCGCTCGGGTATCCCATTCGTAGAAACTGGAGAAGCCGCTGCGGACTCTTGGATTGTCAAGGTAGAGCCGAATGGTGCTGAATCATTTGAAAATGGCCTGATTTCTTTTGGATTTACGAAGGAAACGACCGGCGAGGGGAATATGACCAATGAATCCGGTGCAATATATATTAAAACAACAGTTTATAAGATCCAGATTGAGGCGTTGAATCCTTGATTAGATCGTTGAGCAGTTTAAAAAAACAATGTGTAAAAACATAGCTTATAATTATTGTTATGAGATACCTTTGAAATAAAAAAAATCCACAATGAACCTGCCGGACATTTCAATCCTAAGCGATCAACTTTGGCGCATCTAGAGCAGTTTGCGCTTCAAAAGATAAACCCCGTTGTGTTTCGATGCGCAAAGAGTCAAAAAATCTCTGCATCGGAAGTAATTTTCCTCGCCGCAAATACTCACACGAGGCCCTGAGTGAGGCGGGCGGCTTTTTGCAGATCAAATTACTTGAATCCTTTGCAAAAGTAAAAGACCAAAAATTTGGACGATCGTCCAAATTTTTGGTCGAAATTTATCTGTCATTGCGACTCGTTCGGCGTGCAGGGCGCGCGGGCAAGCTTTGTGGGGTGGTTCTCGAGAGTGGCTTGTAGGTTTTCGAGGTTGGTATTTGGGTCAAGCCGGAGGTCGAACCTCCAAAGATTTTGGCGCGCTGCCGCGCGGGTTTTTGTAGCGGAATCTTTGTGATCGGCGGACAAGGGAATGCGTAATCTTGGACAGGGAAATCAATTTTGGAGGAATTTGCCGAAGCGCTCCGCAGCCCAGAATGATATTGGAGGATCGTGCTTGGTCATGTTACTTCGATTCACTTTGTCGCAGGAATCATCGGCTGTTTGAATTTAGGATAATATTGCGAAGCAGAGTGATATAGCAGGAAAAGCATAGCGCCTCTATTACCTATTACATATATTATCAGAAGTTATAGATATGTTCCTCAGCTCCACTTCTCAGCGATGGTGTGAATAAGTTTGGAATAAATCAGCGACTCCCTCGTCTCCCGATTACAAAGGCTGATTTATTCACAAGACCGGGTGCGCCCGGCTACCGAATATGGTTCGAGTCGGACCGAAAAGATCGCCTGATGCACGCAGAGAGTGCCACCCACCAGCGAAATCGTTCCAAACGATCCGCAATGCATCCTGACGAAGTTTGTCTTTTCATTATCCGAGGCATCCATAGTTTTTTGTCTGATGAGTATTCGATCCAACGCCGATGGCTTTGATCTTTCAAAATTCGACAGCATCAAGGTGGTCGATTCTTTCCAGCAATTGTCTTCGACGCCGTTTGCGGATGGAATCAATGCGCTGTGTTGGCCCCGGTTGCTTGATGGAGATTTTGTTGAGGTTTTGGAAAAGATCGGTCCAGGTGATGGCATTACCACACTAGATGAGAATATTTTACAGAGCTTGAGCGTCAGTCCTTCAGGTCGGATGGCAATCAACAATATGCTGGCAGATAAACATTTGTTAAGCTCTTTGGGTCTGGATCCTGTTTTGAACTGCATTCACGCTTATCCGAGTGATGACGCCGATGCGCCGATCTCAACGGATGTTTTTTCATTTCATGTAGATAGCGCTCCTATCCAGTCCGAAACTTGGCTTTGCACCTATTTGGGGGCATCCAGCGAAGGTTTGCTCAATTCTTTAGCTGTCAGGCGTGTAGATATTCCCTCAACACGCGCTGAACTCTTGGAACTCTATGGTGGCTACGATGATGAGGGATTCTGTGAATTTTTGAGTGAAAATTGCTACGACCTCCACTACGCGGCCTTAGCGGATTCAGAACCCTACCCGTTCGGCACAGCCAATCTCTGGCGCATTGCGGTGCAATATCCCGGTTGTCCAGTCCCTCCATGCATCCACCGTGCTCCACGGACTGATTCTCCAAGGTTGCTGCTTATCAGCTAAACGGAATTTGCGCCAAACCGATCAGGTTCAGAGGAATTCACTGCGGGATCCGAGCTGAATAAGTTCGCCCGCAGACCCTCATGGATAGCCAATCTAAATGGTTTTTAGCAGAATTGCTTTCTTGCGTTTCGGCAGCTCAATTGAAGCGAGAGCTCCCGAGATAATTTTTTCCAATGTGGCTTTAGGCAGGTCGTCCAACCGAACAAAATGATTGTTCCCAACCGCAGCGCAGAACAGGGATTTTTTATAAATATTGGCTCTTGAGTAAGCCACTGTGCTCTGGTGCTTCAACTCCACATAATCACTATCATCGAGAATGCAGGCATCATCGACGCACTTCTCGCGAAGCGTTGTAAAGTTCACAAGCAACATCTCGTCGGCATCCCGGTTTGGATCGAACAAGGGAATGTATATGTGCCTCGGCTCCGCCATGCACCGGAAAGCCATTCCGAGAGTCAAGTCCATCCGAGGGTCAATTCAGCAAGGAATGGATTCGGTTTGCCGACTCGATTTCCTCCAAGAAAGTTTCGATCTCCTCGGCGTTCCATGAAAAGGATTCGGCCAATTTGCGGGCCTTGATGTCCGATCGACCACCATTCGGGTCGGCCCACTCCTCACAATGTTTGTGCGTCCAGTCCACCAACTCCCATTTGTCAAACGGGCCAAAATCTTTCCAAACTTCGTTGAGAATACTTAATTCAGAAGGCGCAAGAGCATCGTAAGAATCAATTTCTGCCGCAGTAGCCACCTTGTGGTTGGCGCGATCTGAAATCAATTTTTCCCATGGGCTTTCCCCTTGAGGCGTTCCGTCATTGATTAATTCCAGCACCTCGCTGGTGACCGGACCGTGTTTCAATGAGTAGTAGTGACCGCCAACGATCGGAATCTGACGCATCTCGAAAGACCTCCTATCTGCCAGATAGATCAGTTTGACCAGCTTGAGAATCTCTATCTCCCCGCCTGCTCGATTCGCAAAAAAGTGAGCGCACTGTGCAGACTTCTCTATGTCGAATGGATAATTCACAAAATTAATCTGTCCGTCTCCGAGTTGGGGCGCAAGTTTCCAAAACTACAGAGCCCCTTTTTATTCATTTATGGAGCGGGGTTATTGATAGGGAAAACTACCGGCGGTCGGGATCGAACCGACACTCCTTGCGGAACGCGATTTTGAGTCGCGCGCGTCTGCCAATTCCGCCACGCCGGCTACTGGTTGAGAAAGTAGAGAAATGTGGATTTCTGGCAATCACGAAATCCAGTTGAGTTGTCAAAATTTTATTCCAAAAGTGCTCGGCGAAGCATGTCCAAGGCGGCTTGTGTGGCGAGCTGCTTGAAGGTCGCGCGGTCCACCGGGAACGAAAATTTTTGGCAATGCGTGGGTTTGCCAGCTTGCGCCATGGCGATGAAAACCGTGCCGACTGGCTTTTCGGGCGTGCCGCCGTCAGGGCCGGCGACGCCTGTGAGAGCCAGACTAAAATTGGAATTGGCATTGCGCAAAGCCCCCTCTGCCATAGCACGGGCCACTGGTTCGCTTACGGCGCCGTGCTCGGAAAGGAGTGCTTGGCTTATGCCGAGCAGGTCGCTTTTGGATTCATTCGAGTAGGTCACGAATCCGCGATGAAAGACTTTGGAGGAGCCAGGGATATTCGTGAGACGGTTCGCAAGAAGCCCACCTGTGCAGGATTCGGCCGTCGAAATGGTGAGGCCCATGGTGGCAAGGCGGTGGGTGATCCACTCTTCGATCCCCTCGCCTTTTGCAGAAACGAGGTTTTTTCCGAGCGTTTGAAGAATGCGCGGCTCGAGGGTGTCGAGCAGTTTCTTGGAGCCGATGAGCCGGAAATCGACTTCGTTCGGGCGAGCGCAGTAGCCGACTTCGAGGTCTTTGTTTTCAGAAAGCTCAAGACCGATCATTTCCTCCACGGCGCTTTCTCCGAGACCGACCACACGGTAGATGCGGCAATCCTTCTCCGGCAGGTCGCCCAACAAACCGCGCAGGATTGGCGGGACGGATTCTTCAAACATGGGCTTCAACTCCCTCGGCGGACCGGGAAGGAGGAAAAAATGGGGAGATGCTGACGAGGGCGTGGACACGCTCGGAATGTAGAGTCCAGGAGCGGTGCCGTTCTTGTTGGAAAGCACGACCGCGCCCTCGGGAACCATGGTTTGGCGCAGCATGCGCTCGAGAAGTTTGTATCCCCTCGCCGCCAGCCGGGCTTCGATGGCGGAGCGAATGGCTTCATTGGCCACGAGCTTAAGACCAAGAATCTCGGCTATGGCTTCGCGCGTGATGTCATCCGTCGTTGGGCCAAGACCTCCCGTCACAAAAACAATGTCTGCGCGGTCAAAAGTTTCGCACACGGCGTCTCTGATGGCGGGTCCGTCCGGGACGGTTGTTTGGCGGGCGATGCGCAGACCGAATGGGAAAACCTGCTTGGCAATCCAAGCGGCATGCGTGTTGACGACTTCACCGACCAGGAGCTCTGTGCCGCTATTGATGAGTTCGACAGTCATCCCGCGACAGCACAGAAGGAAATGGTATCCATCCACCCTTTGACGCGATCTCTTTTTTCATCCTCCTCATCGAGATCGTAGACATAAAGAAGGTTGGCGAGCATGCGGAGGAGGAACTGACGCGGGCTGGCCGGATTCAGGTGGGATTCTTTGAATTCGATGTTTTGCCTGACGAGGAGTTGCTTCACATCGGGCATTGTGAGGATGCGCCCGGCGTGAAAGGGATCGAAAAAAACACCCGAGTGGCGGGCAATGAAGTGACCTGGGAGGTTGATGCCCTCGATGCGCATGCCGGCGCGTGAGCCGACCATCATGTAAACGAGAGCCAGGCTGATCGGGATTCCAACGCGGGAGGAGACCACATGCGGGAGGAGGGAATTTTCTTCGCAGTAGTAGCAGGAGGAATTGCCGCGAAAGCCGAGTTCGTCGGATAGAAATTCTGTGAGCAAAAGCACCCGCTCGTCGCTGTTTGAGGCATCCGGAATGCGGGAAAGAAACTCGCGGCCCCAGTCGTTGATTTGTTCTTCGAAGGGTGAGGTGCACTTTTCCGGTTCGACGGCCCGCGCCAGTGTCCAAGCGGCTTGCTCGATGGAAAAATTTTCGCCGCCCAGGTGGCAAAGCAGCTCGAAATCCCGCGCGGCATTTTGCCCTTGGATGTCGTTGATGATGTCGCGCGCGTGGCGGGAAACCTTCTCATCATCCGCGAGGGAGAGGCTGTCGAGACAACGGGGGTTGTCCTCCGCCATGGAGAAGAGCTGTTGTTTCACAAGCCGCACAGTTTCGGGATCGTCGTCGCGGAGAAGCCTGATCAAGGCCTGTGTGTTGGGAACCATTACTGGTCAAATAAACGCGGGTTTTTCCCCGTTGCAAGCGGGGACTTTGTGGTTACGCACCGGCGATTACAGGTTCCTCCGCCGGTTCGATGTGAACTGTGACATCACTGAGATGATATCCGCCTTCCATGAGGGCATCTTTAACCAGATGGGATATGCGGTGGCCTGCGGAGACCGTCACATCGCCGCGCACGCGCACATGGAGATCCGCGAGGAGTGTCAGCCCGCTCTTTCGAACACGGCATTTTTCCACATTTTTAACTCCAGGGACGCCCTGCGCGCAGTTCATGATCTTTTGAATCGTCTCGTCGGGAGCCTGTTCGTCGAGCAATTCGCCGAGGGATCCCCGCAGCATGCGAAGGCCATTGAGAGCGATAATGCCGCAGGAAAAAAGCGCAGCCCAATCGTCTGCACTCACCCAACGCGGCCCTCCAATCAAAGCGATGAGGATGCCCACAGCGGCAGCAAGCGAAGTGAGGGCGTCGGACCTGTGATGCCATGCGTCGGATTCCAGCGCCCTGCTTTCCACTTCACGGTTGCGGGCTTGGGTGATTCGAAAGAGCACCTCCTTCACGATGACGACAAAAACCAGAATGCCCAAAGTAAAGACAGCGGGCGCCGGGCGGTCAGGCGCGCCGAAAAAAATTTCCCGCAGACTGTTCAGTGCTACCATGGCGCCAGCGGCCAAGAGAATCAGCGCTCCGCCAACACCGGCGAGGGATTCCATTTTCCCATGGCCATAGGGGTGCTCCGAATCCGGCGGACGCTCCGCATACTTCAAAGCGAGCCAGATGAGTGCCGAGCTCAGAACATCCAGCGTGGACTCGAGTCCATCGGCAACCAAGGCATCCGAGTGCCCCAGCCAACCTGCAGTCATCTTCACCACAGCAAGAAGGAGATTAATGAACACACCAGTGAGCAAGATGGAGCGGCCACGGGCAGCTCGTTGGGCGACTGTGGACATTCGAAAACCCTCTTTCTCAGCGCTTGCGGAAGAGCATGATCTGGTTGCCCTCAGGGTCTGCGCACATGGCGAGATGCGGTGGTTCACCAGGGTTGTCGGACATAGGTTCGTGGCGGAGGAGTCCACCTGCAGCCACGACTTCGGTGGCACCTGCGATGACATCCTCGACTTGAAAGCTGAGCCCAGTCCAAGTGGTCTCATCCTCGCCACCACTGTGAATAGCCAGTGTGGAACCGCAGATATCGAGTTCGGCGATGTGTTCGTTTTGGCGAGTCACTTTCCCACCGAAGACATCCTGATAAAAGGCGACTGCACGTGGTGTGTTCTTGGCCCAGATGATGTATTTGACGCGTTCGATTTTCATTGGCCAGCAGACTCCCAGTTATAGTCGATCGTGCGAAGCCGTTTTTGTTTCGAACCCAGACGAGGCACGCAGGCGATCAACGCTTTTGTGTAAGGATGAGTTGGATTTTGAAGGACGGATTCTGTTTCTCCCGACTCGACGATTTCGCCCCGGAACATCACTGCGACACGGTCGCAGAGCTCGCGAATGATTCCAAAATTGTGAGTGATGAGAATGAGCGCCATTCCAAACTCAGCTCTCAAACGGCGCAACTCGGCGAGGATTTGAGCTTGGATCGTCACATCCAGCGCTGTCGTTGGCTCGTCCGCGATCAGGAGTTTCGGGCGGCAGCTCAAAGCCATGGCAATCATCGCGCGCTGCTGCATGCCGCCGCTGAGTTGGTGCGGATAGTCCCGCATGCGCTTTTCAGGATCCACAATTCCCACGGTAGCGAGCCATTTGACAACCTCGGCATCGACATCGGAAACCTCCGGGCGGTGCAGGCGGATGCCCTCGGCGATCTGGCTGTGAATGGTGTAAACGGGGTTGAGCGAGGTCGCGGGTTCTTGAAAAACATAGGCGATTCCCCCACCCCGAACTTTGCGGAGCTCAGCCTGCGACATGTTTAAAACATCCTGACCATCGAAACGGATCGCGCCGCCTGCGAACTGGGCTGGCGGCGTGGGCAGGAGTCTTGCGAGAGAGAGAGCGGTGACGCTCTTTCCGCTCCCGCTCTCACCGACGATTGCCAACGAACCCCCGTGGGGAATCGAAAAGCCCACCTTCTTGACGGCTTCGACAACGCCATTTTCCGTCTTGAACTGGATCGAGAGGTTTTCGACCTCGAGAAGTGGTGATTTCATTGCGGGCGGGTTTCTGAGGCGCGGCGAAGGGCATCGCCGACGATGTAAAAGGCAAGGGATGCTGTGAAGATGGCGAGGCCGGGGAAAACAATGAGCCACCAGGCATCAAGTATGTAGGTTTTCCCGTCGGCAATGATGTTCCCCCAAGTAGCCTGTGGAGGCGGAACCCCAAAGCTGAGAAAGCTGAGGCCGGATTCCACAAGGATGGCATCGGGAATACTGACTATGGCGGTGACAAAAATCGGCGCGGCCGCATTCGGCATGATGTGTCGGAAAATGATATTCCATCCGCTCTGCCCCATCGAACGCGCAGCGCGAACATACTCGCTTTCGCGCAGCGTCAGAAACTCCGCCCGCACAAGTCTGGCCGTGCCGGTCCAGCTCACGAGGCCGATCACGGCGATGATGATCCAGATATTCGGCCCAAGAATGGCGATAGCCGTGAGGATCAGAAAAAACGACGGAAAGCAGAGCAGCGCATCGACGATGCGCATGAGCAAATTATCGATCCAGCCGCCGAAATACCCACTCACCGCGCCGACGAATATGCCGATCCCAAGCGAGACCGCCATGGCCACGAATCCGACAGTAAGGGAAATCGTCGACCCAGCAACCATGCGGGAGAGGACATCCCTCCCTAGGTTGTCCGTGCCAAGCCAGTTCGTGGCGCTCGGGGGGAGCAATTTGGCCTCGAGATTTGTGGCATTGGGGTCCATCGGCATCGGCAGCCCAAGCGCCTTCAGCGCGCCTGCTGCAATGGCGATTGCAAAGAAGCAGCTGATAAAAACCAAGGCGACGACAGCCAATTTGTCGGAAAAAA
This sequence comes from Terrimicrobiaceae bacterium, assembly GCA_044345595.1. GTDB lineage: Bacteria > Verrucomicrobiota > Verrucomicrobiia > Chthoniobacterales > Terrimicrobiaceae > UBA967. The sequence goes on from JBIJAV010000003.1 coordinate 27,030, forward strand.
ACTTCCGCACCACTCGGCGATACGGGCTATCAACGGCGACGCCGTCTTTTTCGATGGAGATTGAGTCAACCAACGGACTTGATGTTTTTTATTCGGCCTCGTCGTAGAGTTTCGCCACATAGGGCCAGTTCACGACATTCCACCAACCGGTTATGTAGTCGGCGCGGCGGTTCTGGTATTTCAGATAGTAAGCGTGTTCCCAGACATCTATTCCAAGAAGGGCGGTTTTGCCTTCCAAGAGTGGCGGATCTTGGTTGGGGGTCGAAATGATGGAAAGTTTTCCATCCTTTTCCACAAGCCAGGCCCAACCACTGCCGAAGCGCTTGAGTGCGGCATCGTTGAATTCTTTTTTGAAGGCCTCGAAGGATCCGAAGTCCTTTTTGATCGCCTCGGCGAGTTCGCCGGTCGGCTCACCACCGCCATCAGGTGACATCATGAGCCAAAAATGGCTGTGATTGAGGTGTCCCCCGACATTATTACGAAGCCCGACGCGGATGGCTTCTGGGGCCTTGTCGAGATTTGCGAGGAGTTCCTCGGGCGAGAGCTTGGCGAGATCGGGTTGGTCGGCGAGAAGCTTGTTGGCATTTGTGATGTAGGCCTGGTGGTGCTTGTCGTGGTGAATCCGCATGGTCTCAGCATCGATGTGCGGTTGCAGGGCCTCGTAGGCATAAGGAAGTGGAGGGAGTGTGTAGGGACCAGTAGGCTCGGTTTGAGCTATCAAGGTCGTGCTGGCACAAACGGTGAGGCCTGAAAGAACAAAATTGCGCCACAGGGATGAGAGCGGTTTGGTTTTCATATCGGGCGAAAACTAAACCATGAAAAATCCGACGCAATCCGCAAAACGCACTACGGCATTTCAAGAGAGGGTGTTTGAGGCGCTCGCAGGTATTCCCGCTGGATTCGTGACGACCTATGGTTCCCTTGCCACTCAACTGGGATGCGGTTCCTCGCAGGCCATCGGTCAGGCTTTGAGAAACAATCCCTTTGCCCCTGAGGTGCCATGCCACAGAGTTGTGAAGTCCGACGGCTCGCTTGGGGGATTTTTTGGCGACAGCACAGACTGCGCCCAGATGAAGAAACGCCGCCTCCTCGAGGATGAGGGTATTATTTTTGATCCCTCCGGCAGGATTCCAGAACGGTTTATTCTGCGAACAATGAAGGCAGTGAATCTGCCTCCTGTTCCTGAGAGCTTCCTACCGATCCTCGCTGGCGGCGGGCAATCAGGGAGCGAAGCTTCTCCAGAGGAACGCTGAGATAGCGGGCATCCGAATCTGGCATGCCATCCACAAGGTCAAGGAGGATATCTCCATCGCGCCAAGCATCACGCACGATATGGCTTTTGGTGAGGGGCATCGTATTGCAACGGGTGCGAGGGATGATGTAGTCCAAATCCTCGATCAAAAGCGAAACCTGTTGCTGAGTCAGCAGCACGAGCACCTCCTGAGATTGTTGGAAAAGCTAGGCATTTGCAGGCAGCTTAGGTGCCCCCGAGTTTGAGATCAAGAATGTGAAATATCTTGCCGCCATTGGTCTCTGGAACCGAAATTGAAAGCAGATGACAACCGATACCTTTTTGCAAACCGCGCTGGACGCAGCCCAAGCCGCAGGCGGATTCCTTCGTGCCAATTTTGGACGACCACTCACCGTCGATGAGAACCTCGCCCACGACATCAAGCTGGAACTCGACAAGCGCACGCAGGCCCTCATCGAATCCATCATTCTCGACCGCCATCCCGGCCATGCAATCTATGGAGAGGAAGGCCTCACAGGCGACCAATCGAGCGAACACCAGTGGATCATCGACCCCATCGACGGCACTGTGAATTTCTTCTACTCGATCCCGCATTTTGCCGTAAGCATCGCCCTCCGGCGTGCGGGAAAAATCATCGTCGGCGTCATCTATGATCCCATGCGCGACGAAATGTGGTCTGTGAAAGAAGGGCATCCCGCCTTGCTGAACGGCCAACCGATCTCCGTCAGTTCCCGCACCGATGTCGCCGAATGCACGGTCTCCGTGGGCGTTTCAAAATCCATCAACACCATCAACCGGGGCATCCCGCTCTTTGAAAAAATGCTCCGCAGCGTGAAGAAATGCCGGATGATGGGCAGCGCCTCGCTCGACATCGCCTATGTCGCCTGTGGTCGTCTGGATGCCTATATCGAAGGCATGATCAGCCTCTGGGATGTGGCCGCAGGGCTTCTTCTCGTGGAGCAGGCAGGCGGCAAGGTGGAGTTGAAACCCCACGAGTCCCAGCCCGAAAAATACTCCATCGTCGCCACCAGCGGCAAAGTCACCCTCCCGCTCGAATGATTGCCACCGGCATCGGCTATGATGTTCACCGCCTAGTCGCCGACAGGCCATTGGTCCTCGGTGGGGTTGAAATCCCCCATCCCCTTGGGCTCGATGGCCACTCGGATGCGGATGTGCTTTGCCATGCGATTGCTGATGCCGTTCTCGGCGCGGCTGGAGAGCCTGACATCGGCCATCTTTTTCCCAACACAGACCCGACAATTCGCGGCATAAGCAGCTTGGAAATCCTACGCCGTGTGCGCTCTGTTTTGGACGAAAAATCCATACGCCTTCACAATATCGACGCCACACTCATTGCTGAGGAACCCCGCATTGCGCCTCACCTCGCAGAAATGAAAAACCGCGTCGGCGCCGCATTGGGACTGAATCCGGCACGCGTTGGCATCAAAGCCACCACAAACGAGTCGATGGGATTTCTCGGCCGTGGCGAAGGCATGGCCGCGCTGGCAACCGCCTGCGTCAACCTCCCCGAGTAAGACTGTCAACTGCCGGACGATTGGAGGAGCATGGCGTCCATGTCCACCCCTGGTCCCATGGCCAATCTCGGGAGAAAAAGCGGTGCAGGAGTCTGATCGAGTTTAAAAACTCCGCCTCCATAGAGAAACGCTACATCGTAACCGGCACGGCTTATGGCGGAATGCACAGCTGTCTGGTCATTTCCACAGTCTCCGTAGGGAAAAGCAAACATGCGCGAATCCTTGCCCAGATTTTTGCGAATGGCCTGTCTTGAAAAGTCGAGTTCCTGCTCGATCTCATCTTGGCTCAACGCGGAAAAACCGCGATGCGAGTAGCCGTGGGACTCCACGGAAACACCCGAGTCCTCCAAGGCCCCAAGTGTTTTCCAATCTGCGATGCGCTCGAGTGGCTCCACTCCATGATCGAAGAGGTTTGTCTCACCGATGAATTGCGTTGGAGCAAAGACAACTGCCGGAGCCGAGAAACCCTTGAGAACAGGGACCGCGTTTTCCAGAAGCGATTCGTAGGCGTCATCGAAAGTGATGAGAATGCTCTTGCTCGGCAAAGACCCCTTCCCCCTCAAAGCATCCAAAAGCGCCTCGGCTGATAGAAAATCCCACCTCCTGCTTTGAATCCACTCAAGCTGTGTGGAGAACTCCTCCGTGCTGGTGTAATTCCAAGTCAGCCAGCCATCAGAGGGGGGATTGCCGATTTTATGATATGAAAGAGTCGCAACTACGGGAAACACGGTAACATCATAAAAACAGGTTTCATCGGACTTGGAAATACCTCTCGCATGCGCAGCGGGCTTTTTTTGAAGTTCCGAAATCCCGCGATTGAAAGCCTGAAGGGGGGGCGTCATAGTTGAATCTACTTCGATGCAAAATTTTTTGCTGATCGCTTCGACTCTCATTCTGCTCTGCAGCTTCGGCTATACGCTCTTTCGTTTGGGCTCCGGGCGACTGCGTCCCGGGCGCACCAATCTTGCGGCCCTCGTTGCGGCATTTGTTTTGCTCTCCGCCGACCTCTGGCTGCGCGGTCAGGTGCTGCGTTCCTGCCCGATCAACTCGCTTTTCGATGTGGTGATCTTCATGGCTTGGTCCACGACTCTCATCTACCTGCTCGTTGGATCGGCCTATCGGTTGTCGCTTTTGGGAGCTTTCACGACGCCTTTGGTTTTGCTTCTACTCCTCACCGCCGAGTTTGCCCCGCTGGACCGCTCTCCGAGCATTCGCGCGTTGCGGGATCCTTGGATTGAATTTCACGCATCCCTTTCCCTGATTGCCTACGGAGCCTTCGCCCTCGCCGGTCTCGCGGGTATGATGTATCTCATTCAGGATCGGCAACTGAAGAAACGCAAAGGCGGCACGCTACTCTACAATCTGCCTCCCATCACGGATCTGGGCATTGCGAACACGCGTCTCATTTGGCTTGGCCTCGGCCTCCTAACCATCGCCTTTGCGGCGGGATTTGTGAGTGGCATGCAGGTGAACACCATCAAATTCTGGACGTCCGCGACGATCTGGTTCGCCTACGCGCTCATGGTCGTGCTGCGGCAAGTCCACACGCTGGCTCCACGACGAACGGCGACATTATCGGTTGCTGCCCTTGCATTTATTCTCGTAACGCTTCCGGCTATCCAACACCTCTCCGCACCGAAATGACGATCCTCTGCGCCGGCATCAACCATAGGGACGCGGCTCTGGAGATCCGCGAGAAGTTTGCCATCGGCAACCATGAATTACAGGAAACCCTGAATCATCTGCGAGCCATTGAAGGGCTCTCAGGCGCAGTCGTTGTCTCGACCTGCAACCGCGTGGAACTCTACGCGTCGAGCATCACTCCGACGCCGGTCATGGATGCCATACGGCGATTTTTAAAATCCCGCACCAGCGGGTTGGAGGCCCCTTTCTACACAGAGGATTCACTTCCGAGCGTGAAGCATCTCTTCCGAGTCGCCAGCGGCTTGGATTCCATGGTTGTGGGCGAAACGGAAATCCTCGGCCAGCTCAAGCAGGCCTACAGTGCAGCTGCCGAGCATGGCGCGACCAATACGCACCTCAACAAACTTTTCCAGCACGCCTTCCGAGTGGCGAAACAGGTTCGCACCGAGACGAGCATCACTCGCGGAGCGACCTCCGTGGGATCTGTCGCTGTCGATCTCGCAGGAAAAATTTTCGGCGATCTCGGTGGACGCAAGGTCATGATCCTCGGTGCCGGCGACACGAGCGAACGAGTCGCCCGCAGCCTCGTTTCCCGGGGAGTTCGAACGGTCATTGTTGCAAACCGCACATTCGACCGCGCCGCTGCGCTGGCGGATCAGATCGGCGGTCTGGCCGTTCATTTCGACCACTGGCACACGGCCTTCGACGAGGTGGACATCCTCATTTGTTCGACGGCCGCCCCCCACCCTATTGTGACCCGCGAGAAGCTCGAATCCATCATGCGCCGCCACAGTGAGCGCCCACTTTTTATTATCGATCTGGCCGTGCCACGCGATGTGGACGCCTCGGTGAACGAACTCGAGAATGTCTATCTCTACGACATCGATTCCATCGAAGAAATTGCCCGCCAATCTTTGAACATCCGCCAGGCCGAGATTGTGCGCTGCGAGGCGCTCATCGACACACATGTCGCGGATTTCATGCATTGGATGCGCAACCACCCTACTCCATCCCGGTGAAAAAAATCATTCTCGGCACCCGAGGGAGCGAGCTCGCTCTCGTTCAAACACGCGAAACGGCATCCCGCCTTCAAAAAGCACATCCCGGCTTGGAAATCGACGAGCGCATCATCAAGACCACAGGCGACAAGCGACTGGATGTCAGCCTGAGCGCCCCCGGATCGCTGGAGAAGGGACTTTTCACCAAGGAACTCGAAGAAGCTCTCCTTCGCGGCGAAATCCACGCCGCCGTCCACAGCCTGAAAGACCTTCCGACCGAACTCCCTCCCAAGCTCGCGGTGGGAGCCATTCTTGAGCGCGAGGACGACTCCGACTGCCTGGCCTCGAAACACGACGGCGGTTGGCAGGGCTTGCCACAGGGCGGCATCGTCGCCACTTCCAGCCTGCGCCGCAAAAACCAACTTCTCCTTCTACGCCCCGATCTGCAGACAGCGGAAATCCGAGGCAACATGGGCACCCGGCTCCGCAAGCTCCTCGAGAGCGATACTCTCGACGGGCTCATTCTGGCGAAAGCGGCCATCAATCGCCTAGGGCAAGACCTCATCCCAGAAGAAATCCGAGTGACCGTGATCGAGGAAATGCTCCCCGCGCCAGGCCAAGGCGCCATCGGCATCGAGTGCCTAGAGGATGACGCCGAAACGCTCCGCATTCTGGCCGCCATCCACCACGAAGACACCGCCCGCTGCGTGAATGCCGAGAGGGATTTTTTAAAACAACTCGGCGGCGGATGCAGCCTGCCCCTCGGGGCACGGGCAACCATCCAAGACGGCAAAGTCCACCTGCGCGCCGCACTCTTTCAAAACGGCGGAGTCGAATGGCTCGCCCAGTAACCAAAGCATAGGAATTAACCACAGAGAGCACAGAGATCACGGAGAATGAGTGTTCAAAGCCTCAAACTATTTTCTCTGCCTCATGCACACGGTGAATGCCCTCATGCCTTCTAAATCTCCTCCGTGCTCTCGGTGTCCTCTGTGGTTAACCCCTCCTGTTCATCCTGAAAATCCTGTCATCCTGTCCCCAAATCTGTTCTAAAAAACGCCATGCCCTGCCTCGACTACCCACTCGCTCAACTCCAAACTTACACAGGCACAAACCCACGACCTGCCGATTTTGATGACTACTGGAGCCGCGCGCTTGCGGAGTTGGATTCCGTCGATCCCAAGCCCGAGCTGAAACGCTCCAATGCACTCCAATCCCGCAACAGCGAGATTTTCGACCTCACTTTCACCAGCGTTGGCGGGGCGCGAATCTATGCGAAATATGTCCGCCCCAAGAACGCATCTGCTCCACATCCAGCGGTTCTGGAATTCCATGGCTACACCGGCAATAGCGGCGAATGGGCCGACAAACTCCGCTTCTCGGGGGATGGCGCAGCCGTGGCAGCCATGGACTGCCGTGGCCAAGGCGGGCGAAGCCAGGACCCAGGAGGAACAACCGGCAACACCCACAACGGGCACATCATTCGCGGCCTCTCCGATGGACCTGAAAAACTTCTCTTCCGCAGCATCTTTCTCGACACCGTCCAACTCGCTCGCGTCGTGGCATCCTTTGACGAAGTCGATGCCACCCGCCTCGCAACGAACGGCGGATCCCAAGGCGGCGCCCTCTCCATCGCCTGCGCCGCGCTCGAGCCCCGCATCACGCGCTGCGTCTCGCTCTACCCATTCCTCTCCGACTACCTGCGCGTGTGGAATATGGACCTCTGCAAGGACGCCTACGCCGAGTTGAAGACCTATATGAGGTTTTTCGATCCCCTATCCGAAACACGAGACAAAATTTTTGAAACACTCGGCTACATCGATGTCCATCACCTCGCCCCACGCATCGGAGCGGAGGTCATCATGGCCCTAACCCTTCAAGACGCCATCTGCCCGCCATCCACGCAATTCGCCGTCTTCAACAACATCCAATCCAAGAAAACCCCGTTCATCTACGAGGATTTCGGCCACGAAGGCCTGCCACGCTTCGCGGATTCCGTTTTTGATTTCCTGACATTCGCGAAGTAAAGAGCGATTTTCAGCGACGCCAAATTGCCTTTTTCCAGAAGTGAACGGCAAATTTTTCAGTATCGCTTACAAGAATAAATCCATCCGGAGAGAGTTTATTTGCGCTTGGAGAAAAACTTTTTACTCTCGGAGAAATCGTTTCTGCCTTCGGATAGATTCTTTTTGCCCTCAGAGAAACAATTTTTTGTCTCAGAGAAATTGTTTCTGGCATCGGAGAAATTCTTTGGGCTCTTGGAAAAATTCATTTTGCCTCCGGAGAAATTCTTTTTCGTCTCAACCAAATTGTTTTTGGCTTCTGTGGAGTCGAATTCATGTTCAAGAAATTTGTTTGCAGTCGTGATGTAACGGAACGGCGTTAAAAGATGATCGGGCGCTTTGATTTTCAGATTCCCATTCTGTGCGGTAATCAGGCGTTAATCTCGAGGATTTCAAATTGCCAACAGCCTCCAAAAAAGGTAAAATAGCACCCATGCGCACTTTCTCCACCCACTCGACTTTTTTCCGCTTCTGATGGGCTTCACCTACCGCAAATCTGTTAATCTTGGGCCGTTCCGGGTAAATCTGAGCAAGTCCGGCGTTGGCTATTCTGTCGGTGGTCGTGGCTTTCGCGTTGGAACCACGCATCGTGGGAAAAAATATACGAGTTTCAGCATCCCAGGAACAGGAGTCGGCTATCGCAAATCTGGTGCTGGCTGCCTTGTCCTCCTCGCTGCTATTCCAGTTGGGATCGCCGCCACAAAACTACTTCTCACTTCATGAATCTTTTTTGGAAACGCACACTCCGCACGGCCTCATCCGAACGCTTCCTTGCACAGCGCGAGGGCAAGGATGTCGCCGCCGTCGATCTCCATTATCTCGCCAGCGGAACCGTTGCTGGCACAGTGATCCTGCTGAAAGACGCGGGATGGAAGGAATCAGATGTGCCTGCCCTACTCGGTTCACTGGATGAGGATTTCCTGCCTGATGTAGACCTTGATCACGGGAACCTCAATTACACCGTTGTCCTCGGCGAGGTGCTTGGGAACTACGAGGCGGAGAAGAAATAGAAATGGCTACGGGAGAGAAAAGTCTCATCAAGCTGGAACGCGTGCTCAAGCATGTTTTGAATTGCCTCTCATGACTACACAGACCACTCGGCGCTACGCTTTCTCGTTTATTACCGGTGCGCTTTTTGTTCCAGAGACCGTTGCTGTTTCGGAGTTGCTTGCGGCAGGGAAAGATTGGCCAGTCATTCGGTCTGCCGTTTTGGATGATAATCTGCTCCGTATTAAAACCTCGGGGAGCAGGCTTCGGATTCTTCGGGAAATCCGATATCGCCTTCAGGAGTTTGACAATGCTGAACTCGATTTCTTCTGTGCGGCAGGGTCTAGGGATCAACGACTGATGCTTCTTTTATCCATCTGCCGTAGATTTGCATTTATTCGCGAGTTTGTTGAGGAGGTGGTGCGGGCAAAGGCGTTGGCATTGGAAACTCATTTGACGCCGGGCGACTTCGTCCGTTTTTTTGATCTCAAGGGTGCGGAGGCTCCGGAAGTGGATGCCCTCACTGAAAAAAGCCGCGACAAAGTGCGTCAGGTCCTGATCCGGATGCTGGCAGAAGGAGGGGTGTTGAATTCAACCAGCGAGATGGGAATCCAGCGTCCCAGTCCCAGCTCTGGATTGATTGCACTCGTCTCCAAAAAGATACCCGCAGACCTAAAAGTTTTTCTGCTTTCTGATGCGGAAATCCGACATAATCGCTTCTGATATGGCTTCACGCATCGACGAAAACCTCGATCAAAAATTTGATCATCTCTTCCGGGTGATCGGTGGGAAAAACTTCTTAGAGAGCCGTGCCATTGGCAACGAACAACCTTTTTATATCTCCGCATACCATCCCTCGTTGCAAAATAGGGTTGATGTCCTTTTGCCATCATTAATCAAACGGCTCTCATCGAGTGGAGTGGCTGTCCTGCACCTGAATTTTTATGACTTGGTTATTGAGTTGCTCACAGAGCGTGGAGTGCTCGACCGGTTGATCGAGAAAGAACCTGCTTTGGACCGCGACACATTCCTTTCCACCTTGCGGAATGTCTCAGACCCCAAGGATCATCTTGTTCCGCTCATTGCCAAAAAACTTGAGGAGAATCGCCCTGCTGTTGTCATGCTCGACGGCGTCGGCCTCGTGTTCCCCTACATCCGCTCTCACAATGTTCTGGAAAAGCTTCAAGGCGTCACCGGCAAGACGCCCTCTGTGCTTTTCTTTCCCGGCGACTACTCATTTGTCGAGCAGCGCGGGTCTTATCTCAAACTTTTCGGAGCCATGCCCGACGACCGCTACTACCGCGCCTTCAATATCGCAGACATCCAACCATGAAGCCCACAATCATCCGTTCACTTTTCGAGAAGGACATAGACCGCCACATTCCGCCAGTTATCAAGGCAGATGACGATAGCGATTTGCTCAATGAAGTTTCCGAATATGTGGTGACTACAGAGGTCTCCAAGCGCCTGGATGACTTGCTTGAATCCTATCTTCAGGAAAAAACGGCAAACGGTGTATGGATCAGCGGCTTTTTCGGCTCAGGCAAGTCCCACCTGTTGAAAATGCTCTCGCTGCTGCTTCCCGATCGGCAACTCGACGGCACCAAGGTTTCGGATCTATTCCTCGATAAGCTCAAAGAGGAGCCCATGCTCGCGGCCGACTTGAAGAAGGCCCTGAAAATTCCTTCGCAGTCGAAGCTGTTCAATATCGACCAGAAGGCCGATGTGATCGCCAAGAACCAGATCGACGCCCTCCTTTCAGTCTTTGTGAAAGCCTTCAACGAGGTCCGGGGCTACTACGCCAAGCAGGGCTACATTGCGGAGATCGAAGCCGAGTTGGATTCCCGAGGGCTCTTGCAGGTATTCAAGGATGCCTTTGCAAAGGAGTCCAAGGGAGTTCCATGGGAAATCGGAAGGGATACCGTCCACGCTTTGGACAATGAAATCTTTGCACGGGCATTTTCGGCGACTGGCGGGTCATCCTACGAGGAGGCGCTCAAGGTCCTCGACCGGAAGCAAGCTGGCTACAAGGTTTCCATCGAGTCCTTCGCGGAGGAGATCAACAAATGGATCGCCAAGCAGCAGCCGAATTTCCGCCTGAACTTCTTCGTGGATGAAGTTGGACAATTCATCGGGACCGACTCGAAGTTGATGCTGAATCTTCAGACCATCGTCGAGACGCTTGCGACCAAGTGCCAAGGCCGCGCATGGGTCTTTGTCACCTCCCAAGGCGACTTGAGCGCCGTGCTCGGTGAGCTGGGAACAAACCAAGGCACTGATCTCACAAAAATCCAAGGCCGTTTTATCCAACCCCTCAACCTCACCAGCCAGGATGTTGCTGAGGTTATTTGCCGACGCCTGCTTGCGAAGAAGGATACGGAGGACCTTTTCGCCCTTTATGATTCGGAAAAAGAAAACCTCCGAACTCTCTTCAAATTTGGCGACAAGTCCCGCGACTACCCGGGCTTCAAAAGCGAGCAGGACTTTGCTGACTTCTACCCGTTCCAACCCTACCAGTTTGAGCTTCTGCAGGCATCGTTGATCGAGCTTTCCCGCCACAATTTCTTCACCGGCAAATTCAAATCCATCGGCGAGCGCTCGATGCTCGGCATCCTGCAAGATGTGGTCAAAAGCCTGGGAGACGAGCAAGTAGGGCGCTTCGCCACCTTCGATGCCATGTTCGACGGCATCCGCAGTTCCCTTCGTGCCGATCTGCAAACTTCCGTCCTTACGGCCGAGCGTCTTCTTGGCGAGGCCTCGATGGAAACGCGCGTCATCAAGGCGCTCTTCCTTCTGAAGTTCGTGAAAGAGTTCAAGTCCACTCCACGGAATATCGCGATCCTCCTCATCGACCGCTGCGACATTGACATCGCTACCCACGAGAAAGCCGTTCGCTCGGCCCTGAACAAGCTGGAGCACGACACATATATCCAGCGCAGTGGGGATATTTTCGAGTTCCTCACCGACGATGAAAAGGATGTGGAGGCTGAGATCAAAGGCACCGAGGTCGACGACTCCGATGTGCGAGAGTTGCTAGTGGAGATCGTCTTCGATCACATTATTGGAGAGGCAAAGTTCCGCTTCGAGGACAACAAGCAGGACTATTTTTTCACCCGTCGTCTCGATGGACAGGTTTTCCGCAAGCGGGAATTTGATATGGGTATCCACGTCGCCACCCCACTCCACGAGAGTGCCGACCGTCCCGCCGAGATCGTGGCCCAGTCGCTTGGCAGGGCAGAACTTCTTCTCATTCTGCCGCCGGATGCGAGGTTGCTCGACGATCTCAAGTTGCACCGCAAGACCGAAAAATACTGCCAGCAAAATCTCTCGTCGAATATGCCTGCTGCTCGATACGCGATCCTCACTGCCAAGCGGCATGCGAACACCGAGCGACGCAATTCACTCCAAGATCGTCTCAAAGAGGCGCTTCTTACGGGCAAACTCTATTTGAATGGAAGCGAGCTGGCACACGCATCTACCGATCCAAAGTCCCGCATAGCCAAAGCCTTTCAAGACCTCGTGCGCTACGCCTTCCCCTCGCTGCGCATGCTCAAGAAGGCGTTTGTGGAATCCGACCTCAAAGACATCCTCACCACCCCGGCGGACGATTTTTTCAAACACGACGACGGCACGCTCGGAGAGGCTGAGAAGGAAATCCTCCTGAAGCTCCAAGCGGCTCGCAGCGCGGGGACCCGTGTGCATGTTGCCGATTTGCTTGGCACATTTGAGAAACGCCCCTGCGGTTGGCCTCAAATCGCTACACAGTGTCTCATTGCGAGGCTTTACATGCGCGGCAAGGTCGAGCTCCGCAGTGGTGCGAATCTTCTTTCCGGCAAGGAAGCGATGGATGCGCTCTCGAACAACAGGCTCTTCTCCGGAACTGTCGTCACTCTGCAGGAGCAGTTCGACTCGGCTACCGTCTCCAAGCTCAAGAAATTCCACCAAGAGTTCTTCAACTCGCCAAATCCCGCCAACGAGGCCAAGGAAGTGGCCATTGCTTTTCAGGACTCCTTGCGCACCGAGTCAGCGGAACTCGAAAAACTGGCGTCCCATGCCTCCGCCTATCCTTTCCTTGCGGACCTTGCTTCCGTGGCAAAGGAGCTTTCCGGCATCGCCCACCGCGAGTGGTCGCATTGCCTGAAGGAAGTGGCCTCTTTTTCAGACCGTCTGCTGGATCTCAAGGAAGCAACCATCGATCCCCTCAAGGCGTTTTACAACGGATCCAAGCGCACCATCTTCGACGAGATCTCCGGGTTCCTACGCGATGAAGCCCCAAACTTTGTGGATCTCCCAGCCGACGACATCGCTCCCTTGAGGGCCGCTGTGGAATCCCCCACTGCTTACAAGGGAAACACCCTTCAGCAGGCCAATGCCAAGCTCTCGTCCGTGCGCGAGGCCGTGTCCAAGCTGGTCACCGAGGCCCGCGAAGAGGCAACAGGCCGTCTCGCAAAGGCAAGGGAGAGCTTTGTTTCATCACCCGAATTTACTGCGCTCGATTCTGACAAACGCGCCGACTTGCTGGAGCCCTTCGACGCCGCTACCACCCGACTGAAAACCGAGCGCCTTGCCCCTGTTGTTCGCGAGGCGGCAGAGCGTGCGGCCACTGAGCTTCTCCCCAGCCAGCTCCAGAAAGCCTCCAGCTTGATCCCGCGCGAGGGCGGCGACGATGAGGACCCAGCCCCCGAGTATGTGACCGTGCGGAAGATTCATGTCCCGTTTAAAAAAACCGTTTTGGAAAACGAGGAGGATCTTGCCGCCTACCTCGATGCCATTCGCGAGACCTACTCCGCCACTCTCCGGAACAACAAACGCATCACTCTCTGATCCTCCACGCCATGGACCAATCCGCCCTGAAAAAATTCGCCCAATCAGCCCGTGAGAGACTTCACGAACTCGTCGAGAACCGCCTCGTCTTCTGGCTTGGTACGGCTTCATCCAAGCCGGACTCCGCTGCGCACCGCCAGTTTGCCCCGCAGATTCGCAAACTGGAGGAGATGCTGGCGAAGGAAGGTCGCGCCTCCCTTATCGAGCGGGTCTCCTACACATGGTTCAACCGTCTCTCCGCCCTGCGCTTCATGGATGCGAATGGCTACCACACCTTCGGCGCCCGCGTGGTCTCGCCCGCCTCGCCCCATGAGGTCATGCCCGAGATTCTCCAGCAAGCCCGAGGCGGCACGCTTGATTCTACTTTCCGGCAAGAAATGGCAAATGCCGAAGCGTTCGAGGATATCCTCTCCGGGCGCATTCCCAGTCCGGATCCCCAAGCCGAGGCTTACCGACTGTTGCTTGTGGCCGCGTGCAACCACTACCACGCCTACATGCCGTTTCTCTTTGAGGAAATCGGCGACGCCACCGAACTCCTCCTGCCCGAGGATGTCCTTACCGAGCACTCCATCGTCCACGCTTTCCGCATCGGCTTGCCCGACGAGGATTGCCGCGATGTCGAGGTCATTGGCTGGCTCTACCAATTCTACATCTCGGACAAAAAAGACGCCGTCATGGCCCGCAAGAGCGCCGTGCCCACCGAGGATATTCCTGCTGTGACCCAGCTTTTCACCCCGCATTGGATCGTTCGCTATCTGGTGGAGAACTCTCTGGGCCGACTTTGGCTCTTGAATCGCCCGCAGTCGAAACTGCGGGCGCTTATGCCCTACTACATCGAGGGCGAGGCAGAGACAGATTTTCTCAAAATCACCAAGCCCGAGGACATCAAGCTCATCGATCCAGCGGCAGGCTCCGCCCACATGCTCACCTACTCATTCGACCTTCTCTATGCGATGTATGAGGAGGAGGGCTACGATGCTCCGGAGATTCCAGGGCTCATCCTCAAACACAACCTCCACGGTGTGGACATCTGCGACCGCGCGGCGGCCTTGGCTGCTTTTGCCCTCTGCATGAAGGCCCGCGCGAAGGATGTCCGATTCTTCCGCCGCATGGTCCAGCCGAACATCATCGAACTGCGTGATGTGAAGTTTGAAGAAAACGAACTGCGCGATTACATCCGCGCAATCGGGGTGGGCGACCTTTTTAATAAGCCGATGCTCAAGTTGCTTCACCAGTTCGAGGAGGCGAAGAACTTCGGCTCGCTTATCCATCCGTGCCTCGATGAACGGGCAATAACCTTCGCGCGCCGCGCCATCGAGATTAAGGACCTCGGCGGCCAGCTCTTCCTGCGCGAGACGCACCTCAAGGTTTTGCGAGTGCTCGAACAAGCCGAGGCGCTCACCCAGCGGTATCACGTCGTCGTGGCCAATCCGCCGTATATGGGCGGGAAAGGGATGAACGTTGGAATCAAGAGGTTTCTACAAGAGCAGTTCGCCGACTATAAATCTGACCTATTTGCCGCCTTCATTGTGCGCTCATTGTCGTTGTCCACTACCAATGGCTATTTAGGTTTTATGTCGCCGTTTGTGTGGATGTTTATTTCATCTTATGAGGAGCTAAGAAAGCGCATACTTTCTCAGGCTACCATCACGACTCTGGTGCAGTTGGAATACTCTGGGTTTGATGGAGCCACTGTCCCGATTTGCACGTTCGCTATCCAAAACAAACACCATAAAAACTATCAGGGTGTTTATGTTCGCCTATCAGACTTCCGCGGAAGTGAAAATCAAGGCCCCAAAACCTTGGAAGCTATTGCGAATCCGAACTGCGGCTGGTTTTTTCGCGCCTCTGCCGAGGACTTTAGGAAAATTCCGGGAACCCCAATCGCTTATTGGCTTACGCCCGCCGCTCGTGGCGTCTTCGGAACGTCGATGCCATTGGAGTCCGTAGCCCCTGCCCGTGCAGGACTACAGACCGGAGAAAACGAAAAGTTCGTGCGCTTATGGCACGAGGTTGCGATTGCTAATTGCGGTCTCGATAACTTGACGAAAAGTGAAGCGCAAGAATCTCAAAGACGATGGTTTCCATATAATAGTGGAGGCAACTTTCGGAAATGGTATGGCAACAACGAAAAGATTGTTGATTGGTGGAATGACGGGCATAAAATCAAGCAAGATAAACTAGATAAGTTAGCTGTTGGCTTGTGCCTCCCAAGTAATTCCAAGCCGAAAAATGAACAGTATTACTTTAAGAAATGCATAACCTGGACGAAAATCAGCTCATCAGCATTTGGCGTCAGATTATGTGAAGATGGTTTCCTTTTTGATATTGCTGGATCCTCAGCATTTCCGTCTGAACGATACTATAAGATAGTTGCCGGGTTTCTTCTTAGTAGTCTGGCATTTTACTATGTGAAGGCGCTAAACCCGACGTTGAACATACAAACGGGCGACATCGGGCAATTGCCGTGGCTGGAAACCGAGATTCGCGAATCCTCAGATGAAATTGTTGAGATTGTTGATCAGTGCGTATCCCTCGCCCGCGCCGACTGGGACAACTTCGAGACCTCGTGGGACTTCCACGACCAGCCGTTGCTGCGGCTGGGGCTGAAGGGCGCGACGCTGGAAGCGAGCTGGCGGAATTGGGAGGCGCAGAGCACTGCCGCCATCCGCCGGATGCAGGAGCTGGAGACGGAGAACAACCGGCTCTTCATCGCCGCATACGGCCTCGACGGCGAGTTGCATCCCGAAGTTCCCGAAGAGCAAATCACCCTCGCACGCGCCGATCAGCGGACCGACTTGGTTGCCTTCCTCTCCTACGCCATCGGCTGTATGTTTGGCCGCTACTCCCTCGATGCCTCTGGCCTCATCCTCGCTGATTCAGGATCAACGGTGCAGGATTACCTCGCCAAAGTGCCCAACCCCTCGTTTGCCCCCGATGCGGACGGCATCCTGCCCGTGCTCGATGGCGACTGGTTCAGCGACGACATCGTGGCGCGTTTCCGCGAGTTCCTGCGCGTCACATTTGGCGACGCCAAGCTCGCCGAGAATCTGGCTTTTATCGAAGGCGCGCTCGGTAAGGAATTGCGGAAGTATTTTGCGAAGGATTTCTACAAGGACCACCTCAAAACCTACAAGAAGCGCCCGATCTACTGGATGGTGAGCAGCCCTCAAGGCAGCTTCCAAGCACTCATCTACCTGCACCGCTACAACCGCGACACGGTGAACCTGCTCCTGAACGACTATGTTCGCAGCTTCCTGCACAAGCTCGAAGAGCGCCACCGCCAACTCACCGCCATCACGCTCGACGAGTCCGTGCGCCCCGCCGAGCGCACCCGCGCCGCCAAGGAACTCAGCAAGATCGAAAAAATGCTCAAGGAAATCCGCGCCTGGGAGCGCGACATCGTCCTCCCCCTCGCTCAAAAACGCCTCGAAATCGACCTCGATGACGGCGTGAAGGTGAACTACCTCAAATTCAAAGGCCTGCTGGAAACCATCCCCGGCTTGGAGAAGAAGGAAGACGAATAAAAAATCTTGCAAATCGAAAAATGCAAGAGAGCGTGTCCTGTTATGAATGAAGCGGATTCACTAAAAATGCCCCATTTGGCGCGGCGGGTGGTCTCCGCCCGGGAGTTTGCCGGGCTCACGCAGAGCCAGCTCAGCCGGAAGGTTGGTTTCAAAGACAGGCAGACGCTGGCGGCCATCGAGGCGGATCAGCGCCGGGTTGGAGTGTCCGAGCTGCTGGCCATCATCAAGGCCACGGGAAAGGATCTGGATTTTTTCACGGACCCTTTCCGCATCGTCGGAGAGGGTGGATTTTCCTATCGGGCCAAGGGCACGGAGGAAGTCGCCTTGGATGATTTTGAGGAACGCGTCGGCAAGTGGCTCGCGCTTTGGCGTTACTTGGGTGAGAAGCGCGGGGAGTCCCCCAGGGTTCTGCGACCCCGCTTGGCGCTTCATGGGACAAGCACCTTCGAAGAGGCTCAGCGGGCCGGAGAACAGGTCGCGCGGGACCTCAAGCTCGGCCAGGTGCCAGCGGAGCGGCTGGCTGGAGCAATCGAGCGGGAGCTGGAAATCCTGCTTCTCCATGCGGACATGCCTAAGGGCGTCTCTGGAGCGGCGGTGCAGTTGCCCGGCGGTGACAGCATTTTAATCAACCGCAACGAACCGGCATCGCGACAGGTCTTCGACTTGGCGCACGAGCTGTTCCATGTGCTCACATGGGATGCGATGCCTCCCGAGCGAGTGGATCGCGAAGACCCGACTCCCTACAAAGCCAAACGCATCGAGCAACTGGCGGACAACTTCGCCGGTGCCCTGCTGATGCCGGGCGAACAACTCAAGCAACTCTGGGCGGCAAAGCCGGCCACTCAAGGTCTGGACGATTGGATTTCCTCCGTCGCCGAGATGTTCCAAGTCTCAAAGTCGGCTCTGGCTTGGCGCTTGGTGGCCCTCGGCCTCATTACCCGTGGAGATTGGAGCCCGAGTTCAAAGAAAATGAGGGATAGCAAGAATGCGGAAAAACCACCGGCTTTCTCACGGCAGTATCTGGAGCGCGTTGCGCAGGGAATAACGCATGGGGATGTCTCCGTGCGGCGTGTGCTTGAGATTCTCGATATCGACCTGCACGAACTTCGGACCCTCTGCAAGAGCCATGCCGTGCCATTAGAAGTCGGTCTTTGAAAACTCCCCGATGCCGCCACTGCCAAAAATCGTGTATGTGGATACCAATGTGATCATCGAAGCGGTGCGGACCGGTTGTTGGAAATCAATCGCCCAGCGCTTTGCCATCCATACCGTGGCCACGGTGCGGGACGAGGCGCTGAAGGTGCCTGCCGACAAGTCCAGATATGTGCCTGTGGATGCCTCCACAATCTTCCGGCATGTGACTGTGGAGATGGTTTCTCAAGCCGATATCTTGTTGGCATCCGCCAAGACCCCGAATATCTCGGCCCTGGACGCGGGCGAGCGCGATCTTCTGGCCCATGTGGCGGCAAGACACGACGACGCCTGGATCGTTACCACGGCCGACAAGGCCGCCGTCAAAACCGCCTGCGCACTCGGCTTGGAATCGAAGCTCGTCTCGCTGGAAGAATTGGCCGAAGCCAGCGGGAGCAAACCCAAACTCCAAGAGTGGCATCTCAAAAGGTGGCTCCGCAAAGTCCGATCTGAATTCTTGCTCGATCAAAAAATCTAAAAAAACCCGATGAGCAATCGAATGACTGAGAAGAAATCACGGATTACACCAAAAGCATTCGTTTTTAGAATTGAAAGCGTTCGATAAGTGTGATTTTTTCACAACATATGCTTCTATCCTTCACAGTTGAGAATTTCCGGTCCTTCAAGGAGACGCAAACGCTCTCCATGGTGGCGAGCAATCGCCATCCGGACCACGAGAACCACCTCACCCCGATCCCGCAGGATGAAAACAAGGCTCTGCCGGTGGCAGCGGTGTATGGCGCCAACGGCGCGGGAAAATCGAATCTGGTGCGGGCTTTGGGTTTTCTGAGAATGCTTGTGCTGGAAGGCACGGAGCCGAAAAAAACCATCCCGCGCCAGGCCTTCGCGTTGGATGAGGAATCGCCAAGCGAGCCGAGCGAATTCTCTGTGCAATTTGTGCAGGATGGCCGCGTGTTTGCCTACGGCTGCCAAGTGGATGAAAAAAAGGTCTGCGCGGAGTGGCTGAGCGTCCTGCGCGGATCCAAGGAGACGACCGTCTTCGAGCGGGCAACGAACGCCTCCGGCAAAGTGATGATTCAGACGGGTCCGGCGATGGCCGCAGACTCGGAGTGGGGAGACCACACAAAGCCCCGCGAGTTGGCCAAAGTGGGAGTGCTCCCCAACCAACTCTTCCTCCATGCTGTGGGAGCGATGTTGCAGGAGGCGGACCAAGGGCCTCTCTTCCGGGCGGCCTTGGAGTGGATGGACTCGGTGACGATCATTCCTGCGGATGCGACCTTCCAGTTGCTGTCCCGTCTGGTGGCACAGAACAAGGACTTCACGGATTTCGCTGGAGAATTTCTGCGCCGCGTGGAAACAGGCGTGGAGGAGTTAAAGGTCGAAACGAGCGACCTCGACAAGAATGTCCTCTCGGGGCTTGAGCCGAACTTGCAACGGATGATCGAAGACTTGCCCCCGGGTGAGCAGATCGGCCTTCCGGCGCGGGACGGTTCGGAAATGCTTGTGGAGAACCTCTCCGGCATGAAGGTGCGCTTGCGCACACTCACCGCCGAGCATCTAACCTCCGATGGGCGTCGCGTGGGCCTGCCTTTCAACGAAGAATCGGATGGCACCAAGCGGCTCACTCATCTCCTGCCCGTGCTGCACGGTGGCAAGCAAGGAGCTGGCATCTATGTGATCGACGAGATCGATCGCAGCCTGCATCCGCTCCTGGCCAAAGGATTCGTGCGCTCATTTCTCGAAAACTGCATCGGTAGCCAACTGGTTTTCACCACCCACGAGACGGCATTCCTCGATTTGGAACTGCTCCGGAGGGACGAGATCTGGTTTGTGAAAAAACAGGGGGCGCGCGGTGCATCCGAGATTTACTCCCTCGCGGAATACCGTGTGCGAACGGATCTGAAGGTGGACAAGGCCTACTTGCAAGGGCGCTTCGACGCCGTTCCACCGATTGAAAACGAGCTTCCCGAGTGGGTCGGAAAAATCATGGCGGAGCTGCACCCCAACAAAGCGGAACCTGCGCTGGCACTGGCCAAATGAGTCTTCTCAACCGCCGCCCAGTCTCAATAGGTCGAGAGATCCGGGAATTCCGTGACGATCGTGTTTTTGTGGTGGCAACGGATGACACTTATGCCCCGGAGCAATACTTCAAGCATCTGGCACTCCGGAGAGTGAGGGTGGTTGTTTTACCTACGGAGCGGGGTGAATCCTCTCCGACCCATGTCGTGGCCAGGCTCAAGGCGGCCTACGAGGTTTACGCCAACGCCCATGAAATTCGGGAGAGGGATGAGTTCTGGATTTTCCTCGATCGAGACCATCACTTCAAAGGCACCCACACCCCGCAAACCCTCGAAGCGCTCCGAGCTGGCAAGACGGCGGGATTTGAGGTGGCAATCAGCAATCCTTGCTTCGAGCTGTGGCTACTCCTGCATCACGAGGAGGTTTCGCCGGATGCGGAGTTGGACAACTGCGCTGCGGTAGAAAGCTCACTTCGTGCCCGTCTCGGATCATACAATAAAACCAACATACTGCCCGGGCAGTTTCCACTCGATCTGGTTGAGATTGCTATCCGGCGGGCACAGGCCCTCGAAAAGTCTCCCTATAGCCCGACCGCCTTGCTCCCTCTTCCCATTGGAACGCGCGTTTACCGCCTGCTTGAAAAAATCCTCTCGCCCGCGATATGAGCCTACCAAAAATCCAAGCCACCCTTGAAAAACGCCTCGCTCAGAGTCGAATCGTTTTCTGGTATGATGCCGAAGCGGAGTGGTGGACGGAATTCGACGCCTTAAGCGTGGAGGGGGTCGAAAAAATCGCGGTGCGGAAAAATGAATTCGGTGTGAAGCACCGGATCGTTCGCCAGTCTCCCAACCAGCAATTTCTCCTCTATTTTCAGGGACAGCAGAGGCCGGAGGATCATGAAAACTGGCTTCTCGATCTGCTTCTCGCAAATGGTGAACCGTTTTCTCCAGACCGAGCTTCTCTAGCGCTCATCGATGCCGACTTGCCCCCAGAACTGAAGGCTCTCGTGGAAAAGCACATCGTCTTTTTCAACAGCAAGGAACGCGTAGCGGCATTAAAAAAATGGTTGAAGCCCGACGACACCGAGAGGGACGTGCGGCTCAAAATGATCGCAGTGGCTTGCGGTGTTGAGCCTCGTTTTGACAGCGTTCTTCTTGCAATACTGGGTGAGTTTTCTGCAGGAAAAAAAGAGCTTTTTGAAAACTTGGGTAATTTTGCACTGCATGGTGCGCTGTGGGACTCGATCCAGAGGGAGTTCGATTATAGCAGGCCAGAGCCCACGCTCTTGGATTTCATTTTATCGGTCTTTCGAGC
This sequence comes from Terrimicrobiaceae bacterium, assembly GCA_044345595.1. Classification (GTDB taxonomy): domain Bacteria; phylum Verrucomicrobiota; class Verrucomicrobiia; order Chthoniobacterales; family Terrimicrobiaceae; genus UBA967. The sequence goes on from JBIJAV010000003.1 coordinate 48,345, forward strand.
GGCATCCCATTTGGGCGATGCAGGCGGAGTCGATCCCAGGGCGTCCGTTGTTTTTCTCAATCGTTGGAAGGACAGCGCCGAACACGGAGAGTGCTATGCGATACTTTCCGAGCGTGCCGATGAACTGCTCAACATCTCGGCTGCACTGAATGCTCTGGAGGACTCTTCTGACCTGCTGGAAAACGATGTGTTTCGCCGCGTGGATCTGCGTGTAATCGCTGATCTGCGGGATGCGTTGGTCGCGGAGAGCATGCCCACTGACCGGGTCATTCAGCGTGCCAAAGCCCGCTCCTCGCTGCACTGGGCGCGTAGGGATGAGGGGATTCGGTGTCTCTATGAGGCGCTTGCTGTGGCAGCGGAATTTTTAGAAAAACTTCCCAAGCTGGATATCAGCATTGAGTCCTTTGATGCAGGGATTCGGAAATATGCCACCTCTTGGTTCGCGATCGACCGTCTCTACCGATCCTTCATTCATGCCTATTCCAAATCCGGCCAAACATCGCTGCTTGAGAAGTTAGTCGCGCGGATTGAAGGCCTCTATGTGAATGAGTTTTGTTCGCGCCTTGCGGCAAATTGGCAGGAATGGGTGGACCGATCGGAGTCTTGGAAACCCTCGGATGTGGTAACCCAGCGTGCTTTCTACCAAACTTTCGTTCGCCCACAGGTCTCCGAAGGTAGAAAGGTTTTTGTAATCGTATCGGATGCCATGCGCTACGAAGCTGGCACCGAGCTTCTGGAAAAAATCCTAAAAGAGGATCGCTGGTCTGCGGAGATGGAACCCATGCTTGCAGCAGTGCCGAGTTTCACCCAACTGGGTATGGCGGCCTTGCTCCCTCATCGCCACTTGGAATTCAGCGGCGATGCAAAAACAATTCTCGCGGATGGCAGCAGCACGGCAGGCACCGAGGCGCGCGCGAAAATTCTGTCTTCTCAAGGCGGTTGCCGAGCCACAGCACTCACTGCGGAAGCTTTTTTAGCGATGAACTCGAAGACGGATGGGCGCAATCTCACCCGCGAGCACGATGTGGTCTTCATTTACCACGATGTCATCGACGCTGTCGGCGATAAGCGCGACACCGAACATAAGACATGCGAAGCCGTGGCGAAGGCGCTTGATGAGATCATCCGCATTCTCAAAAAAGGCGCGGCTGTGAATGCGAACCATTTTCTCGTCACAGCCGACCATGGGTTCCTCTACCAGCACGAGCCTGTTGCGGAGAGCGACTTTTTGGAAATCTCAGCACCCGACGGAGCGCTTCGTTTCGACCGGCGCTTTATTGTAGCGCCCCAAATTCCATCACCCCCCCGACTCAAGGTTTTTTCCTCTGCCCAACTGGAATTGCAAGGTGAGGTCAGTGTTGGATTCCCAAAAGGTATTCAACGCCTCCGGCAGAAAGGCTCTGGGAGTCGATATGTGCATGGAGGCACTTCCCTACAGGAAGTGGTCGTGCCTGTTCTCAAAATTCGCAAAGACCGGGTGAGTGATACGGCACCAGTGGATGTTGATATCATCCGCAGCGGGCAGCAAATCACCACAGGGCAAGTCACCATCACCTTCCTTCAAACTGAGCCTGTTGGAGAGAAGTGCCTGCCACGGGACATCCGAGCAGGCTTTTACTCCAAAACAGGCGTGGCATTGAGCGAGTCCAAGAGTCTTCGATTCGACTCGATCCATGAAGATGCCCGGCAACGCGAGCGGCGCGAGCAGTTCATCTTCGGGCGCGAGGCGGAACAATTCAACCAGCAGGAAATCCTCCTAAAACTTGAAGAACTCATTCCTGGAACTGCGCAGTCACGCATCTACAGGGAATTCCCATTCAAACTTCGCAGAGCTTTTGAAAGCGACTTCGACGACTTGTGACCTCTAAAAAATGACCCCAATCGATACCAAAATCCTCCAACACTTCGCTGGCTTGGTTGTCCGCAAGGATCTCACCAAAGCGGTCAAAGGCAACGCCATCGTTCCGAGCTATGTGCTTGAATACCTGCTCGGCCAGCATTGCGCCACCGATGATGAAGATTCCATCCAAAGTGGAATCGAAACGGTCAAAAGCATCCTTCAAAAGCACTTCGTCCACCGCAACGAAAGCGAGCTGATCAAATCCACCATCAAGGAGAAAGGTCGGCACAAGGTCATCGACAAGGTCACTGTCGAACTCAACGACTCCTCAGATTGCTACGACGCCAAGTTTTCCAACCTCGGCCTCAAGCGGGTAACTGTTGATTCAAGCTATATCAAAAAGCATCCCAAACTGCTCGTCGGTGGAGTGTGGTGCATCGCCGATCTTAGCTATCAACCGACCGAGGATCGCACGCAGGAGCCATGGCACTTGGAGAGTCTCAAGCCGATCCAAGTCGCCAATGTGGATATCGATCAATTCCTCGCCGCGCGTGCGGAATTTACCACTGACGAGTGGATGGATGTGCTTTTGCAGACGATGGGCTTCAATCCAGAGCATTTTTCCCGACGAGGGAAATTGCTGCTGATTGCTCGTCTTATTGCTTTTTGCGAGCGCAACTACAACTTCATCGAACTGGGGCCGAAGGGGACCGGCAAGTCTCACATTTACTCGGAATTCTCCCCCCACGGAATTCTCATCTCGGGCGGCGAGGTGACTGTGTCCAAGCTCTTCGTAAACAATTCCAGCGGCAAAATTGGGCTCGTCGGCTACTGGGACAATGTCTGTTTCGACGAATTCGCTGGTAAGGACAAAAAGGTTGAAAAGAACCTCGTCGACATCATGAAGAACTACATGGCGAACAAGAGCTTCTCTCGTGGAATCGAAGCCCTTGGCGCGGAAGCCTCCATGGTTTTCATGGGCAACACCAAAAAATCGGTGCCCTACATGATGAAGCACTCCCACTTTTTCGAGGAGCTTCCCGACAAATACATCGACTCCGCGTTTCTGGATCGTCTGCATTGCTACAACCCGGGCTGGGAATCGAGCCCGCTCAGGACGGAGCTTTTTTCGAACGGTTTCGGCTTCATCGTGGACTATCTGGCGGAAGTCTTCCGTCATCTGCGTGGGCGGGATTTATCAACCTCCTACCAGCCGTTTTTTGAAATCAATTCCGAGATCACCACGCGCGATCGCGATGGCGTGCACAAGACCTTCTCGGGACTTTTGAAAATCCTGTTTCCCCATGGCAAGTTGGAGAAAACCGAGGTGGAGGAGTTGCTCGCCTTCTCGCTGGAAGGCCGCCGTCGGGTCAAGGAACAGATTCTGAAAATCGACGAAACCTTCGTGCCCGTCGAGTTCAGCTACTTCGACAAAGACTCCGGCAAGGAACACAAGGTCGTGACACCGGAGGAAATCCAATATCCGACCTTGGCCCGTGGAGGAAATGCCGCCTCGGAGGCCGAAACCACTGAAGCCGCCTCGGAGGCCAGCAAACCATCGAGTGAATCGTCACCCCCGGCGGACGGCCCTAAAACCGGCCACATCGTGATTCCCGAAAACAGCAAGGGGTGGAGCTACCGGAGGCTATTCGCGAAACACCTCAAGGGCGCCACAAAAATCACTGTCTCAGATCCCTACATTCGCGCCTTTTGGCAAATCCGGAACTTTATGGAGTTTGTCGAACTCGTTCATCAGTTGACTCCCGAAGGCGAGGAGACGGCAGTCCATCTCGTAACAAAAACTGACCCGGAAAAATGTGTTGACCAGGAGGAGGCGCTCCAAAAGATTCAAGACTCCTGCACAGGCTCAAGAGTGGCAGTAACATTTGAATACGACGGCACGCAAACCTTCCATGCGAGAAGCATTACAACGGACACCGGTTGGAAAATCACCCTCGACCGAGGACTCGATATCTTCCAGCGCTTTGATAACTCGCCGTTTAATCTCTCGGCTAATATCCAAGAAGAGAGATTAACAAAATCATTGGAAGTTACTTATATGCAATTATGAAAGCGAAATGTTTGCTTGCTAGCATTTATTAATTGACTTGAAAATAGTCTCGGGCTCTAACGCCAACAAACCAAGTCAAAGTCTTATTGACAGAGAATCCGATAATAACACCCACCCCAAATGGGATGGCTTTTTCCAAGCCCTTCCGAGTAAATGTAATTCCGACTCTCTTAAATATTTCTTTGACCGCAACCAAGGTTGAGCCCTTTAGATATTGCTGAACCATCTTGGTAAAAGCCTTTGATCCAACTTCCTTTGCTCCCTTCTGCGTGGCTTGGTTGATTGCTCCAAGCCCAGCGATTATGAAACATAGTCGTCTCTCCTCTTCGGAAAGGATATCGTGATCATAGATGTGAGCGAGGGACATGACCATTTCAACCTGGAATTTCATGCAAAGGGCGATATCAGCCGTTGCTCCGCCCGCAACAGCGGCAACCGTTCCGATTCCGGGGACAACTCCTGCAAGAGCGGTTGTGCCTCCGGTGAAAGCAGCCATGTAGCTGTAGTTCTTGATGACCTTGTTGGCTACCATCTCCTTGATGTCCTCCTCATCGCGTTCGGTCTGATACCGTTTCCGGTATTTTCTCAGTATAGCATCTGTCTCCTTTTTGATGTCCTCAGGTTTAGCCAAGACAAACTCTATTGCCTTTAACAGAGTCCATTCCTTTTTTGGTTTATTGGGCTCTCCGCCCTCTGGTGCCGATGTTGCTGTTGGGGTGCTCATATTTTTAGCGAATCTTGTTTGTTCACACAAATTTCCAATTTAACCAGAAAGGCGATAAAAAAGTTTACAATTCGGGCGGGCTTTGCAGTAAATCCGACGAATCGCCGAGCTCATAGTGAGTCGGCTCGAAGCTCATTTGCCACTGAGGGGCAGATAGTTTCCAGCTTGGAGATGACTTGATCGTCGATCTCCGCATCGACCGACATCAGATCGCAGCACTCTTGCCATGCGGAAAGAAAATCCTCTTTGGTTTTAATTGCGTCAGAACAGAATTCGAAGTAGTCGTCCTGCTCCTCGTCCAGATCCGGGGCGATGACATTTGTCTCCAAAGTGCAAGCTCCTCCTCTTGCGGATTTACAAATGATCTCGGTTGTCCATGTGGAGACCATGGTGGACTGCTCTTGAGAGAATAGTTTGATCCTTTTACTCATAAGATTGTAGAGGGCACAGAGAGGGCAATTAGAGAGCGAATGGATTTTTCATACAAGTCCTAGAGCATTGACCCGTCTCGACCTTGCCTGTGTGAAGAGATGGGGTGCCTGCTGGAAATCGACGCTCTTGGCCTTCCGAGAGGCTTATGTTGAGCCTCGCTCATTTTTTCTGTGGCCGGTTGACGATATTCGATACGGGCTGTGCCATCGGTGATCGTGACGCGGATATCTCCAGTTAGAAACGCAAATTGCTTGATGATTTTTTCTCCCAGCTCGGCCTGAGAGCAAGCACCCGAGAGGTCCTCCGAGGAAAGAAAAGTGAGATCAGACAACCTGATGACTATCGCTTGCATGGAGTAGAATTTAGCAAAGGGGATTATCCCGGCGAGGCGAAAGCATGAGACAAAAGGTGGCTAAATAAAAAAATTGTTCCCCCAGTATTTGTCCTACCAGCTGTATTAAGGTGCTTGCTGAACAAAACTCAAAACAGCAAGCCTGACGGCCTGCGCAACAAAGAAAAATCATTATGAAACCCAAAGAACTCATTCAACTAGGTGTGCCGCGAGGCAATCCCATGGGTGAGGTATTCAAATTTATCCAATCTTTTCTGGATCAAAATGGGGATGCCAGCGTGTTGTCCCGCGAGATTTCGATAGTGCTAGCTAACCCGGCGGCATTCGTGGATGACCCACTTCGCGCATCATTTGCCCAGGCGCTTTTGCAGCCCGACCTCTACCGCGCCGACAGGCCGCCCGCGCCATGGCAGCGCTGGGGAAGCGACATCGATGCGCTGGCTTTGCGGCAAATCGAATTGGCTGCAAATCTGCCCGTGTCTGTTGCAGGTGCGTTGATGCCGGACGCGCATGTGGGCTACGGGTTGCCGATTGGCGGTGTGCTTGCCACGGATAACGCGGTGATTCCGTATGCGGTCGGCGTGGACATCGCCTGCCGTATGAAAATGACCGTCCTGGATATTCCAGTAGCATGGCTTGACGATCATCGAGAACGGCTCGCCAAGGCGATTGAGGACGAGTCAAAATTTGGCGTGGGAGCTTTTTTCAAGCAACCTCGGCAGCACGATGTGATGGACGAGGATTGGGGCATCAGTCCCATTACTGCTTCCAATAAGGACCGGGCATGGGGGCAACTTGGAACGAGCGGCAGTGGAAACCACTTTGTCGAATTCGGGCTCCTGACGGTGGATGACGAATCGAGCGGTCTTGCCGCAGGAACCTATGTGGCGCTTCTTTCGCATAGCGGAAGCCGAGGCACTGGTGCCGCTGTATGCGACCACTACAGCAAGCTCGCAACAAAGCTGCATCCGGAACTTCCCAAAGAACTCTTGCGCCTTGCATGGCTCTCCCTTGATAGCACTGAGGGGCGTGAATACTGGGCAGCCATGGAACTGATGGGCAACTACGCTGCCGCCAATCACGCGCTGATTCATCGCCATATCGCGGAAAGCTTGGGTGCAGAAGTGATCCTCGACATTGAGAACCACCACAACTTCGCATGGAAAGAAGTGCACTTCGACAAGGAAGTCATTGTCCATCGCAAGGGAGCCACGCCAGCAGCAACAGGGGTGCTCGGTATTATTCCTGGTTCGATGGCGGCTCCGGGTTTTGTCGTCCGGGGAAAAGGGAACAAAGACTCGCTCGACTCGGCATCGCATGGAGCGGGCAGGCGAATGAGCCGCACACGCGCAACGGAGACCTTATCCTGGAAAGATGCAAATGAGACGCTGCGCGAGCGTGGCGTGACATTATTATCGGCCGGTTTGGACGAAGTGCCTGACTGCTACAAAGACATCACAACGGTCATGGCCGAGCAGGCCGATCTGGTTCAGGTTCTGGCTAGGTTTGACCCGAAGGTCGTGAAAATGGCCCCGAGCGGGGAAAGGCCGGAGGATTGATTGGATGGAAATCATCCGCCACATCGTCAGCGGCCCAAGCTCCTCCATGTGCCTTGTGCATTTGGGCGACTCTATCACTGAATCCAAGCACAATGCTCACCTCAGAGCAGTATTTCAATCACCCGGCACTGGCAGGCGGAAGGTTGCGTTTGCGTGCGATTCCAATGAATTAGCTCTATTCCTCGGTGTGCTCTCCAGGGATATCGAAGGTGAGTCGGCGACGATTCCTGTATCTCGTAAAAGAGGCTTCATAAGCGTGACTTCACTTAAATCCGGCGAAAAAAAGGTCATCTACCAAATTCTGCCCAGTCGGAAACGAGACGGAACTCAAGGTATTGCTTCTGGGCAATACCGCATGGAGTGGCAGGAAAAATAATTGCTATTTGCACAGGGGCTCTTGAGATCTAAACAGGTAGCTTTTGGAGAGCAGATGCCAGATTCTCGGTGATCGATGCCATGGCCTCGAAATCCAGCGTGTCCACGGTGTCGGTGTGCTTGTGGTAGTTCGGATTTCGGAATAGGGCGGTATCGGTGAGCATCAAGGCGGGGAAGCCCTCGTCCCAGTAGCAGAGGTGGTCGGAGAAGCGCATTTCGGGCATCACGAGTGGAAGTGTAGGCACTGGGCGGTTGGAGAATGCCGTATCGAAGCGGGCGAGGAATTGAGCTGACTGCTCGTCGCCCACGATGACGATGTAGTTCCCGACCGTTGGATCGATGCCACGGGAACGCGTAAATTGGATAGTCTCCTCGGGCATGCCGTAAAGCGTGGGCAACTCCTGCGAACCGGGTTTGTCTGTGAAATAGCCGAGGCTTTCGAGGCAGATCATGCCTTGGAGGTTGTCGCCGTTTTTTCGGCAGGATGAGGCATGGACACGACTGCCCATGGACTCGTTCATGAAATGGGGAGGCTCTTCGTTTGTGTAGGCCACGAAGCGGATTTTTCTCGGTGGATTGGGCGATTGCGCAAGGAGGCGAGCGGTTTCCAAGAGGATCGCTACAGCGGAGATATTGTCATCGGCTCCAAAGGTGCCCGGAGCCGAGTCATAGTGCGCACCGAGAATCCAATGCGGTTCGCCCAGGCCGCAGAAATCCTGCGACACGGCTTCGAGGTTGTGGCAATCAAAGCTATCGACTTGGAAAGTCTGGCGCGAAACGCTGAATCCAGACCGTGAAAAAAACTCCTCGATGAAATCTGCGGCCCGTGAGAGGCCCGAGGGATTATTGCGAAGATTGCGCTCTTCGAGGGAGAGTGTTTCGGAAATTTGAAAGAGGCGTCGTTGGAGATCGCCGGGGCTTCCAGGAGGCAATTTATTCATGGGAAAAAGGTATCCCAAAACAGGTGTGAGCAAGCACAAAAAGCGAGTGCTTTTCTGAAGGTGAAATGAGTGTTTGACATATCTCCTGAAATCGCCGCTGAGCAAGGAGGGATGTGGCTCAAGGGGCTTTCTATTATTCCGAAGAGTGATATATTTTCAGCATGTGGATTCTCACCAAAATCGGCTTCTATTCGATCACTAAAAAACCCTCCCATCTCAACCCGGACGGCCCAGCAGTTTTCAACATTCGTGGCCGCGACAAGGACGACCTCAAGCGTTTTGCCGAACTCGTCTCGCCAGACTTGGCCAAGCGTCCCGTGGTGCATGAATACGCTCACAGTGACTATCCATATCGCGTGTATCTCAACACCCCGGAGGAGATGGATGCAGTGATGGCCAAGCTCTCAGCCTTGATCGACTACGACAACTTCAAGGACATGATCAAGGCGACGCCTCATCAAAAGGCGAAGCTCGAACCCTACGAGGAATTTTGGAGCCTGCTCTACAACGCCCATTTTTCCCACCGTCCGCAAAGGGAGTGATCCGGGAATTTTTTTGATCTCGCACTTATGCTCAAGCCCATCGTCTTTCTGCTCTTCTTTTTCGCGGCATTCTTCGTTCCCGCATGGCCGTTGTTGCTGCTTGTGGGAATACTCTACTTGGTCGCGTGGATGGCGCCAAAGGGTGGTGACTCGGATGGGGGGGGAGGAGGAGAGCCACCTGCAGAGCCACATCCTACCTCACCCGGCGGACGCTGGACAAATTTCACGCGAACCACACGACGGGCCAGCAAACCTTTTCGCCGAGCATTACCCCAATTTAAATAAACCCGTGAGTGATACATCCGCACAGAATCACCCAGCAGTTTCAAAAATTCGCATCGAGTATGAAGATGGAAGCCATGATGAGATGGAACTCTTAGATGCCGCGCAGGGCCTCTACAACTGGGACCGCAAGCGCCCAACAGGTAAAAACACGCGAGGAGGTCTCTACACAGCCCATCGCATCGCTGCACAACTCTTCAAGACCGGCCTTGAAGGCTGCTTGGCAGAGGACCAGTCTATATTCCAAAAGCAGGCAAGCCTTCTGCATGCCTACATTAAAGATTGAGACGTCAAAGGGGTCGGGCATTAATTCTTGATATTTAATTACGCTAATCAAGCTTTTGAATCAGGCAAGAGCACGAATTGGCCCCGAATTTTGACGCACTGGGTTTCGCGGAGTTGCGGTAGAGTCATCGCTGAGAATTGCTGATGCCGACGATGACGTCGGCGGTCCGGTCGAGAACTTTTCTCCGCGTCTTGGTGGCTCTGTGAGAGGCTTTCGCCAAGATGGGCGACCTCGAAGAGTGATCTCCATGACACGGTGTGGATCAAGGGAGTCGGAGTGATGTAACGGGTAACGGGTCCAATTTTCCTTTGGCATTGCTGAGCAGAGGGCACCACAAAATACTGTGATCCTGTCCAGCGCGCTGCACAACCTGTGGGTATTATTGGAATCAATGGTTGACAAAAAAATTAAAATTAAATATTCTGTCTACTATGACGACACCAACATTGTCTTCGATGGAAAATCTCTTCGGCGTCCGGCTTCGGCAGGCGCGGGAGCGGCGTGGTTTGTCGATGCGGGATTTGCAGAGCCGTATGCCGGAGGGCATCTCGGTGGCGGCTATTAGCAAATACGAAAAAGGGCAGATGAAGCCGACGCTTCGCATGGTGGAGGCATTGAGTATGGCGCTGGAGATGCCGGAGGATTTTTTCCGGCGTCCGCTCAAGGCGAAGCTCGACGGCCTGAAATTCCGCTGCAAGTCGAGCCTGCTTGCCAAGGACGAGAGCCGGGTGAAGGGCGAGGCGGAGGATTTTTTCGAGCGGTATGTGGAGTTGGAGGATTTGTTGGGGATGACCGAGAAGTTTCAAAATCCGCTTGAGGGCGTAAAAATCGGCGGACTGGGTGATGTGGAGGGCGCGGTCGAGCGGGTGCGGGCGGAGTGGCGGCTGGGTGAGGCGCCGATCCAATCGGTGGTGGCCCTGCTGGAGGAGCGGCATCTGATGGTGCATTTGGCGGATGCGCCGGAGGCGTTTGATGGCTTCGCCGGGAAGGCCGGGCAACGCGATGTGATCGCATTGAACAGGAATTTTCCCGTGGACCGGATTCGCTTCAGCGCGATGCACGAGCTGGGACACATCCTGCTGGATGCGGCCATCACCCACCTTCCAGAGCGGGAGCAGGAGACGATCTGCCACCGTTTTGCCGGCGCCATGTTGTTACCCTTGGGCCGTTTTTTGGACCTCTTCGGCCAACACCGCAAGCATGTGGATCTCCAAGAACTCACGCAGGTGAAGGAAATGTTTGGCGTCTCCTGCGCGGCGCAGCTCAAGCGGGCCGAGGGGCTGGGACTCATGGCAGCTGGCACGATGCAACGCGTTTGGATCGAGTGGAGCCACCGGGGATTCCGGAAAAACGACCCCGGCTCCTGCCATTTCGTGGAGGAGCCAATGCGCTTCACCCTTCTGCTAAGGCAGGCCGTGGCCGAGAACCGCATCTCGCAGGGCAAGGCGGCCATGCTCGCTGGAAAGCCGCTTCAGGAGTTTCAAAACACCCTCGTCATCCTGCCATGAACCTCGCCCTCCACGATCTCCACACCTTCCAAACCCTCCGCCGCGAGGGACAAACCGGCGACTGGGCAGAGCGTGGGATTGTGGCTTGGGCGCCGCACGGCATGGTGTGCGAGAATAACTGCCTGCGTGAATATGTGGGAGAGGGCGCGGTCACTGTCCACTCCGCCAGGATCCCCGAGGGTGAGACCGGATTTTACGAGACCTTTCGAGAGGGCTTTTCCAGAAGCCTGGTCGAGACGGAGGTGCGCCTGCTGTTTCTTGCAAAGCGCAACGACAGCGTGGTCTTCACCAGCGATGGTCTGGTGAGGGGCTGCGCCGAGCGTTTGGGCCTCTGTTGCTGGAGCGGCGACACAGAAGATCTCAATGTGCTCTTTCCGATTCCGCGTCAGCAACCGCTTGGCGCGATGGTCACCCCGAACACGCGGGAGACCACTCAACATTTTCCGCCCCGCCGGCAGGTGCCGGGTCGGGACGAATCCATGGGGACAGAGGGCAGTCGTGCGCGTGGTCTGAACGCGTCCCCTCCTCTCTCCGCGACCATGCAGTGAAACACATGAACCCAGAAGGAATATCGACCATGAGTTTACCTCTTATCGAAAAAACCAACGAAGTTCTCCGAGCGTGGGAAACGCTTGCGCCTGAAGCCACATTTTCTGGCATGACGGTGCAGGAGTTCCGTGAAGCTTTCCAACCCCTGCTGAACATCCGCCAGCGCATCGCGCAGCTGGATCAACAGCGCCAGGGTGCGGTGGCCGCGCGCGACTTGGCCGAGAGGGAAATGATGATCAATCTTCAGTTGATCGTTGATTCCATCAAAGGCTCCAAGGCTTACGGCAAGGATTCCGAGCTGTATGCCGCGATTGGATACGTCACACGCTCCGCAAGACAGTCCGGGCTGACCCGCAAGAAGGCCCAGCCCGAGACTGCACTTGCGAAGTGAGATACGCGTTGGTTTTTCTGAAACTTCAGCGCTGCACATCCCGTCGGGGATGAACCCGACAAGGTGAACGCGTGGTTCCTAAAAAACCGCGCACTACGGAGCGGTCGTATGTGGACGCATGCGGCCGCTCTACAATCCTCTAATAAAGAGTGCCTCCCTCTCCATGCAATCCAAAACTTGGAACAGCTTTTCAGTGGAGCTTCCTCAAAAGCCATGGCGTGCATCGGATCAAAATTCGGTCAGCGACGGCGCGCTGCCCCTTGTGGGAACGACCGCGCTGAAGCGCAGCGATTGCTATTAGGCTGGAACGACTGCGGCTTCGTTGATGGCGTCGAGCAGGAGGCGGTGGGTTCCGAAGTCCCGTTTTTGGGGCACGAGGACGATGCGGGGCATGTGACTGAGGTGGTGGTCGTCGGCTTCCTCCTCGAGGGCACCTGTCTGATCGATGCTACCGGAGGCGAGGATGCCGTCGAAGCGGGTGTTGAGGTCGGCGACGGCTTCGTCGGTGAGGGCGTGTTTGATGCGGATGACCATTTTTTCGCGCACCCAGCGGTAGGAGTGGAAATTCCGGTAGAAGTCCGAAATGTGCTTCACGGCGTCGTCCACATCGTAGGTGAAGTGGATGAGATGGAAGTCCGTCTCTGAGACCAGGCCATTGGCGAGGAGGTCGTTTGTGATGAATCGGCGCCAGGTCTCCCAGTAGTGGCCGTTCGGGCGGTCGACCATTACGATGGGGACGATGGGCATTTTTCCGGTTTGCATGAGGGTGAGGATTTCGAAGCCCTCGTCATGCGTTCCAAATCCGCCCGGGAAGAGAGCAAAGGCACTGGTCTCCTTGGCGAAGTTCAGCTTGCGGGTAAAAAAATAATTGAAGTCGATGAGCTTTGGGTCGCCATGGATGGTCGGGTTGGCAGATTGTTCGAAAGGGAGCCGAATATTGAGTCCGAAACTTTTCTCGGCACCGGCTCCAGCTTGGGCGGCGCCCATGATGCCATCGCCACCGCCTGTGATGAGCATGTAGCCGGCTTCGACAATTTTTTTCCCGAAGGCGAGGGCCTGCCCATACTCGGGCTGGGTGGGTTTCGTGCGGGCGCTGCCGAAGACGGCTACCTTGCGGATGCGGCTGTAGCGGGCGAAGACGCGGGCGGCAGTGCGCATTTCGCGCAGGGCGCGGCTCATGAGCTTGAGTTCGGCGATGGTGGCGTGATCCCTGCCGAACCCCAGCGCGGTGTCGATCATCTGCTCGATGTATCGGGTGGCTTTGCCTTCGGCGACTTCGGCTGTGAGTGATTGGATTCGGGGATCGGTTTCTTTTTCTTTCATGAACGGAGAAGAATCAGATTATGCTCGCGACGCCTCAGGGCAAACGCAAAGCGAGTTTCCATAATGACTGCTAAGAACCATCCCAAATTATCAAAACGATTCTGCTCGTTTGGTGTGGTGGCGTTTGTGTGTTTACTTTTTGTGACCTGCCCCGCGCGCGCGGTTGAGCTTTCGATTCCTGCCGGGGGAACCTTTGATCCCTTCCTCCTTGCCTTGAGACCAGGTGTCCAAATGAGTCCCCTCCCCGCTTGGATGGAGGGGCCGGCTTCGATCAGGCCGGATCTTTCAAAGGTGGAAATCCCCATTGCGCCTCTTTGGAAAGAAGCCAGCGTGGAGATGTATGCTGTCACGGTGGTCTTCGAAGACACGGGAGATGGGGGCCCAGCGCTCGAGTGGAAACACGGCGAGGAGGAGTCGACAGTCTCCAATGGCCTCGGCGAGATCGGGAATCCTGTGGGGTTGAATTCGCGCACCGTCCTGCTGCCTCAGTCACTCACCAAGGATGGTGGAACACTGGTGATTTCCTATGTTGGAAAATTCGACTCCTTGCTGAGCCTTGCGGTGAGACCCGCCAGGCTTGATGAAACGGCTGTGCTTGGGGGAAGGCGCACGGCTGCTTTGATCGATGATTCATTTCAAGCCTATGACGACCGTGAAGTCAGCGGCGCCCGACCGGTGCCGCTGACTGGTGATGTGAGGGTCGGCACCATTGTCGAAGCCGAGTTGTCCGCAGCGGTCGAACCGCTGAATCAAGCCCTCGAATTTGTGGCCCCTGTGGATGGAATCGTGGAGGGTGCTGTGATTCACCTGGAGGCATTAGGCCTCGATCCAGAGGCCGAGCTGCGTGTTTCCATCAATGCTAAGCCAGCGGGACAAATTTCCTTCCCATCCTTTGCGCTGGACGATCCCTCACTGGTCACGGACTGGAATGGGCGCTTGCTGCTTGCCGGTTGGCGCAAAGGCTCGCTCTTCGTTTCAGCCCGCCATTTCAAGCAGGGGGAAAACACAATAAGCATCGACCTGAAACGATCCGAGGGAGAGACCGGACGGGAGGTCTTTTTAAGAAACAGTTCGCTTCACCTACGCTTCACCCCAGCTGCTTTTTCGCCACCTCCAGACCCGATGCCTGCAGGCAATCCCGCCGAGGTCACCTTAAAAGACGCCCCCCCTGCAGTGGACTTTCACGCCATTGATCCTATTTTGCCCAGCGAGGATGGTTCCGAACCTCCAGCGAACCATTAATTTCATGTCCTTCCGCTCAGTTCTTATAGCCATCATTATCACACTGATCGTTGCAAAGTCCGCAGTGGTGACATGGGTGATATTCAATGCAACAAATTCCGCTGTTCAGGAATTGGCTTTGGGCCAGATCAACGCATCCCTCGACTCGGTTGCCGAGCAGATTGAGAGCCTCTTTGAACCCTGCGAACGAATCCTCTTTTCACTGACTGATAAATTCCGTGCCGGAGATATCCCTCTCAACGATCCCAAGGAAATGGCGACGGAATTAGCAACGCTCCTTGCATTTGAAAAGGGAATCACATGGATCAACTTTGGATTTGCCGATGGAAGCTTCGCTGGCGCGCAGAGCAAAGATGGCAAAATTTCGATCCGAGTCTCAAATATTCAGGATGGCAAAGCCGAGTCCTGGGATATCAACCCCCATGGTTCGCTGGAAAATGAGCATCCCGAAAAGACATTTGAAGGCTTCGACGCACGCACGAGACCTTGGTTTCAAGCAGCACAGACTAAAAGCGGCCTGGCGTGGACGAAGCCGTATGATTTCGTGGGAGGTGACCGGGGAATAAGCTGCTCCCTCGCCTATCGAGATAAGGAACAGAGATTGATCGGAGTTTTGGCGATAGATTTCAGCTTGGAGGAAATCACAAAATACCTCACGGAACTTCAGCAGAACTCGACATGTGAGGCTATTGTCTTCCTTGATGATGGCCAATTACTGGCACCACAGAAAACCAAACACGCCCAGTCCCTCGTTTCAAAAGTCATGTCTCTTCTGGCTGACGAACGAAAGAAAGATGATCTTTTCAATGGCAGTGGACACATCGTCGAGGAGTTCTCATTGGATGGGCAAAGTCTCATCCTGGGCCTCCGTCTGACACAGGTCGCAGGAGGTGTGAAATGCTTGAGCGCGGTGGTTTTTAACCGCCATAAAACTTTTGGCTCGGTTGAGAAATCTTTGCGGAGTAGCGCCATTCTTTCAGCAGTAGCATTGGTGGTTACGATCATTCTCGCAACAGTTGTCGCCAAGCGCGTCAGCAGTCCCCTGCAGAGCCTCACAAGCGAGGTCTCCAGGATTGGTCGCTTTGAGATGGACTCCATACAGCTGCCCAAATCATTCATCCGCGAAATCCGCGTGCTTTCGGAATCCATCGCCCGAATGCGCGACAGCCTGAAGTCTTTTTCCAAGTATGTGCCCATCCACATCGTGCGCGACTTGGTCAAGACGGGCGGCGTGGCCTCGCTTGGCGGCGAGAAACGCCTCATCACGGTGCTTTTTTGCGATATCGAGGGTTTCACCGGCTATGCCGAAAAAGTGACCCCGGAGAAGGCGGTGGACACACTCACAGGCTACTTTGAGGTGTTTGGTGAGGCCATCCACAAGGAGGATGGAGTCATTGATAAATTTCTCGGCGATGGCTTGATGGCTCTTTTCAATGCCCCTGCTCCCCTCGCCTTGCATGCCCGGGCGGCCTGTCGGACTGCTATCGGGGCCCAGCAACAACTTCTCCAGCGTGCGAACCAGGGATGGAACCTCAAAGTGAGAATCGGTCTGCACACAAGCGAGGCATTGGTTGGCAATGTCGGAACGGCACAGCGCTTCAGCTACACGGCGATCGGCGATGGCGTGAACCTCTGCAGTCGCTTGGAGGGACTCAATAAAATCTATGGCACGCGCATCATTGCGAGCTCGGATACCATGGACGCCGCTAGTTGCACTGATTTTGCGTGGCGCAAACTGGATCGTGTAGCCGTAGTCGGACGCACAGAACCGCTCGAAATCTACGAACTGCTTGGCATGAAGGAGGAGATTCCGAAGGAACTCATTCAGATCGCTGAAACCTACACCCGGGCGCTGGAACACTACTTTCGCCGCGATTTTGAAGAGGCTCTTGCACTACTGAAGGGAATTTCAGAAATCGATTCGCCCGCCCGCTTCTTGCTCAAACGCATTGTCGAACTTCAGAACCTCCCGCTTGCCAGCACTTGGGACGGGGTTTTCCAAGCGACGAGCAAATAATCAAGCCGGGGGTGCGTGCAGACGCACGCAGATTACTCACCCACGGGGATGCTCGGATTCCACTTGAGCCACTCGGGGCGGGGTTCGTGGTTCAGCTCAAAAGAGTCTCCGCTCTTGGCTTCGGTTCCCATCGCGGTGTTGTCGGGCGTGGCAAAGGCGATGCGGCCATCCGGAGCCATGATGGATTCGGTTTGGATGCGGAATTGGAGGAATCCCAGCGAGGCCTTGAGACCGCTCGAATCCCAGAATTTCGAGTTGGCCCGCACAAGGTGGCGATATCTTTTCTCCACCACCACAGTCAGCATGATCTGGCGACCATCGGAGGAAAGCGACTTTGCCGTAACGCGGCCCACATTGATGCCACGGTAGTAGACAGACGCTCCGGCATTGATGGGCGTGGAATCTGAGAGGAGGTTAAGCGTCAGGCCACTTTGGAGTATTTCCTCGGCATCGATGGTCGAGCGCCCTGTAAAAGAATCCGCAAGTCGTTTGGAGGAACCGGGGGTGCACTCGATGTAAACGCCGCTGATGAGTGTTTCGAGGCCAGTGATGCCTTGAAGGGAAATATTCGGGCGGACGATCGAGAAGAACGAATCCTCTCGGCGAAGAAATTCATAACCTTGGTTGAGGCGGGCCGTAACAACAACGCGCCCCTCGGATGTTTCCACGCCGTGCACCACGCCAACAGGGACGCCGAGGTAGCGGAGTTCCGTCTGGCCTGGGGCAAGCCCCCTGCCATTGATGAACCGGATTTTAATCGGAGCTGAAAGGGCACGGGCATTCACCTCATCCTCATAGAGCGCGAAGTTGGCATTCTGCGAAGCCGTCTTGGTTCGGGGTGTGAAAGTGTCGAAGGCCACCGCGCCTTGCATGAGGCCTTGAAGACCGTTGACATCAAACTGCAGGAAACCGGGCCCCGCTTTGATGGAGGTCGCCGGAACGCGCCAGAACCGGGCATCGGCATCCAACGCATTGCGGAACTCCGGGCGAATCACTCCATGGAGGACGGGCTTTTCGCGGTCATCGAGTTTCTTTGCCAGAATCGAGCCCACCACGACTCCCTTGTAGAGAACCGGGGTCCCCTTGCCGATCGGCGGGAGGTTTTCAGCGGAAAGAGTGAATGGCAGGCCTTGGCGTTCGGCTTGCAGGCGCTCCCACTCCTCGGTGGTCACTGAGCGACCGGCGAAGAGGTCGGTGTGTGTGCCCCCAGTGCCGGGAGCGAGTTCGATGTAAACTCCGCTGACCAGTGTATCGAGGCCGGTCACACCTTGGAGGGAAACATGAGGGCGCACGAGGGTGAAGGAAGCCGCTGTATCTGCGAGATGCTCGTATTCCGGCATGAGGCGAAACGCTGCAAGGATGAGCCCAGTGGACGGACTGGGCTGAATGGATTCCACAAGGCCGATTGGTTGGCCAAGATAGCAAACTTTGGTTTCGCCCGGCGTGATTCCCCGAGCATTATCGAAGGTCACAGTCAGGAGACGCCCTGCGCTTCGTGAAGCAAACTCGTTCGAGGATAACTCCAGCAAGGCATCGTTCGAGATCTCCATGCCATTCCTGTCGAAGTGATCAAACGCCAGAGCGCCTTGCACCAAGGCATCAACGCCCTCCACATCGAGCTTCAAGCCATGCTGGCCAAATTTCATGGATGTCGCAGGCAAACGCCAAAACCGCGAGGTCGTGCGCAGAGTGCCACGATACGCCTGCTCGATCATCACGCGAAGTTCGGGCATTCCATTTTCATCGATCAGTTTTTCACGAACGAGTCCGACCTTGACTCCCCGGTGGTAGACCGGCGTGCCTCTGTTTAAGAATGGAATCTGGGCACCCTTGAGTCGGACAGTGAAGGCTCCGGGAAGAAGCGGCATGAGGGGCGGTTCGGGGAGTCCCACAAAACGGGTCGCCGAGTCACCGCCGGGGTTCCGAGCTCGAATCGAGTTGCCTTGGATGATGGATTCCAGACCGGTGAGTTCCGCCAAGGTGATGACAGGTTTTTCCACCCAGAAGTCGGTCTCCTCGCTTGCTAGAGCTGCCGCAAATTCCTTGAGGCGGACTTTGACGAGAACCTTGTTGAGATTTTTATCCAACTCCACTGCGGTGACCATCCCGGCATCCACGCCGCGATAGACGAGCGGGGTTTTTCCTGCCTGAATACCTGGCACCTCATCGAATGAGATTTCGATTTCAGGACCCATCGATTTGTAGTCGGTCCACAGAAACCATGCAGTGGCCGCGGCGGCGATGATCGGGAAAATCAAAACCCAGGCAACGCTGCGTTTGCGGGAGTCGCTGATGACTCCATGGTCGTGTTGTTCGTGCTGATTCGTCATTGGGATTTTGGCAGTATATGCCGCCAGATCATGTGAGTCTTATAGACATCCGCTGCATAGAGCGTGCAAATAATCATCACTGCAAAAAAAAGTGCGCCAACCTCTGCTTGCACACTGGCTAGAATCCCAAGCTGCCCGACGGCAACGAGGATCGAAAGGAGGAAGACATCAATCATTGCCCAGGTGCCTATGCGCGTGAGAAATGCGTGAACCTTCATGCGACGGGATTGCGAAATGTCTGATCCGTGCAAGCTCAGCAACCAAGAAAGCGATACGAGTTTCACAGCAGGCACAACGACGCTTGCCAGAAAAACCACAACCGCCACGGGGACAAGCCCGGTGTCGTAGAGTTCCATGACCCCACCCATGACGGTGAGGGATTCCACCTGTCCGGTGATCGTAATTGTCATAACCGGCAAAAAATTTGCCGGGATGTAGAGAATAATGGCTGCGACTGTGAGGGCCTTCGACAATTCATATCGGTGTCGGGCTGTCATTTCACGCCCTCCACATAAAGTTCGGCGCATTTCCTGTCGAAGCACTGAATCGCAAGCATGGTGAGCACGGCAGTGGCGAGAATCCAGAGCGAGCCTGGCTCCCAGCTTACCGTGCCGAGGGTGCGGAGTTTCACGACGGAGACCATGCAGGCGATGGCAAAAACCGGCAGGAGATTCCAGGGCTCAAGCGCCTCGACCAAGCGCAACGCTGCTCCCATAAATGGAAGGCGCATCTGGAGAGTCCAACAGGCGGAGACATAAGAGACCGAGAGCAGGTAGAAAACCGGTGCTAAAATGGCAGAGAAAAAAACGAGCGCGCCGAGGGGTTGAAATCCCTGCATCCACAAACCCTCGACACCTGTGATTATGAGGTTTTCCTGATAACTCCCCGCCACGCTGAAGATGAGAATCGGATTCATATTAGCCGGGATGAGCGTGATCAAGGCAGCCATCGCAAATGCCCAAGCCGCTATCATCGTGCGCCCGGGGTGTGCTGACTTGACCTGCTCGCCACAGCGCCCGCAGCAGAGGAATTCATGGGGTTGCAACTGGCGGTCACGCAATGAAGCATGACAGCGCGGACACAGAATCCACCGCAGGTCGGATGGCGGAGCTGATGAATGGAGTGCGGACATAGCCGAGGACTAAATGACAACTCCGATCAGGGCGTGAAAATCATTTACCCGGTTAGCGTGGAACGATTGCGAGAAAATTCCGAACACGGACAATTTCTGCCAGTGAGATGCCATTTCCCGCCCACATGCCACTGGAGCTGCCGCCATCGAGGTTGATCGCCGTTTTTGGCTTCCATGTATCAAGAATCGAAGGCAACGCAAGGATGCGGGCGGCGTCCGCCAGTGTGACGGATGAGATGTAGATGAGCGCGGTTTCGCCGCGAGTTCCCTTCGCCACAACGGTCCGGCGGGCGATTCGTTCGTCATTGAGACCCTGGACCAACTGGTCGTCCTCCACAAGCATTGGCCCGCATTGGAGGGCTTGGAGGAGTTGCGATTTGCCGGAATCGTATTCCCCCGAACGGAGGATCGAAACATGGCCATCCTGCCTCACACCGACGAGTCCGCTGAGGAGTTTTGCCTTCTCAAAGCCGTTGATTGTTTTGCCATCGGAGATCATGAGGCCTACCGGACGGTAGTCTTTATGAAAATAGCCGCCGTTGACACCTGCCACTACCTTGGCGTTGTTCAGAGTGTTGGCGAGTGTCGCATTTCCAGGAGAGGGACTATCGATGACGCGAAGAGTGTGGTTTTTGTCGTTGAAGCAAAGCGCAGTGACTCGGGCGGTCTGGTTTCCGTTCACACAGCGGGTTTCGATGACCTCTACCCCGGGACTAGGCGATCCGAGGCCTGTCGCAGAAACGATGCTCCACTCCGCCCCTGCCGAGAGAATCGTGGTGAGGAGGGCGATCTGAGCGATCAGGAACGCCCGCCACCTGCAACAGCTAGGAATTTTGGAAATGACTGAATTGACGCTGAAGCAAGCGGGCGGTTGGAGCATTCGGATGTTCAATGTTACTCGTCTTTTGCAGAACTGAGGCGCGTGAGAACGCTCAGATCTTCAAGTGTCGTCGTGTCGCCGGTGATCTGAACTCCGGCGGCGATTTGTTTCAAGAGGCGGCGCATGATTTTTCCGCTGCGTGTTTTTGGCAGGGACTCGGTGAAGCGAATTTCGTCTGGCTTGGCAATGGGACCGATGACTTTTCCCACATGGTTGCGGATTTCTGCCGAGAGTTGCTTCGAGGCGGCATGGCCTTCGCGGAGTGTAACGAAAGCCACCACACCTTGGCCTTTGATCTCATCAGGACGCCCCACAACCGCCGCTTCGGCAACAGAAGGATGACCGACCAAGGCGCTTTCGACTTCGGCCGTTCCGAGTCGGTGACCGGCGACATTCAACACATCATCGATTCGGCCGACGATCCAGAAATAGCCATCCTTATCGCGGCGGGCACCATCACCCGTGAAGTAGGCGCCTTTGACTTCGGTCCAATACTGTTTTTTATAGCGCGGCTTGTCTCCGTAGATTGTCCGAAGCATGGCTGGCCAAGGCTTGCGAATGACAAGCTTGCCGCCTTCACCGTGCTTCACTTCCTTGCCGTTGTCGTCGACGATCGCTGCATCGACGCCGAAGAAAGGAAGCGTGGCCGTGCCTGGTTTGAGAGGCGTGGCACCTGGCAACGGTGAAATGAGAATCATGCCAGTCTCAGTCTGCCACCAGGTATCAACAATCGGACAACGCTCGGCGCCGATGTGTTTGTGATACCACATCCAGGCTTCGGGATTGATGGGTTCCCCAACGCTGCCGAGAAGTCGGAGGGACGAGAGATCGTGTTTCTTCGGCCACTCGTCGCCCCATTTCATGAACGCACGGATAGCCGTGGGCGCAGTGTAGAGGATCGTCACGCCGAGTTCCTCGATGATTTTCCAAAAGCGATCAGGCTCAGGCCAATTCGGAGCGCCTTCGTAAAGAACACAGGTGGCTCCATTGGCGAGCGGGCCGTAAACGAGGTAACTGTGCCCGGTGATCCAGCCTACATCGGCAGTGCACCAGTAAACATCCTCTTCTTTGAGGTCGAAGATGTATTTGCTCGTGGCAGCCGTGCCGGTCATGTAGCCGCCGGTCGTGTGCAGAATGCCCTTCGGTTTCCCAGTGGATCCGCTTGTGTAAAGGATGAAGAGCGGATGCTCGCTGTCGAGCGGGATGGCAGGGCAGTTCGCATCGACGTATTCGGCCTCGCGATGCCACCAGACATCGCGCCCCTCTTCGATATGGACATCCATCGTGGTGCGCTTGGCAACGATGACGCGTTTGACCTCTGTGTTTCCCTGGAGGGCGTGGTCGACATTCTGCTTGAGGGTGACGCATTGACCGCGGCGGTAGCCGGCGTCTGCTGTCACCACAATTTTCGAACCGCTGTCCGCCAGGCGATCCTTGATGCTCTCACTGCTGAATCCACCGAAGACAACTGTGTGAACCGCTCCAATGCGGGCGCAGGCTAACATCGCGATTACAGCCTCCGGAATAAGAGGCATGTAGATCAAAACGCGGTCGCTCTTTTTGACGCCATTGCGCTTGAGGATATTTCCGAAAATGCAGACTTCTCGGTGGAGTTGGTGATAGGTCAGCGTGCGGCGCTCACCGGGTTCGCCTTCCCAAATGATAGCTGCCTTGTTGCGGCGAGGACCATTGAGATGGCGGTCGAGGCAGTTTTCTGCGGCGTTTAATTGCCCCCCGACGAACCACTCGGCATAGGGCTCTTTCCAGTCCAAAACTTTTTTCCACTTTTTTTGCCAGACGAGTTCGGAAGCTTCGCGGGCCCAAAACTTCTCGGGATTCTTGAGAGAATCGGCGTGGAGTTTATTGTAATCGGCGAAACTTTTTACTGCGGCTTTTTTTGAGAAAGCGGCGGCTGGTTTGAAGATGCGTTTTTCTTGGAGGTGGGATTCGATGTTTTGACTCATAGGGGCAAAGGAAGAGTTAAGTCAGATTGGTTGTGGTTTTGCAACACAGCATCGAAATTCCCTGCTTGCCAAAAAGGGATGCCAAGCGGGTAGTGTGGTGTTGTGTTTCAAGTGATTTTCAATCGAATCAGCGCTGCGGAGATGGCTGCGCTGCCAAAGGATTTGCAGCTGGACCTGCTGGCGGAATTTCAGTTTCTACCCGGAGATCTAGAGTCTCTAGAGGATGAGAAATTTGGAAAGGTCTCGAGGGATGGACGCTCGTTGCTGCGCTATCGGACGAGGGATTACCGGATTTATTTTGAGAAGCATCCCGAGGGGCTTTTGATTCACCGGGTGCTTCACAAAAACACGATTCGCGACTTTCTTTTTCGCTCTAACCTTCCGATCGATGAAGAGGACGGCGAGGTCGCCAAGACGAATGATTTCTGGTCGCTTATCCACGAAGCCGAGGAGTCGAGAAAGTGAGATTTTTCAAAGACGAGGCTGAACGCAGGCGGGAGTTTCCTGTTGTCGAAAACGGCATTTTTCTTGGCCACGCCGGTGTGACAATTCTCCCGCGTCGAGCGGCGGATGCCATGAAAGCCCATGCGGAGGCGAGTTGTCACAAGCATCAGGAATTTGGAGAGGTCCTGCGGGATGTCGCCCGAACGCGCTCGCTCTGCGCGAAGCTCATTGGCGCAAATGCCGATGAAATCGCACTGCTCGGGCCGACTTCACTTGGATTGAGCTTGTTTGCAAATGGGCTCGATTGGCAGGCCGGTGATGAGGTTATTTACTACGGAGACGACTACCCTGCGAATGTGTATCCGTGGACTGCGCTTGCTTCGCGTGGTATCGCTGCAAAGGAACTTCATCCTGATCAGCCTGGGGCAATCACTCCTGAACTCGTCGAATCCGCTCTGACGCCGAAAACTAAATTGGTCGCGCTGGCATCCTGTCACTACCTAAGCGGGCGCCGAATCAATGTCGAAGCCATCGGCCGCATGCTTCGGGAGAAAGGCGTCTTGTTTTCGCTTGATGCCATACAGACCCTTGGTGCAGCGCCACTCGATGTCGAGTTCGTTGATTTCCTCAGTGCCGATGCTCATAAGTGGATGCTTGGGCCCATGGCCATGGGAATCGTTTTTGTGGCGCGGAGGAATTTTGAAAAATGCCGTCCGACATTGCTTGGGGCTTGGAATGTCAAATCCCCAGATTTTATCGCTCAAAAGGAAATTGCCTTTGAGGAGACCGCCCGCCGCTATGAACCTGGAGTTTTAAATATCGCCGGCATGTATGGGATGAAGGCCAGCCTCGAAATGCTTCTCGAGATCGGCTTGGAAAATGTGCAATCCGGGATTTTGGAGAACAGGGATTATTTGGAGGACAAACTCAGCGCGGCAGGCTTTGAATTTCTCTCGCCAAGAGCTGGGGATCCTATGAGGTCCGGGATTTTAACGACGAGGCACGCATCCATCGAAAGTGGCGCGATATTTTCGAGACTCGAAGCCGCAGGAATTAGTGCGTCGCTGAGAAAAAGCCATTTCGGAAAGAGCTGGATTAGGTTCAGTCCGCATTTCTACAATACTATGAATGAAATGGAACGCGTCGCGGAAATCATGACACGGGATTAGCGTAGAGGCAAGAAAATAAATTTTTAGGCGCGTATAATATTTTAGTGGCATTTTTAAATGGCGCGTTTAGAGTTTGTGCCAAGAAAATGCCAAGAAGAATATCACATTCCAGAGTCTATTCAGTTATAAAAGCCGCCGAGTGCTTTCCTTTTGGAGCATCGATCAAGGACATTCTCACTATCCCCATGATGAGGGGAACTCCAAAAAGAACTCTTCAAAGAGACCTCGACCGATTGGTTCAAGCCGGACACCTTAAACTTAAGGGCAAAGGACGCGCAACGCGTTACGTTATTCCTTTTGAAGAAGAGGGATCAACGAGCATCTTAAAAGAGGAACCGGATTCCATCACGAGCGATACGCCATGGCTGTCTCCCGAAGGGCGCCGTATTCGTTATCTGGTTCAGAGGCCTCGCACTGAACGCATTCCAGTCGGATACAAATCCGACTTTTTGGATGCGTATCAACCAAATCGCACATTTTACTTGCCCGCCGAAACACGCGACGAACTGGCGCGATTTGGATATGTAGGCGCGGACGAATTGCCTCCTGGCACTTATTTGAGGCAGGTTTTGCAACGTCTATTGATCGACCTGTCTTGGAACTCGAGCCGTCTTGAGGGAAATACCTACTCATTGCTTGAGACCGAACGCTTGCTCCACCTCGGTGAGGCCGCCGAGGGGCATAAATCCGAAGAGACGCAAATGATCCTAAATCATAAAGCAGCACTCGAGATGCTGTCCGACAACCCTACTGGCGTGGGGTTCAATAGCCATACTGTCTGCAATCTGCATGCGCTGCTTGCCGATAATCTCCTTCATGACCCAGCATCGTGCGGCCGCGTCCGCTCGCGGCCTGTTGGCATAAGCGGAACAGTTTTCCACCCGCTGGCTGTTCCACAACTTATTGAAGAGAAATTCGAGCAGATCTTATGGGTCGCGAATGAAATCGAGAATCCCTACGAGCAGGCTTTTTTCGTGATGGTGCACTTACCCTATCTGCAGCCCTTTGAAGATGTGAATAAAAGGGTTTCCCGCCTTGCCGCAAACATTCCGATGATTCGCCATAATCTCTGCCCTCTCTCATTCACAGGGGTTGAGCAGAAGGATTACATCGGTGGGCTGCTTGGCGTCTATGAACTGAACTGCATCGAGTATCTGCGCGATGTGTTTGTCTGGGCCTACAAAAGCTCCGCAAACCAATATATCGGCGTCAAAGAAACCCTTGGTTCGCCCGATCCATTTCGTTTGAAATACCGAAGCGAAATAACGCGTTTCGTTAGCGAAATCGCACGCAAACAAATGGATCGACTGCTATCACTGGAATGGACGATTGCCGAGGCAAGCAGGTCCTTACCGAAAGACGATAGAGAGATATTCCAAGAAGTCATACGCATCGAATTGGAGGGGTTGCATTCAGGCAATATCGCGAGACACCGATTGCGATTGTCAGAGTTTGAAGCCTGGAAATCGCACTGGAAATAAGCCCCTCACTCCGGCGGAGCGCTCCAGACTTGAATTACTGGATTTTCATGCTCGTAGGAAAGGACACTCCAAGTTCCAGTTTCGAGATTGAAAAAACGGGCGCTATTGGCATCCAAGCCAAGCCAGCGAGCGGCAAGGACGCGAAGGCAGTGCGCGTGGCCGACGAGAAGGGTATCTCCAGCAAAGTCTCGCACACGCGAAATGACCCTGTCCACTCTTGCTGTGACTTGGCCGGCTGTTTCACCATTTGGACACGGATGTGTAAAAATGGTCCAACCGGGAATGCGTTCGCGAATTTGTGGTGTGGTGAGCCCTTCAAATTCTCCGTAATTCCATTCGACGAGATCCTCGGTTTCCACGGAGTTTTTGCCCCACCCGAGAAGATCGCAAGTTTGCTTGGCTCGAAGGCGTGGACTGCATAGCACGAGGCCGAAATTCCATTTCCGAAGCAAAGGCTCCAGAGCAATTGCCCTGCGCTCGCCAACTTGTGTGAGGGGAATATCGGTGAGCGAAGTATGGCGTCCGCTGAGGCTCCACTCCGTCTCACCATGGCGAACAAGCACAACGCGCTGACGCGGATTTTTGAAATGAAGGTCGTTCATATGAAATCAGGTTGTCTGGAGTGCGGTAAGATCGCCATCAATCCAACGGGAAACAATCGCCCCGATTTCCTCAGGCGCCTCCATGGGGGCAAAGGCGGCCGCGTCAGGAAGAATCTCCATACTTGCCCTCGGCAGATTGCGACAGAGGTTCACGGCATCACTCGGGTGAAATCCAGTAGCTTTCGACGGCCAAAGAATATGCACGGGGGCAAGAACCGAGGAGAGATGAGGGGCCACATCAAATCCGTGGCGTCTTTTGAAGAAATTGAAAATCGCATGTTCCGCTCCATATTGTTGAGCGCAAGTGACGAGCACACTAAGTGTCTCATCGTTGATTTTTTCAGGATTGGAAAAACCCAGAGACCCAAGCCAAGAACGGATAAAAGCGGGTTGGGCCAAGTGGCGGCGGTAAATCAATCCGCTCACGCCGGGAATCCGACTTTTGCCGATGAGGCCCATGGTTCGACACTTTTGAGAATCTCCTAGACCCGTTGGAAGAAAAAGAACCATCCGAGAAACAAGCTCGGGATGCCGTGAGGAAAGCATTAGTGCAATGTTGGCAGTCACGCCACTTGCCACAATGACCACGGGCTTGCCAGGCGTTACTTCACGAAGGAATTCAGCGAGACTTTCGACATAGTCGATGGCATCGAGCCCCCCGGCTGGTCGCTCGGATTCCCCGAAGCCGATCAGATCAGGGGCGATGACCTCGTGGCGCAACGCCGAGAGCGCATAAACCTTCGACCATTCGTAGGAAGATGCGCCAAGAAAAAACCCATGAAGAAAAACAACTGGGGCGCCGGTGCCGCTGATGTGATAAACGATCTCTCCGCGCGAGGTGGAAGCCGAGCGTGTTGCAAAAATGGCTGGCGAAATTTCCTCGGGAACCCCCTGTGCAAATTTATGACGATGCCTGAGGGCTATAGCAACAGCCCCCAAAAGCCCCATTCCGATGCCGAAACCTAAAAACGGCTTCTTCTTCCAGAGTGGGGACATGACAGTATGTCAAGCAGCCGACCTGCTGGCGAACAAACCAGCGGGCAGACTAAAAATTACCAGCTTGACTTCGTGACGCCAGGAATCAATCCGGACGAAGCGAGTTCGCGGAAGGTAATACGGGAAATCTGGAAGCGACGGAGAAAAGCGCGACGGCGGCCGGAGATGCGGCAGCGGTTTACAAGCCGCGTGGGGCTTGCATCGCGGGGAAGTTGCGTCAGTGAGGCATAATCTTTTTTAGCCTTCAATTCCGCGCGGAGAGCCGCATACTTTTCAACTGTTTTCTGTTTGCGCTTGTTGCGCTCGAGCCATGCTGTTTTTGCCATAAAGGACGCGCAGATTAATACAATTTTGAAACATGACAAGTTTTAAAAGGGTTTTTTTTTGAAATCTCAAGCTAGGGCAGGAAAATCTGTTCACCCCCTGCGGGTTTGCTTTATAAAGGCCAAATGACCCCTACACGCCTTGCTCCTGACGATTACTTTCCATTGGTCGAAGCGCGCCACTGCGATCCTTTTCGCATACTCGGCATCAGATCACTCCAAGATCATTTTTTAGCCCGCGTTCTGCGACCGGATGCCTCCGAGTTGGGGGTGATACTTGATGGCAAGGGAGCGAAGGCCCAGCAACTTTCGCGAGTTGATGAGCACGGTCTGTTTGAGGGGGAGATCGCCGGATTCACGGAAGGCATGTCATACACGCTCGAGATTACAGGCCACGACGGTCGCAAGTGGAAGGAACGGGATGCGTATTCGTTTCCGCCAGTTCTTGGCGAGATGGACATCTACCTTTTCAACGAAGGCACCCACTACGACATCTACAAAAAGCTCGGGGTGCATGTGAAGGTGATCGGCGATGTTCCTGGCGTTCATTTTGCCGTATGGGCACCATCGGCGCAGCGTGTGAGCGTGGTTGGGGATTTCAATAACTGGGATGGCCGCGTGCACCAGATGCGGAAGCTTGTGCCATCCGGAGTCTGGGAAATTTTCCTGCCCGGCGTGCATGAGGGCGCGCACTACAAATTTGAAATTCGCGGCGCCCACGGGGATGTCTTTCTGAAGACGGACCCATATGCCTTCTTTGCCCAGCATGGCGTGCAGACAGGGTGCATGGTTTTCGATTTGGGCCGATATCAATGGAGCGATGAGGAGTGGATGCACAAGCGCCCGCAGGTTGACTCCTACAACTCCCCCATGAGCATCTATGAGGTTCATATCGGCTCATGGCAACGAATCCCCGAAGACGGCAACAGGGCTCTAAGCTACCGTGAACTCGGGGACCGCCTGATTCCTTATGTAAAGGAAATGGGCTTCACACATATTGAGCTCATGCCCGTGATGGAGCATCCCTTCGACGGTTCCTGGGGTTATCAAGTGGTGAACTACTACGCCCCGACGAGCCGGTTTGGAAATCCCGACGAGTTTCGGAATTTTGTCGATCGCTGCCATCAGGCCGGAATCGGAGTGATTCTGGATTGGGTGCCCGGACATTTTCCCAAGGACGCCCACGGCCTTGCCCGCTATGACGGAAGCTGCCTCTTCGAGCATGAAGATCCCCGCTTGGGGGAACATCAAGACTGGGGCACGCTCATTTTCAATTACGGCCGCAACGAGGTTAAAAATTTCCTGATCGGCAATGCGCTTTTCTGGCTGGATGAATACCACATCGATGGTCTGCGGGTGGATGCTGTGGCTTCGATGCTTTACCTCGACTACTCGCGAAAAGCCGGTGAGTGGATTCCGAATTGTTTCGGCGGCAGGGAAAATCTCGAAGCCATCGACTTTTTAAAGCGCTGCAACGAGGTCTGCTACGAACGGCATCCCGGCGTGGCACTGATCGCCGAGGAATCCACGGCATGGCCTGGAGTATCGCGACCCACCTACACAGGAGGATTGGGCTTCGGATACAAGTGGAACATGGGCTGGATGAACGACAGCCTCCGCTACATCAGCAAAGACCCGATTCACCGCAGATATCACCAGGGCGAGATCACATTCTCGATGCTCTACGCGTTCCATGAACATTTCATCCTTGTGCTGAGCCATGACGAGGTCGTTCACGGCAAGGGATCGCTTATCAATAAAATGCCTGGTGACGACTGGCAGAAATTCGCCAACTGCCGGATGTTTCTCGCTTGGATGTGGGCGCATCCTGGCAAAAAGCTCATCTTCCAAGGAATCGAGTTCGGCCAGTTCTCCGAATGGAAACACGCGTTCAGTCTCGATTGGCATCTCACCGAGCAACACCTGAACCAAGGCATGCGGAGGCTCATGCAGCATCTCAATTGGCTCTACACCCACGAACCGAGCTTCTACGAATTGGACGACAGCTACGAGGGCTACGAGTGGATCGACTTCGGAGATGCCGACAACTCGGTGTGGTCGTTCATGCGGAAATCACGCAGTGGCGAGAGAATCCTTTTCGTTGTGAATGCCACTCCTATTGTTCGCGGCGGATATCGCGTCGGAGTCCCCCAACCCGGTTTTTATGAAGAGATTTTGAACACGGATGCCGAAACCTACGGCGGCAGCAACGCAGGGAACTTTGGTGGTGTCCAAGCCCATGAAGACTGGAGTTGGCAGAACCAACCGCACTCGATCGAGATCAATCTTCCACCTCTGTCGGTGATTGCATTTAAACGCCAGAATTGATCAAGCGCCGCGCAACGGGGCGGCGTGTTTCAATCCATCAAATCGGCGTAGTTGGCTAGCGCCATGGAACGGCTCATTTCCAAGATGGCGGCGGAGTCGTCGGACTCCAATGCTTGTGCGGCGAGCTTGGCGCACTCTGCGGCGTCCAGGGACTGCACGGCCTTTTTGACGCGGGGCACCAAGGCGCTTGTCGCGCTCAACTCCTCCACCCCGAGGCCGATCAATAGTGGTGTGAGCAGAATGTCGGATGCCATCTCGCCGCAGATACCAGTCCAAATGCCACGGGCACGACCGGATTCGACGACCATCTTTATCATCCGCAAGATCGCGGGGTGAGTGGGATTGTAGAGATGGGCGATACGGTCGTTCAAGCGGTCGACGGCTATGGAGTATTGAATGAGATCATTCGTGCCGATGCTGAAGAACCGGACTTCGCGGGCAAGGTGGTCGGCCACAAGAACGGCGCTGGGAGTCTCGATCATGACTCCAACTTCGATCCACGGGTTGAACGGAATCCCCTCACTTGAAAGTTCCTGTTTGCACTCCTCCAAGATGGCATTCGCGCGCCGGAGTTCCTCGATGCCGGAGATCATGGGATACATGACGCGGATGTTGTTTGATGTGGCTGCGCGGAGGATGGCGCGGAGTTGGGTTTTGAAGATGGCGGGATTTTCCAGGCAGAAGCGAATCGCCCTACAACCGAGGAAGGGGTTTTCCTCTTCCATGGTTTCAAGACTCGAAGCTAATTTGTCACCACCGATGTCGAGTGTGCGAATGATGACGCTGTGCGGTAGAGCCTGCTCTGCGGCTTGGCGGTAGTGACCAAATTGCTCCTCCTCGCCGGGAGGATCAGTGCGGTTCAGGTAAAGAAATTCCGTCCGGAACAATCCAATGCCCTCGGCGCCGTTCGCAGCCACATCGGACATTTCATCTGGCAAATCAATATTCGCGGAGAGAACGATGTGTCGGCCGTCCCGCGTTGTGGATGCGGTTTCTCTGATGAGGCGCAAGCGCTCGACGACTTGCTCCTTCTCTCGCGAGAGGCGCTCGTATTCGAGAATCGTCGCTGCGGAGGGATTGAGGATGAGCAGTCCATTGTAGCCATCGATGAGGATGTCGTCGCCGATCTGAATTTGTTGGCAGATGCCCTGCATCCCAACGACGGCGGGAATCTCCAGCGAGCGCGCCATGATCGCCGTGTGCGAGGTCTTGCTGCCAATCTCTGTGACAAAGCCTCGAACGAGATCGCGGTCCAATTGGGCCGTGTCGGATGGCGTGAGGTTGTGCGCAACGATAATATGGGACTGATCGTGGGCGGCTGGATTTTGCGGAGCCTTGCCGAGGAGATGCCTGATGACACGGCGCGTCACATCCTCGATGTCAACGACGCGCTCCCTGAGGTAGGGGTCATCGATAGCTTCAAGTGTCTTGCAGTATTTGTGGGCGACTTCTTGGAAGATGTATTCGATGCAGAGATGGTCGCGCTCGAGACTGCGCAGGACTTCGTCGATGAGAGTGCGATCCTCGACTACAAGGAGGTGGGCGTCGAAAATACTGGCGTCATGGGCGCCGATGGCGGAGGAAATTTTCTGCTGGATTTCGAGCAGTTCGATGCGCGTCGCTATGAGTGCCGCCTCGAAGCGCGCAATTTCACCCGGCACATCCTCGGATGAAATCGTTTCAGGAAGAATCTCCTCCTCCTCGGCCAGATGAACGAGTGCGGGGAAATGCGCGATGCCTTGGGCAACAGGTATGCCTTGGAACCGCTTTTCGGATTTTACTTTTTCAACTCCCCGCATTTGCAGGGAGATTGAACAAAAAAAAGACTATAGGCAATGAGAAGAAAACCGCGCTGGCGTCAATCTTCGCCAAAGCGTGTTTCAACGAGGTTTTTGATTTCGGCCACGGCTTTTTCGGCATCCACACCCTCGGCGAGGATGGTGAGTTTGGATCCCTTGCCGGCAGCGAGCATCATGAGACCCATGATACTTTTGCCATTCACCCTCTCTCCGTCTTTTTCCACCCAGACCTCGGCCCGGTAGCGACTGGATATCTTCACGAACATGGCTGCGGGCCGCGCATGGAGGCCGTTGCGGTTATCGATGGTTACCTCGCAGGTTGTTTTCTGCAGGTCTTCCCCTGTCTTTTTTTTCGTAAGAATTCCCATTATCTGTTCCGGCGTTCGCTGATCATGTGAAGAAGTCTCTGATTAAATTCCTGTGCACTGTTCTCGCCCATGTCTTTTAACTTCTGGTCCAGCGCGGCCACCTCGACCAGCCTCGCGATGTCGCGCCCGGTGCGGACGGGCAGTGTGACATGCGGGACTTTGATGCCCAGAATTTCATATGTTTCACGGTCGAGTCCGATCCTATCCACATTCTCGACCTCATGCCAATCTTTGAGTGTGACGACGAAGTTAAGTTTTTTCTGAGGCACCACAGAGCCAGCGCCGAAGATCGAGGCGATGTTGATGATTCCGATGCCGCGAACCTCCATGTGGTAACGTGAGATGCTATCCGACATGCCAATGAGTTCGCTGCCCTCGACCGAGCGGAAGCGTGTGATGTCATCGCTTACGAGGCTGTAGCCGCGCTCGATCAACCCAAGCACGCACTCGCTCTTACCGATGCCGCTTGCGCCGCGAATAAGCGTTCCCACACCGAGAATACTCACCATGCTGCCATGTTCCGTCGTCGAGGGGGCGAAGTCCGTCTCGAGAAGGATCGTGGCCGCATTGATAAACTTCATCGTGATCATGCTTGTGCGAAGCACGGGGGTCTCGAACTCGGCGGCGGCGTCCAGGATGGCTGTGGGAACCGGAGCGTTTCTGGCGACAACCAGGCAGGGCATATTGCGGGAGAGCAATCCGCGAGCGCGTTCCTTCAGTGTCGCGACTGGAAGGCTCTTGAGATAGCTCAACTCTGCGGCTCCGAGAACTTGAATGCGTTTCACAGCGAAGTAGCTGAAGAAACCGGATAGCGCCAAGCCGGGGCGGTTAATGGTTGGCTCGCGAATGAGCCGGTTCAGGCCGCGAGAACTGCCTTCCAGCCTGAGTCCAAGCTTCTCGGCGTGATTCGCATAAAAATGACCAACCGTTATGTGGCTTACTTTTTTCAGCGGTTTGCTGTTGGCGGGCATGGAAATTTTGAAAAGTGCTGCGGAATGGGGACACAAGTAAACCGCGCTGGGCGTTTATGCAAACCAGCACTGCGAGCTTGGAATCACATCGAGAAGGATTCGCCGAGGTAGAGTTTGCGGCTGATCGGATCGTTCAAAAGAAACTCTTTGTTCCCCTGACTCTCCACCCGGCCTTCAAAGATCAAGTAGGCGCGGTCGACGATATTTAGGGTTTCCCGCACATTGTGGTCGGTGATGAGGATAGCGAGCCCCTGCTCGCGCAAATCCTGAATGATCTGCTGCACATCATGAACGGCGATGGGGTCAACGCCGCTGAATGGCTCGTCAAGCATGAGTAGCGAGGGATTCGTGACCAGTGAGCGCGCGATGGTGAGCCGGCGCTTTTCTCCTCCCGAGAGGGTCAGAGCCTCGTTCTTGGCAATATGCTCAATGCCGAAGCGGGTGAGAAGCTCGTCACAGCGCTCTTTGCGAGCCTTCTTGGGAAGTCCTGTTGTCTCCAGGATAGCGAGAATATTTTCCTCCACGGTGAGCTTTCGGAAGATCGATTCCTCCTGCGGAAGATAACCCATGCCATGCCGCGCCCGGCGATACATCGGCATGGCAGTGACATCGTCGCCACGAAAAAAGACCTTGCCGCCATTCGGTCGAACGAGGCCGACGATCATGTAAAATGTCGTCGTCTTTCCTGCTCCGTTCGGGCCGAGGAGTCCAACGATCTCGCCTTTTTTGACATTGATATCCACGCCATTGACCACAGCTCGGCGGTTGTAAACCTTCACGAGCCCCTCGGTGTGGAGAAGCGGTTTTTCGGGATTCTCGCTCATTGCGGCTTTGCGGTATCGGCGATCAGAGTTTTGCTTCCACCAATGGTGCGGGATTGACCGCTGCTGCGCAGGATCATGATGGTGGATTGCTCGGTGGCAACTTGGTTGTTAATACCCTGCTGGATCGAAGGCCAATCGCGCAGCACGACCTCGCCGGAGTCGGGTTTGTAGGTCACCTCTCCCGCGCGGCCGATGGCTTGTTGCGCGTTGCTTTTGGGATCGGACTTTTCTTGGACGATGAGAACATTCCCTTGTGCCTCGGCCAAGGCGATGCCTTTTCGATCGGGGCTGAGTGAGACTTTAAGCCGGTCGCAGGTGAGCGTGAACTGAACATCCCGCACAACGACGCGTCCGGTGAATTCGGCAACATTTTTTTCGCTATCGAAACTGGATTCCTTGGTCGCGGTGATTTCGGTCTTTGCCCCCGCCGGCCGGTCGCCTCCAGCCATATTGAAGAGGCCGGGAGTTTTGCCGGTCTTGGAGTCGGCGGACATCGAGGCCTTGGCTTCTTGGGCGTGAGATGGAATGAGGGTGAAAATTAAGGGCAGAAGAGCCAGAAAGCCGGATTTGCAGTTGATCATTTGGGATTTCCTTCTGTGGAGATAACCATTTTTACATTCCCCCGCAGGGTTCCGAAGCGGGTTTTGGTGTTGAACTCGATACTGTCGCCGGTGATTTCAAAATCCTCGCGAGAGATTTTTGCGGAATTGTCTCCGGTCAGAATGCGGGAATCGAGGTTAAAGACCGCCTGCGGCAGTTCAACGAAAATTTTCCTTCCGTCGCCATCGAGCGCTTCGAGCTTGAGGCTCTCCATCTCGACCCGCTTTTCATCGACTTTTTTTGCAATGGCCGCCTCGAAAAGCATGAGCCGCCTGCCGTCTTCAGAATATTGAGGAACCTTTATGCCATTCACCGGCATACCAACTGGAACAGGCAAATCAAAATCGGCTGGCTCACTGGAGGCTTCCTCCGCCTGGAGAGAAGCAAGCATTGCGGCAAGAATGAGAATGTGGAAAAAATTAGACCACGACATCGCGGAGGGCTTTCAATTGTTTGATCAAACGCGGCAGATCGCGGAGCGGCACTTGATTTGGCCCATCGGACAAGGCCTTCGCCGGGTTTTCGTGGGTTTCCAGAAAAACACCGTCGCAACCCGCAGCCACAGCGGCTCGTGCGAGAACGGGCGCCAGCTTGCCATCGCCCCCGGTGGTCTCCCCTGCCCCGCCCGGACGTTGCACCGAGTGGGTGGCGTCAAAAACGACAGGACAACCCAGTTCCTGCATCCAAGGAATCGAACGCATGTCAGCGACCAGATTATTGTAGCCAAAGGTCGTGCCCCGCTCGGTGAAGATGTAATCCTTGCACCCCGCCGCCTCGAGTTTTAAAGCGACATTTTTCATGTCCCAAGGTGCCAGAAACTGACCCTTTTTGACATTCACAATGCGGCCGGTCTTGGCTGCGGAGACGATCAAATCGGTCTGACGGCAGAGAAAGGCAGGGATCTGGAGTATGTCCACGAATTGCCCGGCTATTTCCGCCTCTTCGGGAGAATGAATATCTGTCGTCACCGGCACACCCAGATCGGCACCGATTTCCGCCAGCAAGGCGCAGCCATCGTGAACTGATGTGCCACGGAAGGACTTGTTCGAAGTGCGGTTCGCCTTGTCGTAAGAGGCTTTGAAAACAAATCCAACGCCTTCCCCATCGCAAATGGCCTTGATTTTAGCACCCATGCGGCGGGTAAATGCCGCGCTCTCGATCACGCAGGGACCGAGGATGAAAAGCAACTCACGCCCTCCAATGGATTGGGAGCCGATCTTGAGAATACGACGTTTTGCCATGTTTAGACATCGTATTCTTTCGTTACGAATGGGCAAAGATTTTCGTGTCCTAACCACGCTTGCTGAAAACAAACGCCTCAACGCGGCGCTGTTCGGGACCGAGCCCCTTGAGGCCATGCTCTTCGGCAGGCGCGATGTCCCAAAGCCAACTTTCAATCGGCGCAGGCAGGCGGACCTTGCTGAGAAGTGGAGACCATTCGTCGCTTCCATAGCGCTGCGCGGTGTCAGTGATCAAAATAGCCGTCGGGGCGCCTTCGAGAAGGTCGATGTGATTTTGCTGGATACTCTGCGCGCCGACCTCGACCAAGGCAGCGTCAAAGCGCTTCCCCCAGCGATGCGAAATTGGCAGCGCAAGCTGCGTCAAAAGGCAACAGGAGACCAATGCATCTGCCTCCTCCAAGAGACAGCGGAGATTTTGATCCAGAGTAATGGGCGAAGAGGGTTCCCTCAGATGCAGCGCTCCGGAGAGATCGCCCGAGCAGAGCCGAATCCGGCCACCGGAAAATAAGGCCAAGACTTGGACTTCCAGCGGGTGAACCACATCAACAAGAGTGATGCGGGTGAAGGTTCTTTTCAAATGCTGGAGATCAATGTCGCGGAGGTGTCCGCTTCCAAGAACTGCCACATGATTTCCTCCCGAAAGCTGTCGACTGAGGAAACTTTTGCACGACTGCAAATGACCTCGCCACGAACTACGACAGCGCCTGGCGCGGTGGCGTATGGCGATCTGCTCGGCCAGGAGGCCGTTGGTTCGTGCACTCAGCGAGGCAGGCGTGAAGCACCATTCCAGTAATTCCAAAATCATGGGCAGTTCCTGCCAAACTATGCGCAAGCCGGAAACCGTGCGACGAAGTTTTTTGTATCTGGAATTGCCTCCGGCATTCGCGTAGATGTTGCCCATGGCAAGAAATGTTTTGGGAGGCGATCTGGAACCCTGCTGCTACGAACCACTGACCGGATACTACCGCGATGGCCATTGCCATACCGGACATGGAGACACAGGCGTGCACACGGTTTGCGCTGTGATGACCGATGAGTTTCTGAAGTTTTCCCGCGAGCAAGGAAACGATCTCTCCACTCCCCGCCCAGAATATGAATTCCCAGGGTTAAAAGCCGGCGACAAATGGTGCCTCTGCGCCAGTCGATGGAAAGACGCCTACGATGCCGGAATGGCTCCCAAAGTCGTTCTCGAAGCGACCCACGCCTCGACTCTCGAGTTCGCTACGATCGAGGAACTCAAAGCCAGCGCCGCTGATTAGATCGACTCAACGCCTCGCACTGCGGGCATTGTTGCGATCAGTGAGAAACAAATTGGCTCCACGCTGCTGGAGGACAAAGGTGTTGTTGTCACCGTATTTCGTCCAAGGACCGGGAGGGACTTCGCGAAAATCAACGAACTTCCAATCACACACATCCTTGCCGCTCATGCCAAGGTAGTCCCTCACGGCAGGCGAGACATCGAGCCCCGCGCCTTGGTTGAGGTTAGGCCTCGGACGCTCGTTACCGAAGACATACTGCCAGTGATCCGTTCGGAATGGACCGCAGTCCTCCCATTGGGCGTAGGCGATACGATTTCCTCGCCGGATTGCCACCCAGCGCCCCTTGCACACAGACTTTCCCTCTTTTTCAAAAGCCTCGCGGAACCATGGAATCACGCGGCGCGACTCGGGTTTGGTTGATCCTCGGGTCACATCATTATAGGGAAGGGCGACATAGAAGGGATTTTGACGCGGGCTGAACTTCGGAAAAAATCCACGACGGGCTGCAGGATCGGGGTTGTCATATCCTCCAAAACTTTGGTGCCACTCTGGATCCCATGAACTCTTGCAGTTCGGCACAGGGTTATTGCGAGTGGGGCGCTCGCCGACCCAGAAAACCGTGGTCACAATGTTGCGCTTCCAAGGATATCGGGTCAGCCCGAGCGTGGACGGGGCTTGGGTGGAAACGGTGGGAGGCTCGACTCGGAGAATGGCCTTTTCCCTGAGATTCATGGCAAACTTTTCAAATTCCAGATCAGCCGTGGCAAAGGTAAACCCCTGCGCCAGAATCGAGAAAATGAGAGCGAGAAAGCAGTGTCGACTGGGCATTTGACCTAACTTGAGCCAGCAATCCAGCGACCGCAAATCAAAAGTCTCTTTTTCCGAAACGCACTCGGATTGCAGCATCGCGCGATCCTCGCAGCCCTCCTTGCGAGAAGGGCGTTGTCTTTTCACTCGCGGGGGTCTTGTATTTCGCCCCATGTCGCGTGTGTTTCCTTGGTTTTTGGCATTATTAAGCGGGCTGCTTCTGGGGTTGTGCTACCCCCCATTCGGTCTTGGCGATCTTTGCTGGGTGGCGCTGACACCGCTTGTATGGGCGGTCTGGTTTTGCCCGCCGGCGAAGCGAAGGGATTGGCTGAGGAAAGCATGCCTCGGCTACGCGAGCGGGTTGGTCTTTTTTGCGATGAGCGCCTACTGGCTCACGACCCTCACCTGGCCCGGGTATGTGCTGCTCGTTTTGTATTTCGCATTTTATTTCACCGCATGGACGCTGTTCGCCAGAGCACTGGTCAACACCCTCACCAGTCAAGAATCCTGGCTGCGGTCGATCCATAATCTTCGCGTCTGTGCCCTTGGTGCAGGTGCTTGGGTAGCCTTGGAATGGCTCCGTGGCGTTATTTTCCCGGCCTTCGGGTGGAACGGTCTCGGCATCGCGCTACATGAAAATATCGCCCTCATACAGATCGCCGACATTACCGGAGTGGGAGGCATTTCTTTTTTAGTGGCGATGACCAACCTTATGCTCGTGGCAACCGTCAAACGCCTCCTCCTCGAAATCAAACGCGGCGCGCGGCGAGCACACTATGATTTTGCCATTACGATTGCCCTCGTAGCCCTCACTTGGAGCTATGGTGTCCGACAACTTTTCAGCCCGGAACCAGCCAGCGAACCACTCAGCTTTGCCGCCGTTCAGCCGAACATTCCTCAAAATGTCCGCAACGATCCCAACTTCGAAATCCAGGTCCTCGAAACCCTGAAAAACCAAACCCTCCCGGCGATAGCAATGGGGCCCGAGCTTATTCTGTGGCCCGAATCCTCCACGCCCAGCCCGCTTCTCGGCAATCAATTCACCTGGGACCTCGTTCGAGGACTCGCCGAGCAATACTCGGGAGACTTTCTCATCGGAACAACCCACTGGGGCAATGATGGCGACTACAACTCCATCGCCTTGCTGACCAAGCAGGGAAAGGAAGCTCAACTCCACCACAAAATGCACCTCGTTCCCTTCGGCGAGTATGTCCCACTTCGCGAGGAATTCCCAATAATCGCAAAGATCGTTGGCGACTTGGTGCCATCCGACTTCGACGCTGGAAAAGAATACACCGTCCTCGAGCTTCAATCGAAGCCCGTGAAACTCGGCCCGCTTGTTTGTTTTGAAGACACAGTTGCCGATCTGGCCCGCCACTTCGCTCTGCTCGGCGCGCAATCCTTCGTGGTCGTCACAAATGATGGATGGTTCCTCAAAAGCGCCGGCCCCCTTCAGCACCTCAACAACGCCATTTTCCGCTGCGTAGAAAATAAAATTCCCATGATACGCGCCGCAAACACGGGCGTGACCTGCGCCATCGACCGTCTCGGCGTCGTCCGCGAAGTCCTCCGCGACCCCTCGGGCAGCACATTTCTACAAGGCGTGCTCTTCAGCAAAATCAATGTCCCCACATCGCATCAGCCGACTTTTTTCGCCCGCTACGGCGAGGTCTTTTCGATTTCCTGCCTCGCCGTAAGCCTTCTCGCGCTCGCCATTTCGCTCATCCAACTCAGAAAAAATAAAAAATCGTCTTGTTCGAACCCATCCGAAACGAAAACCTCCGCGCCATGAAAGTCCTCGTAACCGTTCTGCCGAAACCATCCGTCCTCGACCCTCAAGGCGCCGCCGCCGCTGAAGCCATCCGCCACCTCGGCCTCACCGGCGTGGGACGCGTCCGCATCGGCAAAGTCATCGAACTCGAACTCCCCGATTCGACGCCCGACTCCGAAATCCACCGCATCGCCAAAGATCTCCTCTCCAACCCCGTCATCGAGGACTACTCGATCAGCAAATGATGAAATTCGCCGTCATCCGCTTCCCTGGCTCGAACTGCGACCAGGACTGCGTTCTCGCTCTCAATAACCTTCCCGGTGCATCGGCCGACTTCGTCTGGCACAAGGACACCTCGCTCGCAGGCTTCGACGCCGTCGTTGTTCCAGGTGGTTTCTCCTACGGCGACTATCTCCGCTGCGGAGCCATCGCCCGCTTCTCACCGATCATGCAAACGGTGAAAACCTTCGCCGCATCCGGAGGCACCGTCCTCGGCATCTGCAACGGCTTTCAAATCCTCTGCGAGAGCGGACTACTCCCCGGCGCCCTCGTTCGCAACAAAGGCCTCCACTTCGTCTGCAAACACCAAAGCATCCGCGTGGAATCGACTAATTCCCGATTCACCCGCGCCGCCACCAAAGGCCAAGTCCTCAATATCCCCATCGCCCACGGGGAAGGCTGCTACTTCGCCGACGACGCCACCCTCGCCGCCCTCAACGCGAACGACCAAATCCTCGTCCGCTACTGCGACTCCCAAGGCCAAACCACTGACACCGCAAACCCCAACGGCTCCCGCGAAAATATCGCCGGCATCTGCAACGAAACCCGAAATGTCTTCGGCCTCATGCCCCACCCCGAGCGCGCCTGCGACCCCGCCCTCGGCAGCACCGACGGATTAGTGATCTTCGATAGTTTGTTGAAATGTTAACCACGGAGCACTCGGAGAACACGGAGGAGTTTGAAAACAACTCCCTGACGGACGCCATCATTGGTGCGTCCATCACTGTTCATCGGGAGTTGGGCCCTGGCCTGCTCGAATCAGTCTATGAGAAATGCCTAGCATTCGAGTTAGCCGACCGAGGTTTCTCCGCCACCACGCAACAAGAAATCCCTGTCCGCTACAAAAACCTCACCTTCGATTGTGGCTTCCGCGCCGACCTCATCGTCGAAAACAAAGTCCTAGTGGAACTCAAATCCATCGACCAATTCCTCCCCGTCCACACCGCACAAGTCCTCACCTATCTGAAACTCACCAACCTCCGCACGGCGCTCCTCATCAACTTCAATGTCCCGCTCCTCAAAAGCGGCATCAAACGCCTATCCATTTGAAAACTCTTCTTCACCTCCGTGCTCTCCGTGTCCTCCGTGGTTAAAAATTCTTCCAATATGTCCGCCATCACACCCGAAATCATCTCCAAACACGGCATTACGCCCGACGAATACGAACGCATCAAATCCATCCTCGGACGCGAGCCCAATCTCACCGAACTCGGCGTTTTTTCCGTCATGTGGAGTGAGCATTGCTCCTACAAAAATTCAAAGCTCGAGCTGAAAAAATTCCCCGTCACCGGCCCGCGCGTCCTCGTGAAGGCGGGTGAGGAAAATGCCGGCGTCCTCGACATCGGCGACGGATGGGCCATCGCATTCAAGATGGAGAGCCACAACCACCCGAGCGCCATCGAGCCCTTCCAAGGCGCAGCCACAGGCGTCGGCGGCATCATTCGCGACATCTTCACCATGGGCGCCCGTCCCGTGTTCTCGATGAATTCCCTCCGCTTCGGCGACATTCGTGGTGACTCCCAACAATCCGCCACCAACCGCCGCCTCTTCGCAGGCGTGGTGAATGGCATCGCCCACTACGGCAACTGCATCGGCATCCCGACCATCGGCGGCGAGGTGTATTTCGACGACAGCTACTCGGGTAATCCCCTCGTCAATGTCTTCTGCCTCGGCATCCTCAAGCACGAGCAAATCGCCCGCGGAGCTGCCAAGGGCGTGGGCAATCCCGTTTTCTATGTCGGAGCCGAAACCGGCCGTGACGGCCTCGCCGGCGCCGCCTTCGCCTCGCGCGAACTCACCGAGGAATCCAAAGAAGACCGCCCCGCCGTGCAAGTCGGCGACCCCTTCCGCGAAAAACTCCTTCTCGAAGCCTGCCTCGAACTCCTCGCCAGCGGCTGCGTCGCAGGCATCCAGGACATGGGCGCCGCAGGCCTCACATGCTCGACCTGCGAAACCGCCAGCCGTGGCGGCACAGGCGTTGAAATCGATGTCAACCTCGTGCCGAAACGCGAGACCGGCATGACCCCCTACGAAATCCTGCTCTCCGAGTCCCAGGAACGCATGCTCGTCATCGTCAAAAAAGGCGAGGAAGACAAAGTCCGCGCCATCTTTGAAAAATGGGATCTCCCCTACGCCCATGTCGGCGTGGTCAACGACGACGGCATGATGCGCGTCCGCGAAGGCGACAATATCGCCGTTGAAATCCCCGCCCGCCAGCTCGCCGACGAAGCCCCGCTCTACTCCCGCGAAGCCGCTCCGAAAAAAGCTCCCGAGCCGCTCGACCTCGCCAGCGTGCCTGAAGCCGACCCGCTCACCGCTCTCGAAACCCTCCTCGCCCATCCGAGCATCGCTTCCAAACAATGGGTCTGGCAGCAATACGACCACATGGTCCGCCTCGGCGCCACCGTCCTGCCCGGATCGGATGCTGCCGTCTTCATCGTTCGCGAGGCCAATAAAATCCTCGCCGCATCCACCGATTGCAACGCGATCTACTGCAAGCAAGATCCCCGCGAAGGCGGCCGTATCGCCGTCGCCGAAGCCGCCCGCAACATCGCCTGCACCGGCGCAACCCCGCTCGCCGTCACGGACAACCTGAATTTCGGAAATCCCCACAAACCCGAAAATTTCCTCCAACTCCGCGAAGCCATCGAAGGCCTCGCCGAAGCCTGCCGCGCATTCGACACACCCGTCACCGGCGGCAATGTGAGCCTCTACAACGAATCCCCCGCCGGTGCCATCGACCCCACGCCCACCGTCGGCATGGTCGGACTCGTTGAAAAACCCGAGCACATCACCACCCAAGCCTTCAAAGCCGCAGGTGACATCATCCTCCTCATCGGCGAACCCGGCAACGAACTCGGCGCGTCCCACTACCTCCTCGCCGTCCACGGCCGCAAAGCCGGCTCCCCGCCGCAACTCGACTACGCCAAGGAACTCGCCGTCCAAAACGCCGTCCGCGACCTCATCCGCAAAGGCCTCGTCAAAAGCGCCCACGACTGCTCCGAAGGCGGCCTCGCCGTCAACCTCGCCGAGTCCTGCCTGAGCGGAAACCTCGGAGCCAAAACCGAAATCCCCGGCACCCGAGCCGATGTCGCCCTTTT
This sequence comes from Terrimicrobiaceae bacterium, assembly GCA_044345595.1. GTDB lineage: Bacteria > Verrucomicrobiota > Verrucomicrobiia > Chthoniobacterales > Terrimicrobiaceae > UBA967. The sequence goes on from JBIJAV010000003.1 coordinate 91,448, forward strand.
CAACGAGTCGCAATCCCGCATCGTCATCACCTTCGCCCCGCGCCATGCCAGCGAAATCCTCGACTTCCTCAAAGCGAAAAGCGTCCCCAACACCCGCCTCGGTGAAGTCACCAAAGACTCCACCCTCACCATCGAAGCCACCGGCAAAACCTTCGCCTGGCCACTGGAAAAACTCCGCACCCCATTCGAAAAAACCATCCCGTCGCTGATGAGTTGGGAAAAGTAATCCGCACCAATGATTCTCTCTTTTTCGGATAAAGACACCGAAGAGCTTTTTCGCACGGAGAGTAATCGTCGTTTCTCGCAAATCGCAAGGGTCGCCACCCGCAAACTTACGGCGCTGGATGCCGCAGATCGGGTCGAGGACATGGCAGTCCCGCCCGGCAACCGCATTGAGCCCCTGCGCGGAAAGGGTGCTGGTTGGCACTCGATTCGGATCAACGACCAATGGAGGATTGTCTTCCAATGGACCGCCAATGGTCCTTCTGAGGTCGCCATTGTGGACTACCATTGACACCGATCTATAACGCTATAGGATATAAACTATGAAGGCTGCTATCACTCCCGGTGAAATTCTGCTCGAAGACTATCTCGTGCCAATGGGCATTTCCCAAAACGCGCTCGCCCGAGCCCTTGGCATCAGTCCGCGAAGCATCAACGAAATCGTCCTCGGTCGCCGCAGCATAACGCCCGAAATGTCGCTCAAACTCGGCAAATTCTTCAGGCAAAGCGCTCAATTCTGGTTCAACATTCAAACCACCTGCGATTTCCGCCAATTGCTCAAAAAAGAAAAGCAAATCACTGCGACGGTAATTAAGGACTACACCGAGTTGGCGGCTTGATTGCGGTTCTGCTCAATCCTGACGATGCTATTCAATCCCCTCCCATCCAACTTCAGGCCATACGATGGCACTCGCTTGTCGCGAGGACGCACCCGCGCCGACATCGCCCTCTTCAACGAGTCGCAATCCCGCATCGTCATCACCTTCGCCCAACGCCACGCCAGCGAACTCCTCGACTTCCTCAAATCCCGAAGCGTCCCCCACACCCGCCTCGGCGAAGTCACCAAAGACCCCACCCTCACCATCGAAGCAACCGGCAAAACCTTCTCCTGGCCACTGGAAAAACTCCGCACCCCATTCGAAAAAACCATCCCTTCGCTTATGAGTTGGGAGAAGTGAAAATAACTTATGGAGAAAGCGATAAAATAAAGTGCTATGTAATCTTGAAAATATTATGAGAGTTTTATTTATATGAAAAAGTATACTTTAATAATATTTATACTGAATTTATTTTTTATAAAACATGTTCATTCTTTTGTTGGCGGATCTAGAGATGAATGTGAAAATTTATATGGTAAAACAAATTATGAAAGAAAAGTTAATGGTGAAATAGTTGTAATTTATTCTCCAAAAAATTCCGAATTCTCGGGTGCTAATGTAATAGTTTCATATAAAAATAATATATCTACATCGACTCAATATAGAATAAACGACCTCAATAATTTTCCAGATTCAGTTTTTTCGTTTGTTTTAAAGATTAATTCTAAGCCAAATCTAATTTTTAATCGCTGTGGTTTTTCCCCAGACAAAACAAAAGAAATTTGGAGTCTAGAAGACGGTTCTGTTTTTATTACCAAAAACGTTGATGGAGCTATTGTTGATGTGGTTACTCGAGATAATATAATGAGTCATGCTGCGAATTTAGGAATGAAGGTTCCACCGCAGAGTAATTCCAAGGGAATGTCAATTTTTGAGATACAGAAGGGGCTTGCTGAGACTGGCGATGCTTACTCTCAATATATGCTGGGACTCACATACGCTCGAGGCGATGGCGTCGAAAAAGATCAAAGTGAAGCTGTAAAGTGGTATCTTAAGGCTGCTGAACAGGGACTTGCTGAAGCTCAAAGTTTGCTAGGTAGCTGTTACGAATTAGGCAAAGGCGTCGAAAAAAACCAAGTTGAAGCTGTGAAATGGTATCAGAAAGCCGCTGAACAAGGTGATGCCTTAGCTCAATATTTGCTAGGATTTTGTTATGAATCAGGCAATGGGCTAGAAAAAAATCAAGCCGAAGCCTTTAGGTTATATCATGAAGCAGCGAACAAAGGGATCCCTCAAGCTCAGTTTTCTCTAGGTTGCTGCTATATTGATGGCAAAGGAGTTAGCAGAGATCGAGTTGAAGGTTATGCATACTTGAATTTGGCTAGCAACAGATTAGAACTCGCCCAAAAGTTCTTAAGCGATCTTGAGAATAAATTAACTCCTGAAGAAATAGCAGCAGGTCAGAGGCGAACTAAAGAACTGCAAAAAAATAACGCTGCTACAATCCCCTGAGATTTTAAGCTGTAAAAAAGGGGCACTGTAAACTGGATTCGCTTTTACACTTTGCGAATACCCACCCGAGGCGGAATGACAGCAAATTATTGACATTGTTTCATTTTAAAGCAACACAGGCATCATGCTTGTCATCGATTTCTTCAAGTCTTTTGAGGAGAAATCCCCCATAGAGGAATATCTGGATGAGCTTGATGCCAAACAGGCGGGAAGGGGCTTTGGACGCTCTTCGCGATCAGGCTGACACACCCGGCGCCTTCCGTTTACCTGAAAAAGATGGTGGCAACAGACGATCTTTGGGAGGTGCGCGTGGTCTTCGCCAGAAACATATTCCGCCTGCTGGGCTGGATGGAAGGCACGGACAAATTGGTCCTGGCGCACGGCTTCACCAAAAAGACCGAGAAGCCTCCGCTACACGAAATCCAAATAACCGAAACCCGAAAGAAAATTTATGAAAACAAAGAAACCTGATGACTTGGACCGCTACATTGCGCAGCGAAAAGGGAAGGATGCGGAGTTCGCCGCCGCCTACGACAGTGAGCATGCAGAGTGGGAACTCGGCCAACTTCTGGCCAAGACCCGCGAGAGCGCAGGACTCACGCAAGAGGCATTGGCCCGCAAAATAGGCTCCACGCGCAGTGCCATCTGCCGCTACGAGCGCCATCCGGCCAATCTCACACTCTCGACATTGGAAAAAGTCGCCCGCGCCACCGGGCGGCGTCTGGTCGTGAAATTTGCCTGAGTGGTAAAGAAACAATAACAGCTGTCAGCAACTGTCTCCACGCTGGACAAGAGATGCAGAAGCAAAAGACTACAATAACCGCTGAGGAACTTTGTCATCGCTTTGACGAAGGAGAGGACATCGGCGAATTTCTCGATTGTGACAAGGCAACCCGGCCTGGTCTCGTGCCTCGCCGCGTCAATGTGGATTTGCCAAGTTGGATGATTTCCGAACTCGATAAACAGGCTTCCCTCATTGGAGTAACCCGCCAATCCATCATCAAGGTTTGGTTGTCCGAGCGCATCAAGACAGAAAAAGCGGAAAGCAGTGCCTCCGCGAGCCCAGCCTGATGCACATGCGCGCCGGTGTGCTGGGCTTATTCCGGCTTATTCCGGTAATTATTCGGTTGGACATTCCGGTTTAATCCGGTATATATTCCGGCATCATGCAAACGGAGACCATTCAAATCACATCGGAGTTGCTGGCTCTGATCAGTGAGGTTGACGAGTTCAAGGGGGCGTGGCGCGCTCTGGGCACCCTCGCGCCTGAGCGCCTCAAGGCGCTGCGCCATGTCGCCACCATCGAAAGCATCGGCTCTTCCACCCGCATTGAGGGAAGCAAGTTGACCGACCGCGAGGTTGAGCGCTTGCTGGCCAACTTGGAAATCCAACGCTTTAGCAGCCGCGATGAGCAGGAGGTCGCCGGCTATGCTGAAGTGATGGAAACCATCTTCCACGCATGGGGAGACATTCCCATCACAGAAAACTACATCAAACAGCTTCACCGAGACCTTTTGCGTCACAGCGATAAAGACGATCGGCACCGTGGCGAATACAAGACCTTGCGCAATGATGTGGGAGCTTTTGATGGCGTCGGCAACATGATCGGCATCGTGTTCGAGACGGCTACCCCGTTCGACACGCCGCACCGCATGGCAGAGTTGGTGAAATGGTTGAATGATGCCCGCGAGTTGAAGCGCATTCACCCGCTGCTGATCGTCGCCGTGTTCATCGTCACCTTTCTGGAAATTCACCCATTCCAAGACGGCAACGGCCGATTGAGCCGCATCCTGACTACTCTCATGCTATTGCAGGCTGGCTATGCATATGTGCCGTATTCCTCACTGGAATCCGTGATCGAGAACAGCAAAGAAGGCTACTACCTCGCCTTGCGGCAGACGCAGAGCACTATCCGCAGCGAGGCTCCGAATTGGCAGCCATGGCTTTTTTTTTTCATGCGAGCCATGCAGCAGCAGAAGCGCCGCTTGGCGGTAAAAGTAGAGCGCGAAAAAAATGCCCTCGCCGCCCTGTCGAATCTGGCCGTTAGAATCTTGGATTATGTGCGCGACCATGGCCGCGTCACGACCCGCGACATCGTGCGCGAAGCTGGCGCAAGCCCGAATACACTCAAAGCTACCTTCACATCACTCGTCGAAAAAGGCCTTCTGGTGCGCCACGGCGGAGGCCGATCAACCTGGTATTCGCTACCGTGATTCGAAATGGCATAAAAATGTGACTGATGAAAGCCCCCGCCGATAGCATCAAAGAAATTATCCTGAATCCAGAATAGTATAATCCGCCAAATCCTCAGGCGCGCCGACGTCCCCGTCGGCTCATCGAAAGAAAAACGGTGTAAGAAGCCAACGAGGACGTTGGCGCTCCCAAGACAATTCTGTAACGACTATTTTTGTTAAAAAAAGAAAATTTTGTCGTTACAATCTGCGCTTCCAGCGTTTAATCTCGTGACAATTTCAGTGCCATGCCAGGCAGACCTTTTCAATCCAAGCTGAAACCATACGAAACCGAGTTGAGGGAAATCCTTGCTTCCGGTGTTGGTTTTCGTGGCGCGGCGCTGGAGATCAACCGCCGACACGGATTGGATGTGAGCCACAATGCGGTTTTTTCCTTTTTAAAAAGCCGATCGGCACCGCGAGCTCGGCAAGGGCTTTTTTACGAGGGTCTTCCCACCGATCTCCGCGATCAACTCCTCAAGCGCCTCGCTGCGGAGTGGACACACGAATCCACAGCGATCGAGGGCAACACTCTGACTCTTGGCGAAACCGTTAAAATTCTGGAACTCGGACTCACCATTGGCGGCAAGCCACTGCGGGATCATCAGGAGGTTTACGGGCACGCCAGAGCGATCGACTTGATCTACGAAATGGTCGGCCGCGCGCTCGCTCGCGAGGATCTTTTCGCACTGCACAGGGCGGTGATGCCGCTTTCTGCGGTGGATTCATTGAATCCCGTGGGCGACTGGAAAAAAGATTTCAATGGAACGACCGGCGTGGTGGACGGCAAGGGCGTTTATATGGAATACGCAGCCCCAGCCGATGTGCCGCGATTGGTGGATCGCTGGCTGACCGATTTCAACAAAACACGCGCGATCAATCGCCCTGCGCAGGCCGTTGCCGCTTATGTCCGGACGCATATGATTTTCGTTCGCATCCATCCGTTTTTCGACGGCAATGGCCGCATGGCTCGGCTCATTGCCAATCTCCCGGTTCTGGCCGCAGGTTTTCCACCGATCCTCGTGCCGATGTCACGCCGAGGCGACTACATCGACCTCCTCTGGCGTTATCAAAACGCCGTCGGCCGCATCGGTCGCGGAAGTCGTCTTCTGCCACCCCATCCCGCCCTTCGCGAGTTTGAATCCCTGCTGCTGGAGGAATGGCAAAAATCGACATCAATCGTCGAAGAAGCCCGCCAACTCGCAGGGCAGCGCCAATAATATCAGCGCGGCGCAACTTTCCCGACTACGATCCGCGGTCGAATCAATCAAAACTCAATACAACCGATGAAAACCAAACCAAAAGACATAAGCCTGAATTTCGACGCTCTTATCTCACGAGCCGAAGGTTTTGCTGTTGGAACAGAACCTGTAAGGGAAACTCATATTACTATTCCACAACCAATCAAAGCCATTTCCCCAAAACAGATTCGTGCCACTCGGGCATCTCTCGGCTTTTCGCAGACCCAGTTCGCAGCCCTTCTCAATGTTCCAAAGGTCACTGCCATTTCTTGGGAAAATGGAACCCGCAAACCCAGCGGGGCTGCCCTCCGTTTGCTAGCAGTAGCAAAAAGTCACCCCGAAGCGCTGCAAACCGCTTGAGCCCCCTCACGCGCTGCGTGTCGGGAATTTCAGAGAATCCTAAACAGGCTTCGGCTCACGGAGGCGGCGGACTTGGAGGAGGGTTGCGAGGTTTAGCAGGAAGAGGGCTGCGAAGTAGATGCTGTGGCGTTTCCAGTGGAGGGAGCCGGTGATGGCTTCGTAGGTGCCGATGAAGTCGAGTGAGATGCCCCAGACGACGGGGGCGGCGCCGAGGCCGAGGCTGCTGATCACTGTGAAGAGGGCGAAGAAGTGATTGCGTCCCATCACCGGCATGGTTGCGAAGATGATCTTTGCATTGGCGACATTGAATCCTGCTCCAGCGACGCCGCAGACGAAGTTCAGGGCACAGATGGTGGCCCATTTGCAGGGGATGACGCCGGCTGCCACGAAGAACCAACCGGCAATCGCTCCACCGAAGAGGACGAGTGCAAGGGTGAGGACGGGTTTAGCGCCGAGACGCTCGAGCATCCTTCCCAAAAACGGCAGGCTCGCCAGCGCTCCGATGAAGGAGACGCCGCTCATATAAAGAACTGCGGATACGCTGAAACCCGGGAATTCGTGCAGATACTCGACGGTGAAGACTCCCAGGCTTCCGACGACGATGACGAAAAGGAGATTGAAAACGAGGAGCGAGAAAAACGGCGGATAAAGCAGGATTTCTTTCCAGGGCACCGCCTGAGAGGATTTTCTCATCTGCTCGCTGCCGCAAACATCGGGGATTCGTTTGATGAAAAAAAGCGCGCCGGTGCCGGTGAGCGCGCTGACCAAAAAGACGAGCGCGTATTCCATGGAAGACACATCGCCGGACATGAGCAATGCCGAGCAAAGAAGTGCGATCAGGGATCCGCAGAACATAAAAATCTGATCGCGTGACAAAAAAACAGCCTTCTCTTCCTCGGGTATGAGGGCGGCAATCCATGGCATCCAGGCGGTGGATGCTATGCCTCGCAGAAAATTGAAAACAAAGAGCGAGGCGACCAAGAGAACGATTTTTGCGACTTCATCCAAAAAAACCAGCAACGGCACGGCAGCTACGACAAAAATGAAAATGGTCCGAAGCCCCCACCCCATTAAGACGAAGCGCTTGTAGCCATAGATCGGAAGATACTTGGCGGCGGGCAACTGAAGCACGGTCATCAGCGGGGTGAATGCCGCGAGAATACCGATCACGGTCGAAGAGGCCCCGAGACTCTTGGCATAAAGAATCATGGGCGCTCCTAGGATGAGCTGGAAGGACACCGCATTGAGCAGGGAAAACCAGTGGATGCTGAATACCCCGGGTGTGGTCTGTTTGTTCAATGTGCGAGTGCCCGCGCCGCTTGGCGCAATCGAAACAACTTCGTTTCCCGACTACTTCGGAAGCGCCGGTTGAGCATCCGCAGCCGCCACCTGGGTTGGCAAAACATAGGGCGCGCCTGGTCGGTAGATCGGGGCATCGGTCTTGGGCGGCTGGATAAGACTGCGCTGGATGTAGGTGGGGTTTGGCGCCGCTGTGAGATTGTAGCTTCCCTTGCCGTCAGGCATCATGGGCGTTCCCCAGCGTGTGCGGCAGACGACTTCCTGGGCTTTGACGGGCGTTCCGTTCAGTGTGTGGTTCTTCATCTCAGGCAATTCAGGCGCTGTGAATGTGCTGATGATGGAACCGCCGGCGATGAGCAGAGGGATCATGGTGCAAGCACGATAAGGCCATTCTGCAGCGAAATGCAATGTCGTCGCTTGAGGCTCATGAAGTTTTCTTCGTGATACCGCGTCTATAATTTGAGTTTCTTAAAAAATGAACGCCATCCTTGTTTCAGGCCTGCTCCCGTTTGCCCTTGCTTCCAGCCCGGCGGAGGGTTGGATCAATGCCGCATTGCGCTTGGCATCCCTACTCGGTGGCATCTGGCTGCTGTGGGCGGCGATCGCTGCGGCTGTGGGAGTCATGCTTGTGCCAAGGCCGACCTCGAGCCTGCTCACGAGGTGGCTTTCCAAGGGTATGTATGTCTTTTTCCACGCCTGCGCTTCACGGATGAGGAACTACGAGATGCTCGACAGGTTCCTCGCTGTGCAAGGGCCCTCAACCGTTTTGTTTTTTCTGGCAGTCTTTCTCGGAATTTTTGTGGCTGCCTTTGCGTTCATTTTCTATGGCATCACCGGTCTTGCTTTCTCCCAAGCCCTGAGTCAGGCAGGCTCAGGACTCACGGCACTGGGCATCACGGAATCACTCGGACCCTGGGGACTCGCAGTAGTGTTTGTAGCGGCATTCATGGGCAGCACGGTGATCTGCGTATTCATCGGCTACCTGCTGACCCTCTACTCGGCCTACACGGCGAGGGAGACCACCATGAGCGAACTCGCACTGCTCTGCGGCGAGCCGTCCTGGGGCCCCGAGTTTCTTGTCCGTCTCAAACTCATTCAGGGATCGGTTGACGCAACATCCAGCGAAAAGCTGATCGACTGGATGTGCAGCCTGCGCGTTACGCATTACATTTATTCGATCCTGAATCATTTCCGTTCACCAACTCCAAACCGACATTGGGTCATTACACTTCTGAGCGTTCTGGATGCCGCTGCGATCCGTCTCGCGGCGACGCGTGAGGAACCAGACCTGAAACTTGTGCGACTGATTGCCGAGGGGGCGGACACACTCCACATGCTCCGACTCAGCGAGCTTGCACGCACAAATGCCCGAATTGACGGTCAGGGCATGAGCACTTGGCGTATTGAATCCTCAATCCTCCACCACAAGGCGGAGTCTGACGAATCGGCTCAGAATCCAGGCATCACTCGTAGCGAGTGGGACTGGGCGATGGGATTTCTCATCGAGAACGGAATTACCCTTCGGGACGACTGCGAGGCATCATGGAAGATTTTCTGCCGGCTAAGGTCGCACTACTACGAACCCGCCTACTTCCTCGCGGAGACGCTTTTTGCTGTTCACGCCCCATGGTCAGGCCCTCGAAGTCTGAAAGCTGCCTCCGGCTCGACCAATCTCTGGCCCCAATTGGCCGGGCAGCGGCTGCGCACGAATCCCATCGCCTGATGTAGAGTTAGTTTTTCGAGCGGGTCAGCACGAATGTTTCCTGATCCCTCGTGCTGAACGGCACGGCATCCGAGTAGAAGCCGACAAGGGTGTTTCCCTTCTTCTTCAAAACCGCAGAGTAATAGGCCCAGCCATTTTCTGACATGACCAGATAAACATCCTCGCCCTTCACATGGCCCTCGACGGTGTAGAGGCCGATTGTTCCCGTGATGCGGCTGGCGCTTTGCTGGAATCTCGCCTCACCCCAGCCCTCGTCGTCAGGCGTCCAGTTCCCTGCGACGCGCATGTGCCCTGAGGAGGAATTTGCGGCGAGCCAGGCTTGTGCGGCGGCATTGTTTTTGGCGAAGCGCTCCTTGTTGTTGCAACCAACGAGACCGAGTGAGAGCGCGAGGAGGGTGGCACAGAGGAACTTGAACATGCGTTTTATATCCGCCGTGTTTTGCCGGAGGACAAGTGGAATGATGCAAATCCCCGCGAATTTTGACGGGCGGGTTGCGCCAACGCGAATCCTCGGGTTTAAATACCCGCCTTCATCATGATTGAACGCTACTCACTGCCCGGCATGCGGTCCGTATGGACCGAACAGCGCAAACTCGAAATCTGGCTCGAAATTGAAACCCTCGCCTGCGAGGCCATGGCCGAACTCGGCACGATCCCCAAGGAGGACGCCGCCACCATCCGCGCCAAGGGCGCCTTTGACATCCACGCCGTCCGCGAAATCGAAAAACGCACGAACCACGATGTCATCGCCTTTATTGAAGATGTCGCCTCCCGCGTTGGCCCGGCCGCCCGCTGGATTCACCAGGGCCTGACTTCTTCCGACCTGCTCGACACCACGCTCGCAGTCCAGATGCTCGAGTCCTGCGACATTTTGGAAAAAGACCTTCTCGCCTTGCGCGAAGCCGTGGCCGTTCGTGCCAAGGAATTCCAATTCACCCCCATGATCGGCCGCAGCCACGGCATCCATGCCGAGCCGATCAGCTTTGGACTCAAGATGGCTCTCATGTATGACGAGTTCACCCGCAGCCTCGAGCGCCTGCGCGAAATGCGCGAACGCATCCGCGTTGGAAAAATCAGCGGGGCAGTCGGAACTCACGCCCACCTTGATCCCGAGGTCGAGCGCCGTGTCTGCGAGCGCCTGAATTTGAAAGCCGCAGCCCTCTCCACCCAAATCCTCCAGCGCGACCGCCATGCCGAGTTCATGACCACGCTGGCACTCATCGCTTCCAGCATCGACCGCTGGGCGACGGAATTCCGCCACCTGCAACGCACCGAGGTGCTCGAGGTGGAGGAGTATTTCAGCGAGGGACAGAAAGGTAGCAGCGCCATGCCGCACAAGCGCAATCCCATCACTGGCGAGCGCCTGAGCGGACTCGCCCGCGTCATTCGAGGAAATGCCATGGCCGCCCTTGAAAATGTCGCCCTCTGGCATGAGCGCGATATCAGCCACAGCTCGGTCGAACGCATTATCCTGCCGGATAGCTGCACACTTCTCGACTACATGCTCGTGACGCTCACCAAGCTGGTTTCCAAGCTCATCGTCTATCCCGAAAACATGCGGCGCAACATGGAGCTCACCGGAGGCCTTTACGCCAGCCAGTCCGCACTTCTCATGCTCACCGAAAAAGGCATGGAGCGCAAAGACGCCTACGAAGCCGTTCAGCGCGCCGCGATGAAGACCTGGAAAGACAAGGGCGGACTCGCCAAGAACCTCGCCGAGGAGCCAACCGTCTCGGCACACCTCTCGGCAAAGGAAATCGAAGACGCCTGCGCGCCCGACCGCCACTTCCGCCATGTCGAAGCCAAGTTCCGAGCCGTTGGAATTGTTTGACCATGCTTCCACCCGGGCCTCCACAAGAGTCCTGGAACTGAGGGAACAGATCGAGCGCCACAACCGCCTCTACTACGAGCATGCGGCGCCCGAAATTTCGGATCGCGAGTTCGACGCATTGCTACGCGAACTCGCCGATCTGGAGCTCGCCCACCCTGAGCTCGCCAGCGAGGACTCCCCCACCCGCCGGGTCGGGGGAAAGCCACTTGAGGAATTTGCCTCGGCCACGCACATCGTGCCGATGCAGAGCCTCGACAATACTTACTCGCCAGAGGAACTCCGCGAGTTTGTAACCCGCGTGCGAAAACTCGCTGAAGGTCGCTCCATCCACTTCACCGTGGAGCCGAAGGTCGATGGCGTCGCCATTTCCCTACTCTACGAGAACGGCCGCCTCGTCCGCGCCGCGACACGCGGAGATGGAGTGACGGGGGATGATGTCACACAAAATGTCCTCACCATTTCAAACATCCCGCACAGGCTGCATGGCGAGGCTCCCTCGCAGATCGAAATTCGCGGTGAGGTTTACTTGCCCAAAGCCATTTTTGAACGCCTCAACGCCGAACGCGACGAAGAGGGCCTGCCTCCGTTTGCGAATCCCAGAAATGCCGCCGCAGGCTCCATCAAGCAACTCGACCCTTCCATCACCGCCTCCCGCAAACTCGCGGCCGTTTTTTACGGCACAGGCGCATGGACCGGCGAGCAACCAGCCACAGGCCGCGAGATGTTTGCCAAACTTCAAAAATGGGGCCTCCCGATTTCAGAGAAGATTCTCGAAGGCTCGGATGAGGACTCCGTGAACGCCGCTGTGCAAAAAATGGGCGAACTGCGGCATGACTTCGCCTACGAAACCGACGGCGCGGTTATAAAGCTCGACAGCCTCGCCCTACGCCGCGAGTTCGGGTCCACCGCCAAAGCCCCCCGCTGGGCGATCGCCTACAAATACGAACCCGAACGCGCCGAAACCAAACTCCTGGACATCACCATCCAAGTCGGCCGCACTGGCACGCTCACCCCTGTTGCAGAGCTCCAGCCCGTCTTTGTCTCTGGAAGCACGGTCTCGCGCGCGACCCTCCACAACGAGGAAGAAATCCAACGCAAAGACATCCGCATCGGCGACACCGTGCTCATCGAGAAAGCCGGCGAAGTGATCCCGGCCGTCGTGGAGGTCAAAAAAGAACTCCGCAACGGCTCTGAGAGAATTTTTGAAATGCCTGGAAATTGTCCTTCCTGCGGTGGTCTGGTTTCGAAAGAAGGTGTCGCCTGGAAATGCACGAACCACTCGTGCGGCGCGCAGTTACGGCGCCGGATCGAACATTTTGCCTCGAAACAGGCGATGGATATCGAAGGCCTCGGCGAAGCGCTCGTCTCACAACTGGTCGATGCCGGGCTGCTCAAAAGCCTCGCCGATATTTACACCCTCGACCGCGAATCCCTGCTTGCGCTGGAGAGAATGGGCGAGAAAAGCGCATCGAACCTCCTTTCAGCCATTGAACAAAGTCGCAAACAGCCTCTTTGGAGACTCCTGAACGGACTTGGCATCCCGCACATCGGCGTGACATCCGCCCGCGATCTCGCCAACCGCTTTCAAACACTCGACGCCCTCGCGAGCGCCAGCGAGGAAACGCTTCTGACCATCCACTCCATCGGAGAAATCATGGCATCCGCAATCCATGCCTGGTTCCAAAGCGGGGAAAACCGCAATCTCTTGGAATCACTGCGCGCGGCCGGACTCAACTTTGGCGAGGCGGATGCACCATCCGCACCGAGTGACAACCGCCTTGAAGGCACAATCTGGGTCCTCACAGGAACGCTCTCCATTTCACGAGAGGAGGCCGCTGAAACAATCCGTCGCTTGGGCGGAAAAGTCACTGGCAGCGTGAGCAAAAAGACCACCCACCTTCTCGCGGGCGACGAAGCCGGGAGCAAACTTGAGAAGGCCCGGGAACTCGGCGTCCCTGTGCTGGACGAAGTCGCATTCAGGCAACTCTGCGAGTAGGAGACCGAGCAGAAATGAGCGCGTCGCCGAATTTGCTGCATCTGGTCCTGCCGGTGTTTCTGGTCATCGCCTCCGGCTATGCGTTGCGGCGCACGGGCATTTTCACCGAGGAGGGCGACCGCTCCTTGCTTGGTGTGCTCGTGAACCTGTTTGTGCCTTGTCTGGCGTTGGATGTCATCATCGGCAACGAGGCGCTCGAGCGCCCGGCGAACTGGATTTTACCGCCGCTCTTTGGATTCCTCGTGCCGGCCTTGGGTTATTTGGTCTGCCTCCTCGGCGGACGACTGTTTTTGCGGGATGCAAAAAAATACCGCACCTTCTCCTCCGTCGCAGGCCTTCAAAATTACGGCTACATCCCGCTCCCGATCTGCCTCGCACTTTTCGACCGCGATGTCGTCGGCGTTCTCCTTGCATTCAACATGGGCGTAGACATCGCGATGTGGACTCTCGGCGTTGCGCTCATGCCCGGCGGTCAGGCCAAAGGGGACTGGAAAAAGATTCTCCTCAGCCCGCCCATCGTTTCCGTCGCCGCCGCTATATTTTTGAATGCCATAGGTGCGGCCCACTGGATTCCACAAGCGGTGGATGGCGCTTGGCACATGCTCGGCGTGTGCGCTGTGCCTGTCGGATTGCTGGTGACAGGCGCCGTGCTGGCCGACCACATGAGACCCGGCATGTTGCGCAGTGGTTGGGATACGATCACCTTGGCGTTTGCTCTTCGCCTGGGCCTGTTGCCGGTTTTGATTCTCAGCGCGGCACTATTCCTGCCTCTCGATCCCGCGCTTCGGACCGTGCTTGTTGTGCAATCCGCCATGCCGAGCGCCGTCTTTCCGGTGGTGCTGGCAAAAATGCACGACGGTGACATGCCGACCGCTCTGCGGGTTGTCCTCGCCACATCCCTCGCCAGCCTTGTGACGATCCCGTTCTGGTTGGGATGGGCGTTAAAATTCCTTTCCTGAGCCAATCGACATTCGGGACTTTTGCAGCTTCCCAAGGCCGTGCTAGGTTTGCGGCCTTATGTCCAGCGCGCACACGCCACTCCGCACCGAAATTCCAGAATCCGACAAATGGGACCTAACGCCCCTCTACACAAGCGATGCAGGTTGGGAGGAGGATTTCGCGAAACTCCAGAAGTCGTATGAGCAAGTCGCCGGATTCCGAGGACGCCTGGGCGAGTCGGCTGCCGGATTGGCAAAGTGTCTGGAATTTGAAAAAGGCATCGACCTGGTTGTCGATCAACTGAACCAATACGCTGCCCTCAGCGTTTCCGGTGACAGCTCGAATGCCGAGGCACTCTCCCGCGAGGCCCGCCTGGACAGCCTGCTGGTGCGTGTCGGCGAGGCTTTTTCCTTCATCTCGCCTGAAATCCAGGAAATCCCTGACGAAAAATTCGAAGCCTTTCTCGCGGATGCCGCTCTTGCGGATTGGACAATCCCGCTCCGCAAATTGCGCCGCCGGAAAAAGCACACCCTGAGCGCGGCTGAGGAACGCTTACTGGCGCTGGGCTCATCCGCCGTGCGCGGACACAGTGAGACATTCTCACAGCTCACCAATGTGGACATGCTTTTCGGAAAGCTGAAGGACGAGGATGGCAACGAACGGGAACTCACCCAGAGTTCGTTTTCGTCATTTCTTCAGCAACGCGATCCCGCCGTGCGCAAGGCGGCGTTCCATCAATTTTACAAAGAATTTTCCGAACACCGGTTCACTCTGGCATCCAGCCTCGCGAACTCGGTGCGGGCGGATGTCTTCTACGCCAGAGCCAGGAATTATCCCTCGGCACGGGAGGCCGCACTCTTTGCCGATGATGTGCCCACGACGATTTACGACAACCTCATCTCGACAGTGCGAGGCAATCTGGATGCGCTTTTCCGCTATTTCGAACTCCGCCGCCGCGTGCTGAAACTCGAGGAGATCCACCACTACGACACCTATGTGACCATGGTCGGCAATGTGAAGACCAATGTCTCTTGGAATGAAGCCGTGGAACGCGTGATGGCCTCCCTCACCCCGCTTGGGACCGAATACACAGACACTCTGAGGCACGGCCTGCTCGATGGCCGTTGGTGCGATCGCTACGAGAACAAAGGCAAGCGCAGCGGGGCCTTTTCCTACGGCACATTCACGAGCCCGCCTTACATCATGATGAACTACAAGGCGGATGTTTTCTCGGATGTCTACACACTCGCACACGAGGCAGGACACTCGATGCACACCTGGTATGCGCGGGGAGCGCAGCTTTACCAGAACTACGGCTATCCCATTTTCCTGGCCGAGGTGGCGTCCACTTTCAACGAGGTCCTGCTCACCGAGCATCTACTTAAAACGACCGATGACCGCGCGATGAAGGCGTTTATTTTAAACCGCCAGATCGATGATATTCGGGGCACGCTTTACCGGCAGACGATGTTCGCCGAATTCGAGCGCGAAGCCCATGCGGCCGAGGAGGCAGGCGAGGCGCTGACTTTGGAGAGTTTCAAAGGCATTTATCGAAAGCTTTTGAACGACTACTTTGGCCCGCGTTTTGCGATCGATGGTGAACTGGAGCTCGAGTGCCTGCGAATCCCTCATTTTTACAACGCCTTCTATGTTTACAAATACGCCACAGGCCTCTCGGCAGCCGTGGCGCTGGCAACCCAAGTTCTGGAAACAGGCGACGCGACCCGCTATCTCGGATTCCTCCGCAGCGGCGGCAGTCGCTTCCCGGTCGAAACACTGCGCGAAGCCGGCGTGGATATGAGCACTCCCGCGCCCGTGCAGGCCACGCTGGATTTGTTTTCGAAGCGAGTCGGCGAACTCGAAGAGCTTATCGGATAGGCCCCCATTGGGTGTGTCGAAATTGGCACTTTGGCGAACGACTTTTTGCTCGCCGAAAAAGACTCCTCAAATACAAAGGGAACAGGGAATTTTATGAAAAAGGACAAATCAATCAGCTTTGAACAGGAAATCATCGACCAACTGAAATTCGGCCTCGCCCGAGATTCCGTATCAGCCTCCCGCCGTGAATGGTGGATCGCCACTTCCAAGGCCATTCAAAAAGTCATCATCGAGCGCATGATGAAAACATTGGCCGTCCATTCGGAAGGCAATGTGCGCCGGGTTTACTATCTCTCCATGGAATTCCTCATGGGCCGGCTTTTCGTGAACAACATGATCAATGCCGGTGTGTTGAAAGAAGTCTCGGAAGCCTTGGAAACATTGGGCCACCCGCTTGAGGAGACACGCGACGAGGAATACGACATGGCCCTCGGCAACGGCGGTCTCGGCCGCTTGGCAGCTTGTTTTCTCGACTCCCTCGCGACGCTGGACCTCCCCGCCGTCGGCTACGGCATCCACTACGAATACGGTCTTTTCAAACAGGAATTCCGCAACGGCTACCAAGTGGAACTCCCCGACGCGTGGATTCAATACGGCTCTCCATGGGAAATCATCCGTCCCCAGCACTCGCAGGAAATCCCAATTTACGGCCATGTCGAGACGCATACCGACGGCCTTGGCAAGACGAGCAGCGTGTGGTCGGACTTCCGCAAGCTCATCGGCATTCCCTACGATATTCCGATTCCCGGCTACGGCACCGAGACAGTGAATTTCCTCCGCCTGTGGGAGTCCAAGGCCCCCGAGGAATTTGATTTCGAAGCCTTCAATCGCGGCGGCTACGAGCAGGCCGTGCAGCAGAAAAACATGGCGGAAACGGTCAGCAAGGTGCTTTACCCGAATGACCACACCGAAGCAGGAAAAGAACTTCGCCTCATCCAGCAATACTTCTTCGTCGCTTGCTCGCTGCGCGACATCATCCGCCGATTCGAAAAAGACAACACCGACTGGGAAACCTTCCCTGATAAAGTGGCCATCCAGCTCAACGACACCCATCCTGCCATCGGCGTCGTGGAACTCATGCGCTTGCTCATCGACGAGAAGGAACTGCCATGGCCGAAAGCCTGGGGAATCGTGCGCCGCACATTTGCTTACACGAACCACACGCTTATGCCAGAAGCCCTGGAGAAGTGGAGCGTCAGCCTCTTCCGCAAAGTTCTGCCGCGCCACCTGCAGATCATTTTCGATATCAACAAAACTTTCCTTGATGAAGTCGAAGCCAAATGGCCAGGCGATACGGATAAAAAACGCACCCTCTCGCTCATCGAGGAAGGCCACGAACAAATGGTCCGCATGGCCCATCTCAGCGTGGTCGGAAGCCACTCCGTGAACGGCGTAGCCGCCCTTCACACCCAACTGCTCAAAGACCAACTGTTCCCGGAATTCAATGCCCTTTATCCGACGAAATTCCAGAACAAGACAAACGGCATCACACCCCGCCGCTGGCTCGTGGCCTGCAACCCGCGTCTCTCCGACCTCATATGCCGCCACATCGGACACGGCTGGGAGCGCGACCTCGACAAGCTCCGCAAACTGGAACCACTCGCTGATGACGCCTCATTCCGCGAGGAATTCATGGCCGTCAAGCACGCCAACAAGGTGCGCCTTGCTGGAAGAATCCTCGACGAGTGCGGCGTGAAGGTCGATCCCACGGCGCTCTTCGATGTTCAAATCAAGCGCCTCCACGAATACAAGCGCCAGCACCTGAATCTCCTGCACATCCTCGCGCTTTACCGCCGCCTGTTGCAGAATCCAGATCTCGATATCCCGCCGCGTGTTTTCATTTTCGCTGCCAAAGCCGCTCCCGGCTATGAAATGGCCAAGCGGATCATCAAGGCCATCAATGCCGTGGGCGCAAAAATCAATGCTGACACCCGCATCAAGGACAAACTCAAAGTCGCCTTCATGCCGAACTACCGCGTCTCGCTGGCTCAGCGTATCGTGCCAGCAGCCGATCTTTCCGAGCAGATTTCCACCGCTGGAAAAGAAGCCTCGGGCACAGGCAACATGAAGCTTGCCCTCAATGGTGCCCTCACAATCGGAACACTTGATGGCGCGAATGTGGAAATCCTCGAGGAAGTCGGCGAAGAAAACATCTTCATCTTCGGCAACACCGTCGAGCAAGTGCACGAACTCCTCGCCAAGGGCTACAACCCCGGTGACTACTACCGCGCCAATCCCGAGCTCGCCGCCATCATCGACTGGCTCGGGTCGGATTACTTCACAGGAGACGAAAGCGCCGACATCCTGACTCCGCTACGCGACAACTTGATCTACCACGATCCCTACCTCTGCCTTGCAGACTTCGCCGCCTACAGCGACGCGCAGGAAAAAGTCTCCGCCGCATTCCAGGATAAAGCCCGCTGGGCGAAAATGGCCGTGCTCAACACCGCACGCGTCGGCAAGTTCTCCAGCGACCGCACCATCAGCGAATACGCGAAGGACATCTGGAAACTCAAACCGGTCAAAGTTCCCTGAGACCCGCTTGGGAATGACACTCCCGCAACTCACAAAACGCGTCGAAGAGGGAAATCCCCTCACCTTCTCCGAGATACAAACCACCTGCGACCTGCTCCTCGATGAGGGGCAGTCCACCGAGGTTCGGGCGGATTTCCTGCAGGCTCTGCACAAGCGCGGAGAGTCGGCAGAGGAAATTGCGGACTTCGTCGAGGTCCTGCTCGAGCGGGCTGTAAAGTTGCCGTTTTCGGGTGAGGGCTGCATCGATGTATGCGGCACCGGCGGAGACCGCGCGGGCTTTTTCAACATCTCGACCGCCTCCATGTTCGTGGTCGCCGGAGCCGGAGCCAAAGTCATCAAACACGGAAACCGGGGCATTACCTCGAAATCCGGCGGAGCCGATGTCCTCGAAGCTCTCGGCGTGAAAATTGACCTCCCCCCAGAGTCCATCGCCACAGCCTTGGAAGCGGCCGGTTGCTGCTTCCTTTTCGCCCCCGCATGCCATCCCGCATTCCGCGCGGTTGTGCCGGTCAGAAAGCTTCTCGCCCAACGGGGCAGCGCCAGTATTTTTAACATCATCGGCCCACTACTGAACCCTGCCAGACCTGAGTTCCAGCTCGCGGGAGTCTTCAATCCCGATCTCATCAAAACCTACGCCGGAGTTTTTCAAAAACTGAAGCGCACACGCGCCTGGGCCGCGCATGGAGCAGGACCGAACGCCCTCCAAATCGACGAAGTTTCGCCCCTCGGCAAAACAATAGTCATGGCCCTCGAAAAAGGTTCTCTCAGCGAGTTTGAAATCCATCCGCAGGATGTCGGAATCACCGCCATGGCACCCGAAGCCCTCCTCGGAGGCGACGCCGCCGAAAACGCAAAAATCCTGCTCTCGATTTTCGATGGCTCGGACCGCGGCCCACGCCGCCAAGCCGTCCAAATCAACGCCGCCGCCGCCCTGGTCGTTGCCGGAACAGCCCCTGACCTCCAAGACGCATGGCTTTTGGCAGAAGCCTCCCTCGACGAAGGCCACGCCATGGCATCACTCCGAGCTTTGCAAAAAGCCTCGACACTTTAGAAGGCCAACGGCGGCTTGACAAATGGACGAATCAGAATTACTCGTCCATTATGTCCAAACAGCTCGCCCTCGACCCAAGCCTCGATAAACAATCTGTTTTTCAATTGCTTGCCAGGTTCAACCTCTCCGCAGGCGATCTTGCTGATGTTTTTGCATCCTATCTCACGATTCATCCACCTAAGGAAAACGACCTCGACTCCCTCCGTGGCGCCTTAAAAAAACGAGGCACGAACAGTCAAATCGAAGTTCTAAAAACAACCGGACGCTTGCTGACATCCGACGAAATCAAAGCACGCCTTGGCTTGGCCTCTCGCCAGAGCATCCACAATCTCAAGCTCAAGGGAAAGATACTCGCCATCTCGTTTGAAAATCGCAGGGGCGATTACTTCCCCGAGTTTCAACTCGATGGAGCAAGCATTCGCGAGTGGATTCCCGAACTCCTCAAACGAATTCCAGATGCCTGGTCGGCCCTGGCTTTCTTGACCGCCCGCCGCCAAGAGCTTGGAGGAGTCTCGTTTCTGATGCACATCCTACAAGACCCCTCAAAGATACCGGAAATGCTCGCCGCAGCTGATGCTTATGTCAGTTGAAGACCTCGGCCGACCAAATCCTCCGGGTCAGTTCGACATCCGCAAGATTCGCTGGGAACTAGCGATTCCCGTGGACTGGTGGCGCAACCATCCCAAGGCATACCCTCTCCCTCTCGCATTCACACAAACTACCGGGCGATTCAGCGGACCCAAACTGACTTTTGGTGTCCTGTATCTGGGCGCAAATCCAGTGACCTGTTTTTGGGAAAGTGGTCTTGGCCGCGACCTCAACGCCCGAATGCCTGATGATTTGGCCATCAGCGAGTCCGACCTGAAATCCCGTTTTCAATACCGCGTAAAAATCGAACCCCAAAGTCTTCGAATCTTCAACGCGAGCGACGCAGCGGCTCGCAGATCGATCGGCGCGAAAACGGCAGCTTGTTTCTCGGCAGACCACACCGTCTCCCGGATGTGGGCAAAAGCTCTCCACGATGCCGGAGCTGATGGCATTCTCTACGAATCCACCCGCCACAGCCCAGGACTCTGTCTGGCCCTGTTTCAGACGAATGCATCAAAAGTCAGCTTGTCAAAAGCCCGCAAGATTTGCTCCGCATACGATGATGTCAATTTGCTGGCATCGTTGTTTGCCGAGGGTGTGTCGATTATTGGCCGGTAGTGATTATTGCTCGCGGATGAGCATTGGAGCACTGCTTCTTACCACCACTAAAGGATCTTGGGGACCGCATCCGCATTGCCGCACAAGTCGGACCCCGGCGGCGTCTCATCCGTGAGGTAGCACATGGCGTAGTTTGCGTGAGCTCCGTGATTGTCCTTCGATTCGGCAGTCATAGACAGCCGCTACAGAAGCCGCGCGGCAGCGCGCTTCGCAACTTGGGAGGGTTCATCCTCCGGCATGACCCAAACTTCAGCCGCAAAGCGGCGTCTCTGCGGAAAAACAGGCGCCGCCACAGAGCCCACTCTGATAATTCTGTTCATTCTGTCTAAAATTTCAGCTCGCCGAGGAGTGGCGCACTAGTCGATAGAGCGGAATCGCCACCAGCATTCCGAGAACAGGGGCCACCAAGTAAATCCAGAGGTGCTCGAGATGACCGGAGACAATGGCTGGGGCGAGTGAGCGGGCGGGGTTCATGGAGGCTCCGCAGATGGGGCCTGCGAAGAGCGCTTCGAGGGCGATGACGGCTCCGACGACAATCCCGGCGGTGATTCCTTTTTCTTTGGCCCCGTGGGAGACATTCAGGATGACGAACATCAGGATCACAGACAAAATAAACTCGAGCACAAAGGATTGCATTGGCGAGCCGATTGGCAGAGTGGCGCCAAGGGTTGCATTTTGAGGAAATAAAAAGTGGAGCGTCAGGCTGGCCAGCAGGGCGCCGGACACCTGGGCGGCGATGTAGAGAAGGACGCTGGCAAAAGGGAACAATCCAGCAGCGGCGAAGGCCACTGTCACAGCAGGATTCATGTGCGCCCCGGAGACATCGCCGAGTGTGTAGATCATGGCCAACACGATCAGACCAAAAGTCAGCGCCACGCCGAGGTGGGTGATCGCCCCGCCGGATTCGGCGTTAATGACGATCGCTCCCGTTCCTGCGAAAATGAGAGCGAAAGTCCCTAGGAATTCCGCCAGAAACTTGCGGAGCGCGTCGAGATGGATCATTTCGCGAGGTCTTGGCCCTGACGGAGGCCTGCGGCATACGCCTCGAAGACGAGACGGATTTGATCCCGCACACGGCGGAACTCGCCAAGAACCTCTTCCTCGGAACCGACGGCATGGGCGGGATCACTGAAGCCCCAGTGGTAGCGCCTGACCTGACCGGGAAACATCGGGCAAACTTGATCGGCGTTGCCGCAAACCGTGATGACCGTATCGACCGGACGGCTCAAAAATTCCTCGAGATGCTTCGAGTGGTGCGTGCTGATGTCTATGCCGATTTCTTTCAGCACCTCAATCGACTTGGGATGCACATAGCCGGCAGGTTTTGAACCCGCGCTGGCGACTTCGATGAGATCGCCCGCAGCAGCCCGCAGGATGCCTTCGGCGATGTGACTGCGGCAGGAATTACCCGTGCAGAGGATGAGAACGAGAGGTTTGGTGGTCATGTTTTAAAAAATCAGCAGCAACCGGAGCCGGAGCAGCAGCCTTCGGATTCCTGCGCAGGAGCAAGACAGATGTCCTTCGCGAGGCAGTCCGTGTGTTTCGTTGAAAGAAAAACAACAACAGAATCCCCATCGACAGAAAGAGATTCCACAGGGAATTGCGAAATGAGCCCGTCTTCGTATTCGAGTTCCACATCAAGGTCGTCCCCCTGAAAGAGCGGAGCGGCCCGGTCTATGATGTCCGCCAGTTTTCCAGCCGGGAGACGGTGGTCCGTGTCGTCGGCCACCCAGGCTTGCAGGCAAAGAAACGAGGTTTTGCGGAAGGTGGCTCCACAATCAAAGAAGGTCTTGTCCACACGCCCGACTTCGGTGATGTGGGCATGCGCAGGGATAATCCCGCCATCCGGCAACACGAATCTCAGGTTGAGTGTGGAATTTTGTTTGAGAGAAGCAACGAAGGCGCTGGATTTCATAAGATTTTATTTGGTGTTTTTGCCAATGATATGGTTCGCCTAACAAGCCTCACAGCGTTGCTGCAGGCTTTGATTCAGTTTGATGAGGTCGATGCAGCGGAAGAACTCCAAAAAGCACGGACAGGCGATCTGGTAAAAGACACTCACTCCGCGCTTTTCACACTGAAGCAAACCCGCTCGCTTCATGAGCGAAAGGTGCTTTGAAAGTGTAGTGACATCGCATCCCGCAAGAGTCGTGAGATCGTTCACGCACATTTCACCCCGTGTGAGCACCTCCATTACAAGAAGGCGTGTGGGGTGGGCCATCGCCTTGACGATAGTGGACCTATCATGTGCGGAGCGTCTGGCTGTTTCCAAATCCATAATATATTTGGCATTTTCGCCAAATGAGTTTCGAAGGTCAATGAGTTTCTTCTTCGAAGCAGACGAGCACTTCACGCACGGCAGGCGAGCGCTGAGTGGGGTTTTCTCCTATCTGTTTCCCTTACCCCAAGTCCATAGGCTGGTAGCCGATGAATCCACAGGCTGCCCTCAATCATTGCAGATCATTTCCCGGCGGGATGCGCGTTTTCTGCATGGCAGTGTCAGTGGTATTTTTTGCAGCGGGCTGTGCGGTGGAGGATCCATCGATGGTTCAAGGGTATGTCGAAGGCGAGTTTGTCTATGTCGCCTCGCCTTTCGGAGGGCGACTGGAAAGGCTTTCTGTGAGCCGGGGAGATCAAGTTGAAACAGGCGCCCTGCTTTTTGCCTTGGAGGAAACGCCCGAGCGCGCCGAGAGGGAGGAAGCTTGGCGGCGCGTGGATCAGGCCAGCGCGGAACTGGAGGATGCCAAGCGAGGTCAAAGGCCGAGCGAAATCCAGACGATCCAAGCCCAACTGGAACAGGCCAAGGCGTCCTTGATTTTATCCGGATTCGAGTTGGAGCGGCAGAAGAAGCTCATCACGGCAAATGTGACATCCCGTCGGGACTTCGATGTCGCACAGGCTAATTATGACGGGGATCGTCAGCGGGTGGCGGAACTCGAGGCCACACTCCAAACCGCCCGCCTTGGTTCAAGGGAGGACCAGATCACCGCAGCGCAGGACAACCTCCTTGCGCAGCAAGCCGCACTGGCTCGTGCCGATTGGAATCTCTCGCAAAAAAAGCAGTTTGCCCAAGAGGCTGCGCTGGTCAATGACACGCTCTACCGCGAAGGCGACTGGGTGCCGGAGGGCAACCCGGTCGTGGTCCTCCTGCCTCCTAAAAATGTGAAAGTGCGGGCGTTCGTGGCTCAGGAAATGATCGGCCGCGTGAGGCTCGGCAGCAGCGCAAAAATACTCGTCGATGGCGTCAGCGTTCCCTTCCCGGGGAAGGTCACATTTATCTCGCCGAGGGCAGAGTTCACGCCTCCCGTGATCTTCAGCCGTCAAATGCGTGGAAAGTTTGTGTTTATGATCGAACTCTCCGTCGATCCCGAAACAGCCATGAAACTGCATCCCGGCCAACCAGTGGATGTCCAACTCTCAATCTGAAATGGAGACCGAAGAGCTCGTGATCGATGTGCGGGGCATGACCAAGCGCTTCGGTGCCCGAACGGTGGTGAACAATATCGATCTCCGCGTCCAGGCGGGCCAGATCTATGGTTTTCTCGGGCCCAACGGCAGCGGCAAGACCACATTTATTCGCATGCTCTGTGGACTCCTGCACGCCGATGCAGGGAGCGGAACCTGCCTCGGGCACGATGTCATCAAGGAAAGCCGCGCCATTAAGCTCCAGGTCGGATACATGACCCAGCGCTTCAGTTTTTATGAGGATCTCACGATCGAAGAAAATCTGGATTTCGTCTCGCGGGTTTACGCCATTCCCGACCGTAGGACGGCCGTTGCCAGGAGCCTTGAGGATCTCGGTCTCGTTGATCGAAAAAAGCAACTCGCCGGCGAATTGTCGGGTGGCTGGAAGCAACGCATGGCCCTCGCCGCCTGCCTGCTTCACAAGCCCCGCCTTCTCCTGCTCGACGAGCCCACGGCTGGCGTCGACCCCAAGGCTCGGCGCGACTTCTGGGAAACCATTCACGACCTCTCTGCGACAGGGCTCACCTTTCTTATCACCACGCATTACATGGACGAAGCCGAGCGCTGCGACCGCCTCGCCTACATCTCATCCGGAAACCTCCTCGTGGACGGCACGGTGGAGGAAGTCATCGACAAAGCCACTCTCTGCACTTGGTCGGTGAGCGGACCGGATTTATCCGCCCTCACACAAAAACTGCGCCACCTCCCCGGCGTGGAACAAGCCGTCGCCTTCGGCAACACCCTGCATGTGAGCGGTGGCGATGCCTCCCTGCTGGAGCAAACAATAGCTCCCTTCCGCACCCCCGATTACCACTGGAAAAAAGAGCGCTCCGGCTTGGAGGATGTCTTCATTCACCTCATGCACTCCTCACAGGAAAAACCGCGCCTATGAATTTCGAAGCCCGTTTTTCCTCCGCCCGACTGTGGGCGATGATCGTGAAAGAATTCATCCAGATGGCCCGCGATAAAATGACCTTCGCCATGATTCTCGGCATACCGATCATGCAGCTCATGGTCTTCGGGTATGTGATCAACACCGACCCCCGCCATATGCCTGCGGCCGTGTTGCTCGCCGATACCGGCCCGCATGGAAGAACGCTTCTGGAAGGCCTGAAAAACAGCACCTATTTTGATTTTGAAAAGCAGGTGCGCACCGAGGAAGAGGGGCGAAAGCTCCTCATGCGCGGCCAAGTGCAGTTTCTTGTAAACATCCCCGAGAATTTCTCGCGCGACCTGCTGCGCGGCGACCGTCCCGCTGTTCTTGTGGAAGCCGATGCCAGCGACCCCACCGCCACAAGCGGAGGCATTGCCGCACTCGACGGAGTCCTGAATACCGCTCTCCTCGCCGATTTCAAAGGCCCCCTCGCCCGCCTCGCTCCCGTTCAGCCATCCATCGATATGCGAGTCCATGCCCTCTACAACCCCGAAGCCATTACCCAATACAATATCGTTCCAGGGTTGATGGGCGTCGTCCTGACCATGACCTTGGTCCTCATCACAGGCCTCGCAATAACCCGTGAAACCGAGCGAGGAACGATGGAAAACCTCCTCGCCATGCCGTTGCGACCGATCGAAGTGCTCATCGGAAAAATCACGCCCTACATTTTTGTTGGATATATCCAGGTCGGCATCATCCTCGGCGCGGCGAGATACCTCTTCGATGTCCCGATTTACGGAAACCTGTTTCTCCTGCTTCTGGCCTCCCTATTTTTCATCGCGGCCAATCTCGCCATGGGCATCACATTTTCCACCATGGCTAAAAACCAACTCCAAGCGATGCAGATGTCCTCATTTGTCTTTCTGCCCTCCATCATGCTCTCCGGCTACCTTTTTCCCTTTCGAGGCATGCCAACTTGGGCGCAGGTCGTCGGGGAAATCCTCCCCATCACCCACTTTCTGCGAATCGCCCGTGGCGTCATGCTGAAAGGCATGGGTTTCGAAGACCTCGGCCGCGAAGTCTGGCCCATAGCACTCTTTGCCATACTCATCCTCTTTCTCGGCGTGAACCGATACCGCCAAACGCTCGACTGAACGCGTCAACAAGCATCATTTTTTCATCGTGCATTCACGCACCGTGAGGAGGTTGTCGGTGCCTTTGGCTACATAAATGGCTTGCTCGGCGGTGCGGAGGAGCATGGTGATACTCGTCGCGGGGCGGGGATAAATGCTGATTCCGACAGCGGCGCCGACTTTGATGTTTTCGATATCCGTGACGAGTTGTTTGAAGGCGAGCAGGGTCATCGTCTCGCATGACCCAAGATCCAGCCGCGCAGCGGCGTCCGAGAGTGGCGTGATGGTGTCTGAGTAAGCGTTGCGCGGAGCACCGCCTGCCGTAGGTAGTGGAGGTGTCGTAGTCTGGACGCTATGACATCAACAGCATCGTTTTTATCAGCGGGGGAAATTGTCAAGCAGGACAGCGCAGCGCCGTGATCTACACCATCATCAAAAGTTGCCGCCGACGCGGTATCGACCCTCACGAGTATCTGCGTAGAGCTGGCTACTGGGATTTGACTGAGGCTTCAGGGTTGAGGTTGGGGCAAGGGGTTATTCGGGCATCAATGAGATTACCGGGTTTGTGTCTTTCACTGCTGAAATGACCTTGTCCGCATCTTCCGCCGCAAGCGCCTTCACCGTCGGCGCCGTGTCACTTCCCGACATTCGCCTCGGCCATCCGCGCTTCGATCCGGCGACTACCATGGGCAACACCTTTGCCGGACTCATCGGCGGACTCGCGGTATTTTCCCGTGCCCTGAGCGAGGAGGAAATCGCCCGACTGCACCAAGCGACATCTATGTAGTCGGATACGACCAAAGCCTTTTTTAATGTCGCAATCTGGAGGGGTAACCCGATCACTGGGCGTCCAAGTCAGAAATCCGGCTATAGGGTTCCGCCCGGAACAAATACCGGCTGGATTACTTGATCGCGCTTGATAGTGGTTTCGCCGTCGATGAGACGGTTAAGCGTTTCTACCGCAAGGTGTCCGCAGGCGGCCAGTTGGGCATCGATGGTGGCGAGCCTGGGCCGGGACAAGGAGGCTTCGTGCCGGTTGTCGAAGCCGATGATGGCCAGGCGGCGCGGCACGGAGATCCGGTGACGCTGGCAATATTTGAGCACGCTCAAGGCGGCGCGGTCATCGGTGCAGCAAACCGCGGTTGGTGGATTTTTAACGGAAAGAATCCGGCTCATCACTTGCCCGATTTCCTCGTCGGCGGCGTTGAATCCGCTCAAAAAGCCGACCAGCTCCACATTCAATTCGAGGTTGAGTTCGGTCAGTTTGTTGACATAACCGAGATAGCGCTGCTGGAACCACATGCTTTTCGGGTCGGGCCCAAGAAAGGCGATCCGCGTGTGCCCTTTCAAGGCGGCCCGAGCCACGCTGAAGCCCATTCCAGCAGCCAGGTCGCAGCGGGTGGTGAAGATTCCGGGAAAGGAATGAGGCGGATGCAGGAGCACGATCCTGCGGTTCAGCGAAAGCTCGGCCAGATCCTCCATTGTAAAACGCAGATAGGAGTAGAGGCAGACGAATGATTCGCCTTTGCTTTCAGGGCTTGAGAGGAACTCCTGGGTGGCCAGTTGAAGTGCCATTTTGTGCAGGCGGGCGCCATCATGCACCCCCTGCATGAGATGATGGGTCACATGGATCGTCCGCTGGGTGATCGATGTGGCTTCGTCGGGCATGATCAAAAAAAACCGGCGCTCCCTCTCCCGCCGCGCCACGATGCTTCCCTTGTGTCTGATGTTGCGGACAAGTCCGTCCTCGGCCAGCAGTCTCAGCACGCGCCGCGCCGTGATGGCGCTGACGCCATGTTTGGCCGCGAGGGAGTCGATGGTGGAGAAAAGTCCGCCCACCGGATAATGGCCATCGAGGATTGCCTGCTTTTCCAAAGAGTAAATGGCGTTCCACAATGGGAGGCGTCGGCTTCCGCTCATGAGAGGGTGACATACATTAAGGGGCAAACAGGGTCAATGGCCCCTCCAGAGCTCCGCGAAGGCAGGATCTCACCCATGCCGGCAAGGATCCCGCCAAGCCGCGCTCAAGCAATACCACTTAAATGCATATAAATGTTAAAATTACAGCAAACTTCCGGGCTGCAACGCAGCAAGATTTCCATAGCTAATCATTATTCGGGGAAACTTAAAAACGTATATGTTTTACGGTCGCAGGGTGGAGCTGACTGCGCCAATCTGCAGGCTCATTTCTTGCGATGAAAACACTGAAACCCGCTGCAGAACCTGTTAAAAAGGCAAAGCGCAACCAGACGGAGATACCCCTCTCCCAGGCCTCCGCCCTGCGGCAGGGGTTGCTCGAGAACGCGCTGCGCAAGCACCTGTTGGATCAACTGGCGTCGGCGGAGTCGAAGGCGCCCAAGGCCGTGGCGAAATTGCTTGCCGATGCACAACTTGCCAAGGAGGGCCGGTTGATACTTCCGAGCACGGGCGGCGAACCCTATTTTGTGGGTAGTCCGCCCGACTGGTATCTGGATCCTTTTTCCGATGATCAGACTGCTGGGGAGCTGAATCGCATGCAACATTGGCCCGTGCTTGTGCGGGCCGGCGTTTTGACGGGCGATGACTCCTATCACAAGCGGGTGGTCGGGGAGCTTGCGGACTGGCTCGAGCGCTGTCCCTGCCCGATGCCCGAAGGTGGCACCTCGTTTTCCTACAACTTCCGGGGTCCCGGCCCGTGGCGGCTCCTGGACGCCGGAATCCGGATGTATTCCTCATGGCCCGTGGTCCTGTTGATCCTTGCGGATCGACCGGATCTGCTTGATGACGAGCTCCTTTTGCGAACCTTCCGCTCCTGTGCGGATCATGCGCAAATTTTGGCCGCTTGCACGCCGGTTGATTCCGAAAACAATCCGACCAATCACGAGGTGATGGAGTTTCTGGGGTTGCTTTATGTTTGCGCGCTCTTTCCGGAAATCCCTGAAAGCCGATCCTTCCGTGATCTGGCGACTCGTGCTTTGGAGCGATCGCTGGAGCGCCAAGTCTCGCCGAGCGGAGCGCAAATCGAGGGTTGCCCGCATTATCACAACCTGTGCTTTGATTTTTTCGCGCGTGCCATGTGGCTTGTGGAGTCAATGGGCGACAATGTTTCCGCTGCTTACCGGAACCGGTTGCAAGCGATGGTTGATTATTCTTTGCATACAACGAGAGCGTCCGGAAGAAGCGTGCCATGGGGTGACTCCGACGCGCTTTTTCTTCAGGGGCGTGTGGCCCTTTGGGGATGCCGCCTTTGGAAGGATTTCCGAGCGTCATCACTTTTTGCCTCCATCCTTGGCGAGGTGGGCTGGAATGATGTGTGTCAGGAACATTATTGGGAACTTATTCCCGCCTATTCGGTGGATTGGTTTGCGCCGCCGGTTGTTGTCGCTGAAATGCCGGCGCTCGCATTCATGGACCCCATCGTCAAGCAGGCGGCGCTTCGCACTTCCTGGAGTGGATCGGCCGCCAGCGTTTTACTTGGTTGTCAGACGCCTGTTTACAATGCCCATGCGCATGCGGATCCCGGAGGATTCGATTTCACGGCCATGGGGCGCACGATTTTGTGCGACCCTGCCCGCTATACCTATGCGGAGGGCGAGGAGCGGCGGAATTTCAAATCTGCAAAATGGCACAATACGCTTGTTTTGAACGATGAGGAGCCGTTCGAGTATATCGACTCATGGAATTATGGTCCGCAAGGAAATGGAGGCATGGGCGGCCTTGCCTCTGGCAGTGATATCCTTGCGGCTTCATGCGAGCATCATTGTTACGCTCCGGTCGTCCACCGCCGATTGATTGCCCTGCTTGATGAGCGCAATCTTCTGGTCATCGACTGGCTTTTAAATCTCAAGCCGACCGATGCCTGGCAGATTTACTTCCATTTTGATTCGAAGGAGCTGGCCTGGGATTCAAAGAAAAAACTGGCCTCTGCGGAATTCGGGTCCGTGCGGGCGCGTCTGGCATCCGATCCAAGGGGCCGCGCCAAAATCTTGCCCGGCGCCTGCTCCGATGTGATCGATCAAAAACGCGAGACCAAGAGGCTTTGTCTTTTTTTCACGCCAGTTTCTCCCAGACCGGTCGAAACAATTGCCACGGTGATTGCCGTCGGCCCCTCCAATGAGACGGAGAATCCGTTGCCTCACATCGCTACCACAGCCGATGCCGATTCCTGCGTCATCACCATCCGGGAAGAATCCCACTCGCGCAGGGTGCACTGGACGGGCGAAGGGATCACCCTGCGATAAGAATCCCGCCGCGCACCGATCAAGCGTTTCCCAAAAGTTTCACCACTCATGCCTGAAAAAACAAATCTCACATTGCCCCGGATCATCGACTTTCTCCCCGGCGAATGCTGGTGGGGAGGGCGTGCGGCCGATGGCATCTCCATGCCGTTTGTGGCCGGTTCCGAAATTGCCATGCCTTTGCACAGCGACGGACGCATGAACCAGGCGGCTCCACTCTTCATCTCCTCGAAAGGCCGTTCCCTATGGTCGGAGCGTCCCTTCGCCATCAAGTTCGCCGGCGGCAAGATTCATCTCTCGGGCAGCGTGCATCCGGTGGTGATGGAGGAGGGTAATGCCTCGATGGCGGATGCCTTGCGGTCGGTCGCGCGGAACCATTTTCCTGCATCGGGACAGATTCCTCCCGAAGTGTTTTTCACGGCGCCCCAATACAACACCTGGATCGAGATGACCCACCTGCCCACACAGGAGAAGGTCCTCGAGTATGCCCGCGGAATCATCGCCAGCGGCCTGCCTCCAGGCGTTCTGATGATCGACGCCGGATGGGCGGCTTACTGGGGGGAAATGGAATTTCACCCCGGCCGCTTTCCTGATCCGAGGGGATTGGTGGACGCACTCCACGGCATGGGATTCACCGTCATGCTCTGGGTATCGCCTTTCATTTCCGCCGATTCGATCCTGTTCCGGCAATGGCGCAACGAGGAGGGCTGGCTGCTGCGTGACCGCCAGGGGCGCCCGGCCGTCATCGAGTGGTGGGATGGTCACAGCGCCCATCTCGACATCACCCATCCTCCGGCCCTTGAGTGGCTGCGAGGCGAGTTGGAGAGCCTCCGGGAGCGTTACGGCATCGACGGGTTCAAGTTCGATGCCGGCGACACCGAGCAGTTCCTCCATCGCCCCGCTTCCTGGCTGGATGCGCAGCCCGTCGATTTCACCGAAATCTGGGCGCGGTTCGCAGCCTCTTTCCCATGCAATGAACTGCGCGCCTGCTGGAAACTGGGCGGGACGCCGATCGTCCAGCGCCTGCATGACCGGGCCCCGTCATGGGGAGAGGCGGGTCTGGGAAGCATCATTCCTAATGCGATCGCCCAAGGCCTGCTCGGCCATTCCTTCATCTGCCCCGATATGGTCGGAGGTGGGGACTATCTCGTTTTCAAGGAAATCAAAAATGTCGACGAGGAGATGTTTGTGCGCTGGGCACAGGCCTCCGCCCTCTTCCCAATGATGCAGATCTCCTGCGCGCCGTGGCGCGTCCTAAGCGCCGGGTCCATGGATTTGATCCGAAAGGTCGTGGAGCTTCGCATGCGGTTCGTTCCCTTGATCATAGACCTGGCCCGCGAGTGCGCGATCTCCGGGGAACCGATGTTGCGTTCCATGGAATATGCCTTCCCCGGCCGGGGTTACGAGGGAATCAAGGACCAGTTCCTTTTGGGCGAAGGCCTGCTGGTCGCGCCGGTGTTGGAATCGGGCGCCCGCGCCCGAAGCGTAACTCTGCCGCCAGGCCGGTGGCGCGACCCGTCGGGGCGTGTTCATGAAGGCGCGTGCCGCATCGAAGTGTCCGCCAGTTTGGATACCCTCCCGTATTTTGAAGCGGAGCAGGCCATGAAACGCAGCTCACAAGAAATCCCATGATAAAACAAACTTCCCACCTCCCTCTGATTATTTGCTTTGCGGGGCTTCTTTTGGCCTTCCTGCCAGGCTGCCGTAAAAACACCGACGATCTCTCCGCTTACCGCAAGGTTGAGCAGGCGGCGGGCGTGGCCACACCCAAGCTCGTCAACCCCGACTTTGCCAACGGCACCTCCGGTTGGCAAGCCGGCGAGGGATATTCATCCGCGCCCGGGCAGGGATTCAATCAGACAGGGGCGCTTTTTTATGAGCGCACCGATCCGAAGGCCTATGCCCTTGCAACACAGGACATCGTGTTAGTTCCCGGCACCTCATACCAATTTAGTGCCATGATCAGGTGCGAGGAGGTGCAGGGCGGCGACGAGCGGGGTGCCACAATCGCAATGCAGTTCTTCAAAGGCGGCAAGTATATCGGCGGCGCCTTTCCGTCGGGAGTAAAAGGCACGACGGACTGGAAACTTGTGGAGGGTTCAGTCACGATTCCTGACGAAGCCGACACCTGCCAATTCATGCTCTACATGCGCCCGGAACTCACAGGCAAAGCCTGGTTTGCCAAGGCAAAGATAGAGCCCGTGAACCGGCCTGCGGAGGCCCACTTGCTGAGTCCTGTCCAGGAGCGGTTTCTGACCGATAACGGGCATTTTGCCCTGCGATGGGATCTTCCCGGCGATGGGAACAAGGAAATGGTCGGCAAACCCCTCCAGAGCCGCGTCGAGATCCGTTCCGGCGACAAGGTCGTGAAGCTGGAGCGCTTTCCCTGCAACAGTCTGGTAACCAAAGGCGATCTCGGATCACTGCCCGCCGGCGAACTCACATTCCGCGCGGCCCTGCTCGATCCGGAATCCAAAACCATCCTCCACGAGGCCGAGTTCCCCGTGACCTGCGTCAATCCGGCGAATATCCCCGCCAATGCCGTGCGGGTGGACGCAAAGGGGCGCACCTATGTCGATGGGAAACCTTTCCTGCCGGTCGGTTTTGTTTTGGGCCATGTCACCACCGCCATCCTGAAGGATCTTGCCGGAAGCCCCTTCAATTGCGTCATGCCCTACGCTAGCCTGCACCTCGCCTTTGAAAATACCTCCAAGAAAGGCGTGGAACGCATCAGCGAAGTGCTCGACGCCTGCGCGGCGGCGAATATCAAAGTGATCTTCAGTATCAAGGAATTGTATGAGAACGCCACTTGGGCCGGGGGGCGAATCGATTGCCCTCCGAGCTGGAACGGCACACAAGGGGAAAAGGAGATCGTAACCGCAGTTATTGAAAACTTCCGCAACCATCCCGCGCTGCTTGCCTGGTATACGGCAGACGAGATGTCAGCCTCGTATGCGCCGCGCCTGCTCGAGCGCCGGCGACTGGTGCGCGAGCTAGACCCTTGGCATCCGACCTGGGCGATTCACTGCACTCCGCAGGAGATCGACAGCATGAGCACCGTCACGGATATAACGGGAATTGATCCCTACCCGATTAACAAGATCGATACCAGCGACATGGTGGCGGTGGATCACTTTGCGTCGAAGACGCAAGCGGCTCTCGCCGGCGATGGTCAGGGCCTGCCACTCTGGGTCATGCCGCAGGCCCATAACACCGGCCTCTACCAAATGGTGGACGGCCGCCGCTTCGACCAGGCCGAGGATCGTGAAAAACTACTCGCCAAATACCGCGCGCCAAGCGAGGAGGAAATGCGCTCCATGTCCCTTCTGATGGCTATCCAAGGGGCTCGAGGCTTTGTTTTTTATTCATATTACGACCAAATCAAGCCCGCCGTGCTACCCGACTTCCCTCAGCGCTGGAAGGAGCTCTGCAATGTCGGAGCTCTTTTGCAGGAACTTGGTCCCTTCCTTTATTCGGATGAAAAAGCGCCACAACTCACCGTGAAGACGATCAAAGGCAAAATCCACGCCGCCGCCTACAAAACAGCCGACGGCAAGATCAAGGTGCTCGTCACCGGCAACGGCCCCGGTGAGAGCGAGGCGGAGATCACACTGGCCGGAACCGCCAACCTTAAATCCCGCTACGGCAAAACCGAATCCCTCGGCGGCGGCACCTACCGCTTCAAAGGCGCCGACATCTGCTCGGATGTGCTTGAGTGAGGGCGTCTGGACTTGCCGGCACGATTTGAATCTCTCTGGCAGTTCCAACACCGGACAAGGCCGACGAAATGGCCCTGCACACGGCTCGTCAAAATCTCGATCATCAAACCGAATAAACAACCAGCCTTGCTGGACCACATTTCGTTCCACACGCTGGAATAAACCGCGTAGCCCCCTCCGTATTTTGATACAGTATGAGGGGTTTGTTCTTAATGTATATCGTTTGCTGTTGCTCCGCAGCGCTGGTGGGCGTGACTGTTTGCTGCACAAGGATCGGAAGCCAAATCCGGTCAACCTCTCCGTAACCAACCTCGCCGTCACATATGACAAATCAGCTCCCCATCAGAACTCGCGCTCTCCTCGCCGCCGCGCTCGCCTTCTTCACGCTCGCCCTGTCGCCCGCCCATGGTCAGACTGCCACATGGAATGGAGCCGGCTCCGACAACCACTGGAGCACTGGCGCGAACTGGGGCGGCACGGCACCCGTCGCCAACAACAATCTCACCTTCGCCGGCACCACGCGCCTGTTGTCCATCAACGACATCGCGGCGGACACGACCTTTGGCAACTTCACATTCAATAGCGGCGCCGGGGCTTTCACCCTCTCGGGCAACCGAATCACGCTTTCAAGCAGCAGTAAAACGATCCAGAACAGCTCGTCCAACACGCAGACCATCGCCCTCGGTATGATCCTGAGCAATGGCGCGACAATAAGAGCCAACGCAGGCGCCATCGTCCTGTCTGGAAACTTGAGCGGCGCTGGCCAAATTTTCAAAAGCTCCACTGCTTTTGATTTGACCCTCTCCGGAAACAACACTTTTGACGGAAGGGTGGAGATTTCCCGCGGGAACCTGACGATCAACTCGATCAACAGTGTCGGTTCGGGTCAGGGGGCAAGCGCGTTGGGGACGGCTTCAACCGCGAACAACGGCCAGATTGCCTTGGGCGACGCAGGCGGAGCCAACTCCGCCACCTTGATTTACACCGGCGCAGCCGCCGCCACCGACCGTCAGGTCATTTTCAATGGAAGAGATTCTGGCGCCAACGCTGCGCTCGATCAATCCGGCACGGGATTGCTTAAATTCACCAGTAACTTGGGTTTTCTCTCCGGCAGCGGCAGCAGCATCACCCGGACGCTGACCCTTCAAGGCTCGACGGCGGGCACGGGCGAGTTCGCCGGCGTCATTGCCAACCAGGACCTGGCTAATGGCAAGATTACGGCCTTGAGCAAGGCGGGCAGCGGCACCTGGGTGCTCTCTCGCAACAATACCTACACCGGTGCCACGACCATTAATGCCGGCACGCTGAGCATCGCCGCGATCACCAACGGAGGAGTCGCCGGAGCCCTCGGCAACTCGACCAACGCCGCAGGCAACCTCGTCCTCGGCGGCGGCACCTTGGAATACACGGGCACCGCAAACGGCACGACAGACCGCAACTTCACCATCACCGCCGGCACCACCAGCGGCATCAGCGTGAGCAACTCCACAGTCTCCCTCACTATTTCTGGAGCCGCCGCCGCCACCACAGGCAACCTCACCAAATCCGGCGCCGGCACGCTCATCCTCTCCGGCAACAATGCCTACACCGGCGCCACCACCATCAACGCCGGCACGCTGAGCATCGCCGCGATCGCCAACGGAGGAGTCGCCGGAGCCCTCGGCAACTCGACCAACGCCGCAGGCAACCTTGTCCTTGGCGGCGGCACCTTGGAATACACGGGCACCGCAAACGGCACGACAGACCGCAACTTCACCATCACCGCCGGCACCACCAGCGGCATCAGCGTGAGCAACTCCACAGTCTCCCTCACTATTTCTGGAGCCGCCGCCGCCACCACAGGCAACCTCACCAAATCCGGCGCCGGCACGCTCATCCTCTCCGGCAACAATGCCTACACCGGCGCCACCACCATCAACGCCGGCACGCTGAGCATCGCCGCGATCGCCAACGGAGGAGTCGCCGGAGCCCTCGGTAACTCGACCAACGCCGCAGGCAACCTTGTCCTTGGCGGCGGCACCTTGGAATACACGGGCACCGCAAACGGCACGACAGACCGCAACTTCACCCTCACCGCCGGCACCACCAGTGGCATCAGCGTGAGCAACTCCACAGTCTCCCTCACTATTTCTGGAGCCGCTGCCGCCACCACAGGCAGCCTCACCAAATCCGGCGTCGGCACGCTCATCCTCTCCGGCAACAATGCCTACACCGGTGCCACGACGGTCAGTGGAGGTATTCTCCAATTTGCCAAGACCGCCTCGCTCTACAACGGCACTGCGGCGAGTTGGACGCCTTCAAATATCAGGGCGGCCAGCGGTGGCACGCTCGCGTTCAATGTTGGCGGCACTGGTGAGTTCAGCACAGGCAATATGACCACACTTCTGGCCAATCTCGGCGGAGCCAATGGTGGAACCTCCGCAGGTTTCGCTTCAGGATCCAGAATCGGCTTTGATACCACAAATGCTTCGGGAAGCAGCTTCATGATAGCGGATGTCATAGCCAACTCCACAGGCAGTGGTGGTGGCGCGATCGGCCTTACCAAGATCGGCACCGGCACGCTCATCCTCTCCGGCAACAACACCTACACCGGCGCCACAACGATCAACGCCGGCACGCTGGAAATCGCCGCCACCGGGCGACTCGGCGGCAGCAGTTACGCGGGCAGCATCCTCAACAACGGCACTTTCACCTTCAACGGCAGCAATGCTCAGACGCTCTCTGGTGTTATCTCCGGCAACGGCGCACTCACCAAAAATAACAGCAGCACGCTCACCCTCCCCGGAAGCAATACTTATAGCGGTGGCACAACGATCAACGCTGGTGGTATTACGGCTAGCAATGTGGGAGCTTTTGGCGTCGGCAATGTGACGATTGCCTCAGGCGCCCTCGCTACACTAAACACGGGAACATATTCCAACAACTTCACCATTAATGGAAACGGCGGTGCCAACGGCGCGATTCAAGCAGGGTCAAGTATGTTTACGACTCTCACGGGGGCGCTTGCTCTTACGGGCGACACGACGATTGGCTCACGTGGTTTTTCTGGCAACAGCTCGCTCACATTAAAAGGAGGCATCACCACGGGCGGAACAAATCGGACGCTGACTCTTAATATTTATGGGGACGCCAACCGCACCGTTAATTTCATCACGATCGACACCAACTCCGTCAATCTGGGAACTGGTGGCACACTGGATATTGGCGCCGGTATTCAAGCGTCCGGCACAGGCACGGTGAACCTCAATGTGGGCAACAACACTTGGGGCACGACCATTGTCCGGTCAAATACGGGCTCAGGATCCAGCAGCAACGCCACCCTCAACCTCGGCGCGGCCAACGCCCTGGGCGGTTCCGGCGCAGTCCTGCAGTTGGGCAACTCAAACACAGCTCTCGAAGGAATCACCGTGAACCTCAATGGCAACAGCCAAACAATCGGAGGCCTGCGTTCCTTCGGCAGCACCGGCTCGGCCAGCGGCAATGGCACCCGCACGGTGACCAGCGCCACAGATGCCACGCTCACGATCGACAACTCCAGCGCCACAAACTACCTTTACAATGGAGTGATCTCAGGTGCCACATCGTTGACCAAAAACGGCACCGGCACCCAGACGCTCTCGGGGAACAACACCTACACCGGAACCACCACCGTCGCAGGCGGCACGCTCCTCCTCTCCGGCAACGGCACACTCGGCACCAGCACGATCAGCATCTCCGGTGGCACGCTCGACATGGGCGGCAAGAGCCTCACGAACACCTTCGGCAGCCTCACCGGCGGCACACTCTCAAACGGCACGCTCACCAACAACGGCGGCAACTACGACCTGCAAAACGGCACCGTGAGCGCCGTCCTCGCCGGAACCAACGGCGTCAATAAGACCGCTTCCGGCACGGTCACGCTCTCGCGTGCCAACAACTACTCGGGCACCACCACCGTCTCCAGCGGCACACTCACTGCGGCCACTGCTGGCGCCACGGGCAACACCTCCAATGTCGTTATCAACAACGGTGGTTCATTCCTCGTCACGGCGGATGACGCCATTGGAACCAATACCGACATCGAGCTCAACGGCGGAACCCTGGCCTTCGGAGCGGCAGGCTACGACGGCTATGTGGGAGCGCTCACCCTCAGCGCCAATTCCACCATCGACCTAGGCACCAGCAGCAATGGCGTGCTCATCCGCTTCAACAGCATCAACTGGAACAATCCCAACGCCCTCCTCTCTATCTACAACTGGACAGGAAATACTTACTATCAAGGCGGCTACGATAACAATCTGGACAAGGTCATTTTCACTGACTCCGCAAACCTTAGCAGCGTCGAGTTGCAGCGCATCAACTTCTACAGCGGCATGGATCAAAGCAGCTTCGTTGGTAACGCCTTCCTCATCCAAGGCGGTGCATACCCCAACCAAATCATAGCCGTCCCCGAACCCGAAACCTACCTCACCGGCGTGATCCTGCTCCTCGGCGGCACCATCTACCTCTTCCGCCGAGCCAAACACTGGGAGGGCAATCGTCCCGCATGGCCCAAATTTCTCCACGGAATCCGCCGAACCACTCCCAGACACCATTACCCTCAAAAACCTCCCGAGCCACACCTCACGCAGAAAGGAGCATGGTGGTCTCGAGCATGAATGACTCCTGGGCCACCTCACAGATGAGCGCATATGTCCCGCTGAAACGCCCTTCCTCTCCGAGCC
Organism: Terrimicrobiaceae bacterium; assembly: GCA_044345595.1. Taxonomy (GTDB): domain Bacteria; phylum Verrucomicrobiota; class Verrucomicrobiia; order Chthoniobacterales; family Terrimicrobiaceae; genus UBA967. Next base: position 130,185 of record JBIJAV010000003.1, read on the forward strand.
AGAGTGCGGCTGAAGCTTGGTGCATGGGAGGATGGTCCACTTTCGCGACTGGCGCAACCGGCATTCCCAATTTCCGCGTAACAAGTAAAAACACTACAAAACCAATATGAAAAAACTACCAAAAATCGCCAAATCCCACATTGCTGGAATCTCGTTTGCTGTCGCCATGGCTTCAATGCCCTGTCTGCTTCAAGCTCAAAACCCTGGAGAAAATTTGTTGAAAAACGGAGGAGCGGAGTCGGGAGATAGTGTCGGTTGGATCGAGTTTCCGTCGGTCTCTGCTACTGCGAAGGAAGGTTCAAAAGCATTTGTCTGCAAGCAAAGCGGAATGGTTCGTTCTGAGGAATTAATCCCGGTTGATCCAGAACTCCGCTACAAGTTGTCAGCCTTTTTCAAGTCCGAAGGCGCGGAGGCAAAGATGTGCCTGGGTTTCGTGAGTTATGATGTGGATGAAAAAGAGATCACGAGTTCGCAAATCACGCCCATCACAGGCACGGAAACCAAGTTGCGCGAGGCTGCCAGCAAGGGCGACAAAGTGTTAAAAATCGAGAACGGTCAACAATGGGTATTCGATACAAAATGGACGCCCGATTTTGGTTTTGTTGCGTTCGATGTCGATGATTCCGGCGCTTACAGCGACCTCCCCAATCGCAACCTCAGCGGTGCAGGACTCAAATCGATCCGCCAAGTGGGTGGGCAATGGGAGGTGGAACTCGCCAAGCCCCTGCCCGCCGATTTTGTGGCCGGCACCAAAGTGCGCCAGCACAGATCGCAAGGCGCTTGCCTGTGGGTTGACGTTCAACAAGTTGGCACCAGCTGGAAGGAACTCAAAGGACGCATTTCCGGCGTGAGCGAGGGCCCGCGGCAGCCTGGAAAGTTCTGGCCAGGCACCAAGTTCGTCAAAGTCGCTATCTTGAATGAGACGGCTAACTTCAACGATCCCGTTCTTGTGGACGAAGTGGTCTTCTCCCAAGCGGAGTGATGCCTTGCCATTGTTGCGCATGGGCGATTCGCAAAGTCCCGCTTCACTCGAATAAAAGCCGTGCAAACCGAGAAACGCTTGTGACAAGCTGCGCTCGTTTATGAAATTGATTCCCGTCGTTCTTTCGATCGTTGCCCTTCCTGTTTTTTTGAATTCCTGCGCGACTTCGCCGCAGTCTCTGGCACCCGCAAGCATAGCCACACAGATGGCGAAACAAGGCGTCCCGGCATCGACTCAGAAACGGGTCCAGGCAGGTCGTGTGCTGGATTTTGACGACATCATGAGTCTGGCAAAAGCTGGGGTTTCCGACAAAGCCATCGTTGCCTACCTGAAGAGCACCAAGGCACCTTACAAATTCACCACAGCCCAACTCGAACAACTATCCAATGCCGGTGTGGGTTCGACACTTGTGAACTATCTTGGACAATCAGTCGGCTACTACGAGGCCTCGAAGCGCAATCAACTCGGCGGAAGCAAATGGGACCGCCATCCGTATTTCAACGACCCGTTCTTCTGGGGAGCGGCTCCGTTTGATTACGGCTTCCCCGGCGAATGGGCCGATCCTGGCTTCGTTTTTGACACCCTTTGATTCCCTTGCGGATTCAAGCTCGGCGTGCATTTTAAACTCTCATGGAAGCAGTCCAATTCAGAGTCGGTAACGAAAAGCTCATCCGCGTCCTGGATGCCGCAAGCAATCGTTTGCGCTCGCTGCTGAAAAAGCAGGGCCGTCCCCAAGGGGCGCTCCGCGTGGCTGTGATTGGCGGCGGATGCTCGGGTCTCCAATACAAGATGGATCTGGTGGATGGCCCAGCGAACCGCGACATCATGGTCGAATCGAATCAGGTGCGCGTGGTCGTGGATCCCAAGAGCGCACTCTTTGTGAGCGGGTCGGAACTCGATTTCAGCGATGACCTGCAGAAAGGCGGCTTCAAGGTCACGAATCCCAATGCCGTGGCCCATTGCTCCTGCGGCGAGAGTTTTTCGGCGTGAGCGACCACTTCGCCGAACTCGGCCTGCCTCGAACAGCATGGATCGACTCCGAGGAGGTGAAATCCCGACATCACCAGATGATGGCTTCGAGCCACCCTGACAAATCGCAGGGCGATGGAGACCGCGCCACACGATTGAACGAGGCGCGCCGCATTCTGGAAAAACCGGCGACAAGACTGCGCCATCTTTTGGAACTCGGGTTCCCGGGATTTCAATCGAATGAAAAACCACAACCCGACTGGGACTTGTTTTCAAGAACCGGCGAGGCGGCCAGACTCGCAGCGCAGGTTGCATCCACCCAAGCCTCGGCAACCAGTCCCCTCGCCCGGGCCGTCGCAAAAAAACAAGCCGCCGATGTGCGCCGGAAATTGGCGGCTTTAAATGAGGAACTCGCTCGGCACGCCCAGGGTCTGGAGCAAAAAACCAAATCGCTCGACCTCGCCGATGCGCAGGCCTTTTCCAACCTTGCCGAGGAGTGGACTTTTTTGAACCGCTGGCAATCCGCGATCCACGAAGCCGCCGCAACACTTCCGTGAACCCGGCGAAAGTTTTCGGGCATATCTGAGCGCAGGCTTTTTCTTCCCCGTTCGAGCGTGTCTGGCTAGGATTCGAAACGAATGATCAAGGTCGAAAAACTCACAAAGCGCTTCGGCGGATTTACCGCTGTGGACGGCATCGATTTTGAGGTGCAGAAAGGCGAAATCGTGGGATTTCTGGGACCCAATGGCGCCGGCAAAAGCACCACGATGCGCATGCTTTCAGGCTTCCTCCCTCCTACTTCCGGGAAGGCTGAGGTCGCTGGATTTGATGTTTTTTCGGACTCACTCCGCGCAAGGGAGCATATCGGCTACATGCCGGAAAATGTCCCGCTTTACCTGGATATGCGCGTGCATGAGTTCCTTCGCTATCGAGCGGCTCTGAAGGGCGTTCCCGGTCGGCGCCTCAAGGAACGCGTGGGCGATGTTTTGGAGCTTTGCGGGCTGAAAGATGTGGAGAAAAAACTGATCGGGAACCTGTCCAAAGGCTACAGACAGCGCGTCGGTCTGGCGGATGCCATGAGCCATGAACCCGATCTGCTGATCCTTGACGAACCAACAATTGGATTGGATCCGAATCAAATCCGGCTTGTTCGCGACCTGATCCGCAACTTGCGGCGCCACCATACGATTCTTCTCTCGACCCATATTTTGCCCGAGGTGGAAATGCTCTGCTCGCGGGTCATCATCATCAACAAGGGTCGCATCGAGGCGCTCGATACGCCTCAAAACCTCCGCGCCCACCTCGGTCAGGCCGGGCACATTCTTTTCGATGCCATTGTCCCAGATGCCCAAGCGGCGGCATCCACCCTGCGAGGGCTCGAATCCGTTCAAAGCGTGTCGCACCGTGCGGATGGCGAGTGGACTGTTTTCATGATTTATCCCCAACCGGGCCATGACCCGAGGGAGTCTCTTTACAAGCAGGCGGTGGACAATAAATGGAGGGTCCGAGAGATCAGTCGCCCACCGGTTTCGCTGGAGCAGGTTTTTGCCGAAGTCACAGGAGGAGAGGAAAGCTGATGCCATGAGAAAGTTTTTAATTCTATTCGGCCGCGAAGTTTCGAGTGCCTTTCACCAGCCTCTGGCCTATGTGGTGCTGTTTTTTTTCCTGATCGTGACAGGGTTCAATTTCCAAGCCGGAGTCACACTGCTGAACACGGGCGGGGGCACCGTCACGATGGTTCAGGCCTTTTTCAACACCGTGTATTTCTGGTTTCCATTCGTGTTGGTTTTTCCGCTCATCACCATGAGGGTCTTTGCGGAGGAGGCAAAAATGGGAACCATCGAAACGCTGATGACCGCTCCCGTGCGCGATTTTCAAGTCGTGTTGGCCAAATACGCCGGATGTTTGTTTTTCTACATCATCCTTTGGGCGCCCAGCTTGATTTACTTTCTGGTCTTTCAGGAGATCACTGGCGTGAAGGCCGCTGAAGCCGTTGGAAGCTATTTGGGAGCCTATGCCATGCTTCTTTTGATGGGTCTGCTTTTCACCGCGATCGGTTGCCTGGCCTCGGCACTCACGGACAACCAGATCGTCGCAGCGATCATCTCCTTCGCGGCAATTCTGGGGTTCTTTTTTCTGGGACTTCTTTCCTTTCTACTGCCTTCGACGGGCACATTCCTGCGGGAGTTGACCTACTACCTTTCGCCTGTTGAACACATGATGGATTTTTCGCAGGGACTCTTCGATACGCGACCGGTGGTCTTTTACCTCAGTTCCACCCTTTTGGTCCTCTTCGCGACATACCACATTTTTCAATACCGCCGCTGGAAATCATGAAACCGCCGCGCACTGGAATCAAAATCAGCATCGGCCTGCAAATTCTGGCGGTGCTGGTCATTTACGCACTGGTCAACTACCTCGGCTTTTTGCACTACGAGCGGCGCGACTTTTCGCGGTCGCAAAAGTTCTCTCTCGCTGGCCAGACCCGTGCGGTCCTAAAGGAATTCAAAAAACCGCTGGAGATCATCATCGTTTCCTCGCCCACCTTTCTTTCGCCAGTGAGCCAAATTTTCGGAGATCTCCGGAGCCTCATGAACGAGGTGCTCTTCAACAAACGAACCGGCCTGCGTGTGGAGTATGTGGACCCCACGCGGAATCTTTCCCGCATCCAGGATTTGCAGGCGAAATACAAACTCACGAGCTTGGACAACCTGATCATTCTCGACTACGAGGGCCGCCACCGCCTCATGAATATCGCAGAGATGGGCGACTTCGACCTCACTCCCCTCGCCCAAGGCGGGCAACCAGTCCTTCTCGCCTTCAGGGGCGAGCAAGTGCTCACAAGCGCTCTTGTGGCATTGCTGAAGCCTGAGTCCGAGGTTGTTTATTTTCTGACTGGCCATGGAGAGCCGAACCCCGCGACTGACCTCTCAAACCTCTCCGAGGCCATCAGCCAACAGAACGCCGTCGTCAAATCCCTCTCCCTGTCATCCACCGACACCATCCCCTCCGATGCCTCCGCGCTGGTTGTCGTGGCACCGAAATCGGACCTCGATGAGCGGGAAATGGCGGTCATCAGCGCTTGGCAGCGGAATGGTGGAAAAATGCTCGTCCTTCTGGACCCGAACAGCTCCACTCCACGCCTGCATTCACTCCTGGCGAACTCAGGCATAACCCCGCGCGACGACCGTGTGCTGAGATTGATCCAACTTCCCATGGCCACCGGAATCCTTCGCGATGTGACGGCCCATGTTTTGCCAAATGCCGAAGTAACCCGCCGCCTTGAAGGAATGAATATACTGTTCCCCGGAGCCACCCAATCCCTCGCCTTCGACCAGGCTCTCGCCCAGAAGGAAAAAATCCGCATCCGGCCCCTTGTGGAGGCCGCCGAGGAGTTCTGGGGCGAGACTGCCTACCTTCCGAATCAACCCGGCGGAGTGGCCTACCAGGACGGCGTTGATAATGGTCAACCACTCATCATTGGCGCCTCTGCGGACCGTGACGCAGTGGAAAACGACCTCGTCGGCATTCAAAGCTCGCGCCTCATCGTCATAGGCTCATCGCAATTCGCCTTCAACGCCGGCCTCAGCCGTTCAGGCCTCGACCTCCTCGTTGGCTGCGTGAACTCGCTCATCGACCGGGGCAGCTTGAGCGGTATCACCCCCAAAAATGCGACCCGTTTTTCACTTCAGCTCACCGACATTCAAATGTCGCGCCTCGCCCTGCTGGTCGTTGTCGGCATACCTCTATTGGCTGCGATTCTTGGTCTACTCGTCTGGTTGAGACGCCGCGCATGAACCGCATCGCCACCATCCTTCTCGTGCTGGCAGCCACTGGCCTTGCGGTCTTTGTGGGCACAACACACCGCTGGCGCTTTTCCACCGAACGCGTCATTCAACCTGGCACCGCGTTGTTTGATTTCGATCCGGATGACATCACCGGCATCAGTATCAAAAACGGGGACCAATCCTTCCGCATCCAACGCTCGGACGATGGATGGCATCTCACGAAAGGTTTGGAAGATTCTGCATCCCCCGAAGCCGTCGCTGCGCTCATCCAAACGGCGCTGGAAACACCAGTCCTCGACAGAATAGATGCCTCGGAAATCCGCGATGACAAAAACCTCTCCGGCTACGGTGTGCTCAAAAGCAGCCTGCAAATCGACTTCAAAGGAGACAAGCCACCTTCATTGCTCATCGGAAAAACCAGTCCGGACGGCACGCGGCAGTATGTCTCCTTTGAAAATTCCAAGACTGTTTACCTGATCCCGAAGGACATCGTTCGCCTCCTCACTTTGCCGATCGAAAACTACCGCGACCGCCGCATCCTTCCGCTCGATCCCGCGCAGATCGAACGCATTGTGTTTCGCCGGGGGAACTCCACACTGGAACTGCAGCGTGATGGCGATGGATGGAAAATCCTCCGCCCATTGAGCGCGCCAGCCGATGCGACCGCAGTGGATGATCTCCTCACCAAAATTCACGCTTTAAGGCTTGAGAGCTTCCAACTGGAAAACAAGCCCGCGTCGTCGGGAGACTCCCGCTTCGACTCATCTGCAGAGGCACAATTTTTCACCAACTCCGGGGAGACCCCCTATACAATCCAAATTGTCCCTTCCACCGCCGAGGCCTCTGCTACTGTGCACTTGGAAAGCCGAAAAATGAGCGGCACGACAAATCCAGAAGCCGCCACGCTTTTTTCTCCAGATCTCGAAACCTTACGCGACACCGCACTTCTCCGCATCAATTTGGACTTGGTCGATGTCATCCGCGTCGATCGCAATGGTGCACAGCGAGACATCACCCGCACGCGCGATGGATGGTCCGAAGAATCTGAAAATGTCCAAAACATTACAAAGACTCTCGCCCTCGCCAAAGTAACCGAGCGCCTTCCAGCAACACCCACAGAGCTTCAGAGGACAGGCCTTGAGAAACCTCAATTAAGCATCAGATTCCTCTCGGTATTGTCCGAAAACACACCGGAAGCCACAGCAGGCGAGCATATCGTCGCGGGCTTCAAGGTTGGCACACCGCTTCCTGATGGAAGGCTGCCCGTTCTAGTCGATGGGACGCCGGAGATCCGACTCGTGCCTGCGGACCTCCTGAATTCGCTGCCCTAAGGAGCTACTGGGATTCCTTGAGCGTTTTGTAGTCGGTGTAGCCAGCGGCGCCAGGCGAGTAAAATGTCGCGGCGTCGGGCTCGTTCAGTTCAGCGCAAACGCGAATACGCTCGGGAAGGTCGGGATTTGCCAGATAACTTCTTCCAAAGGCCACGGCATCGATTTTTCGCGAGGAAATGGCCTCGGAGGCATCCTCCGCAGTGTAGCCCATGTTCGAGACAAGCACGCCGGAGAAGTTTTCGCGAACGGGCGTGAGCACATCGGCCTGCTGCTCACCGAGCAGGTCGGCACGCATGACATGGAGGTAGGCCAAATGAAAACCATCAAGACGCTTGGCCAACCATGTTGACAAGGCAACAGGATCGCTGTCGGACATGCTATTGAAACTGTTCAGCGGAGAGATACGAACGCCCACACGATTGAAATCCCAGACGAACGAAACGGCTTCAAGGATCTCCAGCAAAAACCGGGCGCGGTTTTCGATAGGGCCGCCGTAAGGCCCGGTGCGTTTGTTAGCGCCGTCGCGCAGAAACTCGTCGATCAGGTAGCCATTGGCGGCATGAATTTCAACACCATCAAAACCGGCGAGCTTGGCATTTTCAGCGGCCTTTTTAAAACCGGCAACTATTGCGGGTATCTCATCATCGCGGAGTTCGCGCGGAATGTCGTAGGGCTTTTTTCCATCCGGCGTGTGCACTTCGTCGTTCGTGATCGCCAGTGCACTCGGAGCCACTGGCTGCGCGCCTCCATTGAAGAACGAAGGACAAGCCCGACCGCCGTGCCAGAGCTGGAGAAAGATTTTTCCGCCCTTGGCGTGGACGGCATTAGTCACTTTACGCCAACCGGCAATCTGGGCTTCGGAGTAAATTCCTGGCTCGGCATAAAAGGCCGAATTTCCCTCCATCACCATCGTGGCCTCGGCAATGATCAGGCCCGCAGAAGCCCTCTGGGCATAGTATTCCGCCATGAGCTCAGAAGGCACATGGCCAGCTTCGGCACGGCAACGCGTGAGTGGCGCCATGAAGATGCGGTTGGGGACTTCGAAAGCGCCGAGTTGAAGGGGTTGGAAGAGTGCGGTGTTTGACATCGGATTAGTTTTTGCTGGTGATAAAATGCAGGAAGTGGCGGCGTGCGGCCACGACTTGGATCAGGCCCAACACCGATACAAGAAGGACGGGCGGTTGAAGCAATGCTGCGGGACCAAAGAAAAAGAAATTGAAGGCGGCGATATTCACAATAATCGGGCCTAAAATCAGCAATCCGAGGTGACGCGTTCTGGGAATCGCCACGAGAAGTCCACCGAGGATTTCCAGAACTTTGACAAATGCCAGGAAGCCACTGAGGAACATTCCACCCATAAACATAGCGGCCGGCGAGCCCTCGGGCGGCTGTGGTATGGCAATGAACTTCAGAAAGAAATTCATCCCGAATACGATAAAAACGAAGCCCAAAAGGCAGGCTGTGAAGTTGTAGATGTGTTTCATGGATTTAGTTAGTGTTTAGTGGAGATCAAAAAGAAGGGCATTGGTCCTCGAGTTGGCAGTCAGGGTCAAGGTGCCAGAAACTTCCGTGGCTACGGCATCCCCTGTGGCAAGTATGATGCCGTTCACTACAAGTGAACCCTCGGCAATCTGAAGCCATATGCCGCGCCCCTCACGGACTTCGTGTTGAATCGACTGCCCTGGTTCGAGGAGGATGCGGTAAATTTCGGCATCCTGCTGAATGCCTGCTGAGCCATCACGGCCATCGGGGGAAATGACCAAAACCCTGGGATCATCGGCATTTTGGGGCGAGGGATGCCACTCGGTGTAGGAGGGCTTGAGACCATGCTCGCAGGGTTGAATCCAGATTTGCAAAAAGTGTGTGGGCTCGCTGGCGGATGGATTGAACTCGCTATGCCGCACGCCTGTTCCGGCACTCATGAGCTGGATCTGCCCAGGAGTAAGGATGCGTTCATTGCCAAGGCTGTCGCGATGTGCCAGCGCACCTTCCAAAACATAGCTGAAAATCTCCATGTCCCGGTGAGGATGCTCGGGGAAACCTCGCCCCGCTGCGACGACGTCGTCATTGATCACCCTCAGGCTTCGGAAGCCCATGTGTGAAGGATCGTAGTAATCCGCGAAACTGAATGTGTGACGACTGCGAAGCCATCCGTGGTCGGCCAAACCACGCTCCAATGCACGGCGCACGGTGATCTCGGATGTTGCGACATGTCTTTCCATGTGGTCAGACTAAGGAAAGAAGGCTTTAGAGGAAATAGTTGTTTCCAGAAGATTTCTCAGCCGAATGTGAGCGCGCAGGGCTGAGGTCGACTGGCCTTAGGCTTTATTCTACTTCTGGAGTGTCTCGGGCGGCATGCCATATACGAATGACCTCGATCAACTTGGACTCATCATTGAGACGGTATATAATTCGATAGGGGGAGACGATTACCTCGCGCAAATCCTGCTTATTGAATTCCGGAACGACTCGCCCCATGCGCGGATGCTCCTGAAGCATCTCAACCCTAGCCACAATTCGGTAGCCAAAAGGCGGCGCAATTTTTATTCTGTAAAAGTTAGCGGTTAATTTTGGGGTAGGTCAGCAGGGTTCATGTTGAGGTAGGATTTCCCGGTGAGCCACTCCTCGTTGATTTCGCAGAGGAGAGCGGAGGT
>JBIJAV010000026.1:0-48775 GCA_044345595.1 Terrimicrobiaceae bacterium
CTTCGCGCAAGCCCTTTCCGGGGCCGACTGCGCTCGGCTCGCTACGCTCGCCTTCACTCCGTCGGCCCCGGAAAGGGCACTCAGATCGTGAAGAGCCTAATTACAGAAGAAACTTTACACCCCCGCGTCGCCCGATCCAATCCCCCCCGAGTTGGTGATCGCGGTTCTTTGGAGGCAACGGTTCCTCTGCAAGAAGAAGGTCGATGACAGTTTTTATTTTATCGAGGTCTTTGCCTCGCTTCTGCATGCGTTTGACATCCTTCTTAAATTGCTTTGTTTGAGCGAGATTCATTCGTCCCATGAGGCATAAAGCTCTGCGGCTGAATCAAAGCGCTCGATGTCCTGATTCTTGTCGCTCTTGGTGAGCACCGAGACGGTGAGCTTGTTGGGGACGTGCAACTCCAGTGGGAAGGACTTCCTGATAGCGATCTGACGATAAAAAAGCCTGATCGCCTCGGTCGGTGTCATCCCTAAGGCATCAAGCACCTTCTCAGTTGCGGCCTTTGTCGCTCGGTCGATTCTTGCATGGACAACTGCGGATTGTGACATGTTAGAATCGTATCACAGGCGCAACACATGTCAAGAGGCGAAATTTTTTGGCGAATGTCCCCAGTCACCTATCCCGCTTGCTTCTGGCATCCGAGCCTGCTCCGCAGGCGAAATGCCAGAAGCGCCTCAGGAACAAAGATTAGATAGGATGGCTCGTTGGGATTTTTGTTTCATTTCGTCCTCAGGTAAAGCGCCTCAGATGGGCATTTTTCTTTCTGAGCCATTTTTGAAGCAAGGATATGAATCCTCAATAGGATAAGTCTTCGGCGGAGCCATCCAGCAGATGATATCTCTCCTTGTCTGGACTGAATCAATTGACTTTTGATTTTTTCTTCTCTGATGCGAAATCCTTCAGAATCACGAGTTCGGCCCATCCCATCTGCGACAATCTTGCTATCGGAGGTCTTCATTTGCTTTTCCAATGTCCCCAGTGACCTATCCCTACTTGTTTCTGGCATCCGAGCCTGCTCCGCAGGCGAAATGCCATAAGTGCTGAAGGCATAGGGATTAGGTCCACTGGCTCATTAGCCATGTATTCTTTTAGTTTCAGCGTGGGTATATTCTGACCTTGCTTCTGAATTGGGTTGTTTGTTCTTCTGGTGACACCAAACAAGGAAATCATCAATGCGAAAAGGAATGCGATAAACGCGAGTTTTTGCATCTTGAAGCCGCTCTACGGTTTTCTCTGCGTTATTCAACCATTCTTGATAGGGGTAGTCAAATGTCTCGGGATCTACCACATGATCTGGAATGATGCTCCACTCATCCGGCAAATACCATGTCACGCCAGTCACTACGGATGGAGGTCGCTCAGAATTGGATTGTTCGCTCATACTGAAATTGCGGTAGGGTCTGAATCAGGCGGATTATTTTTAGGCTAACGTTAAAAAGGGAAAATGGGTCAGGAATTAATTATCGACATAGTTGCATTCTAAAACATCAAATAGTTTAGTAAATAGCTTAAAAAATAAAGAAATAGTGTCATGAAAACAAAATCATGTCAATAATTAATTCCTGACCCCTTTAACAGAATCACGAGTTCGGCCCATCCCATCTGCGACAATCTTGCTATCGGAGGTCTTCATTTGCTTTTCCAATGTCCCCGATGACCTATCCCTACTTGTTTCTGGCATCCGAGCCTGCTCCGCAGGCGAAATGCCAGAAGTGCCGAAGGCATAGGGAGTAGGTCCACTGGCTCATTAGCCATGTATTCTTTTAGTTTCAGCGTGGGTATATTCTGACCTTGCTTCTGAATTGGGTTGTTTGTTCTTCTGGCGACACCAAACAAGGAAATCATCAATGCGAAAAGGAATGCGATAAACGCGAGTTTTTGCATCTTGAAGCCGCTCTACGGTTTTCTCTGCGTTATTCAACCATTCTTGATAGGGGTAGTCAAATGTCTCGGGATCTACCACATGATCTGGAATGATGCTCCACTCATCCGGCAAATACCATGTCACGCCAGTCACTACGGATGGAGGTCGCTCAGAATTGGATTGTTCGCTCATACTGAAATTGCGGTAGGGTCTGAATCAGGCGGATTATTTTTAGGCTAACGTTAAAAAGGGAAAATGGGTCAGGAATTAATTATCGACATAGTTGCATTCTAAAACATCAAATAGTTTAGTAAATAGCTTAAAAAATAAAGAAATAGTGTCATGAAAACAAAATCATGTCAATAATTAATTCCTGCCCCCTTTAAGTATCAGTTTCTCCAAGCCGCGGAGCACTGGGCTAGGTCGCCACTTCAGCTCCTCTTCAGGCATGGCGAGCTTCATGTTCGGTAATTGACGCAGCAAGGCATTGAAAGCGACACGACCTTCCATTCGCGCCAGTGCTGCACCCACGCAGTAGTGCCCGCCTTCGCCAAAGGTAAGATGTCGGTTCGGAGAACGTTCTAGATCCAAGCATTCGGGGTCGACGAACTGCCGTTCATCCCGATTTGCTGACGCAAGGGAACCCAGAACGATGTCACCGCGAGAAATGCTGGCGCCCGCAATCTCCATGTCACTGCTAGCATAACGGGGAGTCGTCGCTTCTACCGGGCCGTCATACCGCAGTAATTCCTCCACTGCTTGAGCCGCCAGGCCGGGCTGGCTCATCAGCATTTCACGCTGCGTGGGATGCCGGAGCAGCGCCAGCATGCCATTGGCGATCAGGTTGGTCGTCGTTTCGTGACCAGCTGAAAGCAGGATTGCGATCATGGCTTGCAGTTCCTCGCCGCTCAACCTGTCGCCGTCTGCTTCCAACGCGACAAGTGCCGAGACCAGATCGTCTGCAGGTTCCCGTCGCTTGAACTCGATCAGTCGGTGGATATACCGGACGAAGGCTATCATGCTAGGCAAAGCCAGGACGATTCGCCAGGAATCGATGGGAGCGCTCAGCAGAACTTGCGACCATCGCGCAAACCGAGCCTGATCTTTCTCTGGCACGCCAAGAAGTTCCGAAATCACCGTCACTGGCAACGGAAGGGCAAAAGCCCTGACTAGATCGAACGTTTGCTTGCCCTTGAGGTTGTGGATAAGGCGTTCCGCAGTCTCCTCGGTTCGCTCAACCAATTGTTCGACGCGTAGAGGCGTGAAGCCAGCCTGCACCAGCCTCTTGAGGCGAGCATGATCCGGGTCATCCATCCCGAGCATGTTGCGTGTCAACGGCGCTAGAAAGCCGGGGATCTTGGGCTCTTTGGCTAGCTTTTCTGGGGTGAGGGCGTTGGCTGCATCCTTGACCAGCCGGTCATTCTTTAAGAGGCGTGAGACATCCTCATATCGCGTAACTAGCCAGCCCGCTTGACTTCTGGGCAGCTTAATTCGACAGATCGGCGTATCAATCCGAAGTTTTGCATAAACGTGATGTGAGTTGGCCTTATGGGTCGCGCTAGCCAGATCGATCATGGAGGTTACGGGCATACGGATTGGCTATGTTGGTTAGGCGAACGTCCGCGATCACTGGCACCTGCCCGTGGCGCGATCCGTGCCGGGAGCGTAGCGACCAAGCACGGAGCGTGACGCGGGTAGGTGTTCGGTGGATCGTATTGTTGGCTTCATGGTTTTTGGAGTAAGTCTGGCAAAATAGACCACATAAGCTCGGTCGGAGATGACTTATCAAATATGCGTTGTTGGTCGGGAGTGAGCACACTCCGAACGGTATTGGCAGTTTTGACGGCGATGGACGACCGCTGTTCCAGCCAAGTGGTATCGTTCGGTTGGTGCGTTGCTGCCAAATCCAATGAGTGATTAAACGCCTCAGTGTAAGAAGCCATTAGTATGTTGTAAATCTGTGCACTCTGTGACGTCTGCAAAGAAAGCTGTCCGTCCAGCATCAGTAGTTTCGTGCGAGCAATAGCCGCACTGTCCCTGCTCTCAAAAATGTCTCGCAGTTCAGGGTTTGCTACATTGGCAGCAATATCCGCTGTTAGACTCTTCTGTTCTGCAGCGTAAGCATCACCCTCTGGTGTTCCTTGCGCTGGAGGTCCCGATGCATACTTCTCTCGAAAGATATTGATACGACTAGTAAGTTCTCCGAGTCTAACTGCATCGGACTCTAGCAAACCTTTCAGTGGGTTTGTGGGATCGCGACTGGCAGACGCAATACACTCAAGAAAGCTGTAAGCAAGTGACTCGGCTGCGGCAGCGCGGACTTCTGCGAGCTGTAATGACTGGCGCGTCTCAGAGAGTTCGGTGAGGGTGGAGTCAAGCCGTGTCTGAAGTTCACGGTTAATGGGTCGTTCGGGTGAAGAGATCGCCATCTTCGGCGGTTCAAGCGTTTTAGATTGTCCCGCTACTGGAATGGCCAAGTGGGTTGCGGTGGCAACTGGCCGATCATGGAACGCGATCCAGCCGATTACAATACCGGCCATCGTTGCTAAAATGTGGGTTGCGCCTTTGAGCATCGTGTTTAGTTAAGCCAACGTTGTTTGGTCACACAAATTTCTTGCTTATCAGTTAAGTCACGAAAAAAGTGGACACTTAGCTTTTTGTTTATTTGTGTAGCCTGATAATATCAAGACCAATTGATTTGGTGAAGTTTATGAATGTGGCTGGAGGTCGGGCGATCAGGATCCGCAGCCTCCGTGGCCACAACCGCAGGCGTGGCTGGAAGCGGCGGGGGCGGGTTCGAATTCCTCGGTGGAGTCGATGCGGATGGTTTCGATGGTGATTTGTTGGAGGGAGAGCTGGTCTTTGGCTTGGTTGAGGAAGCCGAGCGTGAGGGGGTCGGGTTGGTGGCGGGTGCGGAGTTGGACTTCGACCGGCTTGCCGACGAATTGGGGGAATGCCTCGGCCATTTCGCCGTCGAGGATGAAGGAGGCGTAGGCGTTGAGTTTTTCCTGAAGCTGGAGGATGTGCGCTTCGTCGCCGGTCCAGGGGCGCGTCTCATACATCGCAAGCACGAGAGTGTCGCGGCGTTTGTCGTGGGCGAAGGCGTCGAGGACGGCTGGGTGTTCGAGGCCCATCGGGCGGCGGGGAGTGGCGGTGGTGGATTCGGTGCTCAAAGTGGGTGGTTTTTTAGACAGAATTTACAGAATTTCTGGAATGAGATTTTGTGAGGTCTGGTGTCGGATTTGATTTCTATAGAAAATTGGGGCGTTCTGTAGCGGCATCAAGCGACTTTGGGGAACCACTGGTAGAGCATGAAGTAGATGAGGACGCCGGTGACGGAGACATAGAACCAGAGGGGGAATGTCCATCGGGCCCAGGCGCGGTGTTTTTCGAAGCGGCCTTTGATGGCGTGCGTCATGGTCACCAAAATGAGGGGGACGATGACAATGGCCAAAATGATGTGGGAGATGAGCATTCCGTAGTAGAGGGGCTTCAAGAAGCCTTCGCCGCCGAAGGGGGTGTGGACACCTTGGACCAGAATCTTGTGCAGCACATAGGTGATGAGGAAGACGCAGGAGACGCAGAAAGCGCCGACCATGCAGTTCCGGTGGGCGATTTTGCGCTCGGTTTTGATGAAGAGGAACCCGGCGGCGAGGAGGAGGGTGGAAATGGTATTGAGGCCGGCATTGAGCGCCGGCAGGTCAGAAACGCTCATGGGACCTTGTTGCTACGGTCGAGCTTACGGCAAGTATCGGCGATGTAATAGGTGAGTCCAGCGACGATAAGGCCGACGATGGCAAGCATGCCGACGACTCCCCAAGAGAGGGCGATGCCTGCGGTGACGGTTTGGGGTTCATCGGGGCCGCCAGCACCGGGTTGCCGGCAACCAACACACGCGGCGGCTTCGGGGAGGCGGGTGAGAAAAAAGAAAACGATCAGAGAGGTGAGGTGTTTCATTTTTAAGAAGCGTTTGGAGTTTCTACGAACCGGCGGTCAGGGAAGTTTGGAGATATTTTTGTTTCGGCAGGCTGAGTTCACTCGTTGCGGGTTTGCGTGGTCGAAGGTTTTTCGCGCAGGAGTTCGCCGATGTCCACCATGAGCTTTTGAACGGCTTCGGGATCGAGGCCGTCGTGGTATCCGCGCAGCCAGCCTTTGCCATCGACAAGCACGATGCGACTGGAGTGGGCGGGCGTGCCATCGGGTTCCTTGGCGAGGGGTTGCAGGAGTCCCGTGACAACGATTTTTTGGATGGCGTCGGGGGTGCCGGTTAGGAATTTCCAGGAGGCGGGGTCCGCGCCCAGAGGCTCGCTGAAGGCTTTGAGGATTTCAGGCGTGTCGTATTCTGGATCGACGGTGAAGGTGACGAGTTCCACATTGCCGCGCACTTTTTTGAGCTTGGTATTGAGGTCCTGCATCCGGAGCACGGTGATCGGGCAGGGGCCTTTGCAGCGGGTGAAGATGAAATTTGCGGCCCAGATTTTTCCCTTGAGATCCTCGAGGGTGATGGATTTTCCGGTTTGGTCGGTGAGTTGGAACGCCGGAACTTGACAGATTTTCTCAAGGTTCGACGGGAGTGCGGGCGGGCGTGTGGATTTGAGGCTCACATAGGCGAGACCAATGAGGCCTGCCGCTGCGAGAAATGCCACGACCCAGCCGATGCGCGGTATGCCGGGCCGCGCGGAATCATCAGACATAGTAAAGCAGCGCCAGAACGAACAACCACACGACATCCACAAAGTGCCAGTAGAGGGCGACATTGTTCAGGGCGATATGGTGGGACGGGGTGAAGCAGCGGGTGAAGAGTTGGCGGAGGAAGCACCAGACGATGAGGAGGACGCCGATGACGACATGGAGACCGTGGAATCCGGTGATCACAAAAAAGCTCGATCCATAAACGCCGCCGGTGTTGAACCAAAGGCCTTCATGGTGGAGGTGCCACCATTCGTAGCACTGCACGCCGACGAAGATGGAACCAAGCGCGATCGTCACAAAAAGCCAGCCAAGGCCGGATTTCGCCTTCTGAACCGCAACCTCCGCCATGTGGAATGTGCAACTGCTCGCGATCAGGAAAACGGTATTGATTGTGGTGAGGAAAACCGGGAGGTGGGCGATGTCCTTGCTCGGCGGCCAGGCGTGGTTTGCCTGCCAGGGGAAACCGTTCTCAGCCCAGCGGAGGACGAAGTAACCGCCGAGAAGTCCGGCGAAGAGCATGCCCTCGGATATCAGGAACATGATCATGCCGAATTTGGCTGTGGCTGGCGGTGCGCCGTGATGCTCGTGGGAATCGTGTGTAAGGGCTGCTGTGGACATGGTTTTTTGGTTTTTAAAAAGGGATCACGGACTGATCATTGGACCGCGAAGGTTCATGAGTATCAGAACGAGTGCGCAGAGGGAAATAGCAAAAAGCCAAAGGAGGGCCATGACGATCGCGTTGCGAGAGGTTGGTTTTTTCATCTCTTTGTTGCAACGAGGAGGCCCAAGAGGAGAGGCAGGTAGATGATGGAGGCGAAGAAAAGATTCCGCGCCGCACTGCGGGTCCGCTGGGTGATGAAGCGCACAGCGAAGGCGGTGAAGGCCAGTCCGAGTGCCAGAGCGCCGAGGAAGTAAACCGTCGAATTGAAGCCGAGCATCGAAGGCAGCAAAGTCACTGGCACAAGAAAGAGTGTGTAAAGAAGAGCCTGTCGGGAGGTCATACGGCCTTCGGGGTCGTTTGCGGTGAGCATCACGAACCCGCCATCGGCGTAGTCGTCCTTATACATCCAGGCGATGGCCAGGAAGTGGGGCATCTGCCAAAACCAGAGTGTGGCGAAGAGGAGGCAGCCTTCGATATTGTAGTTCCCACGCGCGGCGACCCAGCCGATGAGCGGCGGGAGGGCTCCGGGGATCGCGCCGACGAGCGTGTTCAGCGAGCTGATACGCTTCATCGGGGTGTAAACGAAGATGTAGATCGCGATAGTGGCGAATGCGAGAAAGGCGGCGCGATGGTTTGTGAAGAGTGCGAGGATGGCGATACCGCTCAGGGAAAAGAAAATGCCGAAGAGGAGGGCGTCCTGCGGTTGCATGCGGCGAGCGGGAAGCGGGCGTCCGCGTGTGCGCTTCATGCGGCTGTCGATGTCTCGTTCCCACCATTGGTTCAGAGCAGCAGCTCCACCCGCGCAGAGCGCGGTGCCGAGAAGCGTGGCTGTGAGGAGAACCCAGTCGAACGGCCCGCGCCAGCCTAGGAGGAAGCCGACGAGCGTTGTGATGAGGACGAGAAAGGAAAGGCGGGCCTTCACCAACTCAAGCACATCGTCGAGCAGGGCGTTTTTTCGTTCTTCTGGAAGGGCGGCAGCGCTCTTCATGCGATGCGCGCGAATTCAGAAACAGGGGGGCGGTCGGGAACAATAAAACGGGCGGCCTCGGTGCCGCGCCAGAGACGGAAGGAAAACACAACGCCGACGATGAGTGAGAAGGCGCCGAGCGCCATGTGGGCAGTGGCGACATCCGCTGCTTTGTCAGACCAGATCGTCCAGGCTCCCAGCACGACCTGTGCAATGATCATGACCAACCAGATTGTGGCCCACAGGCGGGCCGAGCGGGCAATCGGATTTGCAAACGCCCGCCACGCCACGGCGGTGACGGCGAGAAGAATGATGACGGCAACCGCCCGGTGCGCCATTTGAATCCAGATGTGCAGAGCGTTGGTGGGAACTCTGTCATCAGCCACGCGGGCTTCGTTGATCGAAGCAATCGCTGCGGCAGAGGTGTCAGGCAGGATGTTTCCGTAGGCGAGCGGAAAGTCGGGGATTGAAAGTCCGGCATGCTCATGGCGCATCGTGGCTCCGAGGCCGAGTTGCAGGAAAATGAGCGCGGTAGAGGCCACGGCCAGTTTCTTCAATGAGGTGTCCGGCAGGAAAAAGTCCCAGTTGCCACGCGCAAAACGCGGACTGGTTGCGATTGTGAGGACGCCCAAAAGGCAAAAGAACGACTGCGCCAACATGGCGTGGAAGATGCCGATCTCGTCTTTGAAGAGGGTGACGCGGAGTCCCCCGAGCAGGCCTTGGATGCAGACGGCGAGGAAGGCGATGATGCCGAGATTTTTCACCCAGCGACGCGGTTCCACAGAGAGTAGCGCAGCGGCAAGGATCATGGTCATTAATCCCACCCACGATGCGATGAGGCGATGCCCGTGCTCATAGAAAATGCCTCCAACCCACCCGGAGATGGGGAAGAGGAACATATTGTAGCCGTAGGTAGTTGGCCAATCGGGAACTGTCATTCCAGCTCCCTTGGATGTAACAATCCCCCCGCTGCAGAGCAGGATAAAGGTCGAAACCAAGGTGAGGACGGCCCAAATGTGGACTGCCACGCGACGGAAGCTTAAGGATGTGTTTGATCCATCCATAAACAGGCCGGTTAGTGGGATTCCAGGCGGGCGTTTTCAGGCGCGCGCTCGGTTTGGGGGAGGTAATCCTTGTCCATGCCTGGAACACTGTATTCGTAGGCACCGTGGTAAACGACGGGAGTTTTATCGAAGTTGCCATGCCCGGGAGGCGATGGAACTGTCCACTCAAGGGTGTTGGCATTCCAAGGATTGTTCGGAGCTTTTTTACCATTGCGCAGGCTGATCACGACATTCCAGAGGAAGAGGAATGTGGTGAAGCCGAGTCCGATCGCGCCGATTGTGCAGAGTTGGTTGAGCGGTTGGAGTTGGCGCAGGTGCTCATAGACCGTGGGATCTGCGATACGGCGCATCATGCCTCCAAGGCCCAGGTTGTGCATCGGAAAGAAGGTCAGATTGAAGAACACCAAGGTCAGGAAGAAATGCCACTTGCCGAGTGTCTCATTGAGCATGCGGCCGAACATTTTCGGGAAATAGAAGTAAATGGCTCCGAAGACCGCGAAGATACTTCCGCCGAAGAGCACATAGTGGAAGTGCGCGACGATGAAATAGGTGTGGTGCACGAAGAGATCCACCGGCGTAGAGGCCATGAAGATGCCGCTGAGGCCGCCGATGACGAACATCGACACGAAAGCGAGGGCGAAACACATCGCTGTAGTGAACTCGATCGAGCCGCGCCAGATGGTGCCCATCCAGTTGAAGGTTTTGATGGCCGAAGGCACAGCGATAACCATCGTCGAAACCGAGAAGGCGGCGCTGAGAGTGAGATTCATGCCGCTGACAAACATGTGGTGGCCCCAGACGATGAATCCGAGGAATCCGATGGCGATCATGGCATAGACCATTGCTTTGTAACCGAAGATTGGTTTGCGGGAGAAGACCGCGAGGATTTCCGAGGTGAGACCCATCGCGGGCAGGATCATGATGTAAACTTCGGGGTGGCCGAAGAACCAGAAGAGGTGCTGCCAGAGGAGGGGTTGGCCACCGCCTTGTGGCGAGAAGAAGCTCGTGCCCAAGTTGAGATCCGCGAAGAGCATGGCTGCTGCAGCGGAGAGCACAGGGACCGCCAACAAGAGGAGGATCGCTGTGATGAAAAGAGACCAAACTGGCAATGGCATGCGGAACATGGTCATGCCAGGTGCGCGCATATTCACGACTGTCGTAATGTAGTTTGTCGCACCGGCGATGGAAGAAAGGCCGTTCACGAAAAGCGCTGCGCCCCAGAGACTCTGTCCCATCGGTGTGCCGTTGTAGGCGGCCACGGAACTGAGCGGTGCGTAAGCAGTCCAGCCTGTTCCCGGGGCACCACCCGGCACGAAGAACGCGGCAAGGAGAAGAACGCCGGAGAGGACATAGAGCCAGTAGCTCAACTCGTTCAATAGAGGGAATGCCATATCACCAGCACCGATTTGGAGCGGGATGAGGTAGTTTCCGAAGGCTCCGATGAGGAGCGGCATGACGACGAAGAAAACCATGACGGTCGCATGCATTGTGACAAGCATGTTGTAGCCGCCGGGAATGATGGAGCCATCCACAGCCACGGTCGCCGGCAGGAGTCGGCCAATGAGCGGGAACTCTGCACCGGGGAAGCCGAGTTGCCAGCGGACGCCAAGAGCGAGGGCGCCGCCGAGGAAGAGGAAGGCGAGGGCGGTCCAGAGGTATTGGAGCCCGATCATCTTGTGATCGTAGGTCCAGATGTATTTATGGAAAAAGCCGACCTCGTGATGATCGGAATGCGCGTGGGAGTTTGTCTCTTGGACGGGGGCGTCGATGGTAGTTGCTGACATTTTCAAAAATGAGGTTTCAAAACTGCGTTGATACTAAAAATTAAAAATCGTCCTCTGAACATGAAAAATTTCGGAATTGCTGTGTAGCCGAATCTGATTACGCCGCGATCGCTTGTGGCGTTGCCTTTTTCATCGGAAAAGGTCGCGGGAATCTTCACAAGGTGCCGGGGTTGAAGTTCGGCGTGATTTCCGTATCGATCGGGTCGCTGTGTCCGGCTGCCAGATGGTGCGCGGCGGCGAAGGCGATCATCAGCGCATTATCGGTGAGCAAGCCAGATGGCGGGAAATGGATTTCGAGCCCCTCGTCCGCAGCACGCTGGATCGCACGGGAGCGGAGGGACGAGTTTGCGCTCACGCCGCCGCTGAGACTGAGCCTGCGGCGGTTGTTTTGGCGGGCCGCTTTGAAGAGCTTCGAGAGGAGGACATCTGTGACGGCGGCTTGGAACGATGCGCAGATGTCTGGGAGATCGGCTACTGCGGGAGAGCCGTTTTTTTCGAGGAAGATGCGGACGGCGGTCTTGAGTCCGCTAAAGCTGAAATCGAGATCGCCCGAGTCGATCATGCCGCGTGGAAAATCAAAACGCGCGGGATTGCCGCTGTGGGAGAGGCGGTCGATCTCGATACCGCCGGGGTAGCCGAGACCGAGGAGTTTCGCGACCTTGTCAAACGCCTCGCCGGCGGCGTCGTCGAGCGTGCGGCCGAGCAGTTGATAGCGTCCGAAGCTCTCCACATCGAGCAGCAGCGTGTGTCCACCGCTGACGACCATCGCCGTGTGTGGCGGGATTTTTTCATAGCCAAAAAACGGCGAGAGCAGATGGCCTTCGATGTGGTTGATGGCAAGGAACGGTTTTCCCGCTCCGATGCAGAGGCCCTTCGCGGTTGCGGCGCCGACGAGTAGGGCGGAGGCGAGGCCCGGCCCAGTGGTGGCTGCGATGGCGTCGAGATCGCGGATTTGCACGCCTGCTTTTTGCAGGGCGAGATCGATGATCGTCGGCGCGGAGACGAGATGGTTTCTGGACGCCACCTCGGGAACGACCCCGCCGAACTCGGAGTGGATTTCCGCCTGGCTGAAAATCTCATGCGCGAGCACCTCGCCGAAGCCTTGCAGCACGGCGGCGGCAGTTTCATCACAGGAAGTCTCGATCGCGAGCAGCGTGGGCATTTATTTTTTTTGGTTCTTGGCGTGTTGCAGGGAGCCTTGCATGGCATCCACGGCGCGTTCGAGCTGGGGATCCCAGATCGCGGCTTCGGCGGTGGCGGGATCCTCGCGCTTGCGGCGCGATCGGAGGAGGTCAGTCTCCTCGTCGTGGGTGAGTGTGGCGCGGATGTGAGGACTCACGCCGTGCTCGTGGATGAGTTTGCGGCCGGGGGTGAAATATTTCGCCGTTGTGAGGCGGGCTGCGGAGCCGTCAGGGAGCGAGACGACGCTTTGAACCGAGCCTTTGCCGAAAGTGGTTTCGCCGACGAGGAGAGCGCGGTCGAGGTCCTTGAGTGCGCCGGCGACGATCTCCGAGCCGCTGGCGCTCGCGTAGTTCGTGAGGACGACGACGGGATATTTGCGGTTCGGGCTGGCAGTCGCGGAGGTGCGGTATTCCCGCGAGGGCGTTCGGCCTTCCGTGTAAACAACGAGCGTGTTGGGTGGCAGGAATTGTCCGCAAACATCGACGGCGCTGCCGAGGAGACCGCCGGGATTGTGGCGCAGGTCGAGAATGAAGGCATCCATCCCCTTTGCCTCCAGTTTATCCAGTGCGGCGCCGAGTTCTGCGGCCGTGGGTTCGTTGAACTGGGTGATGCGCGCGTAGCCGATGCGTGGCTGTCCGGGATTCCGCTGCGGGAGGATGCGGGCGTCCTTGATGCTGGCCACCTTGATGACTTCGCGGGTGAGTTCGTAATCCTTCATCTCGCCGCTCGTTGGGCGCCGGATCGTCAGGTTCACTTTTTCTCCGACATTGCCCCGGAGTTTTTCAACGGCCTCGTTGAGTGGAATGTTATCGGTGTTTTCTCCGTTGATTTTGAGAATTTGGTCGCCTGGGAGGATGCCCGCCTTGAAACCAGGGGTGTCTTCCATGGGATTGATCACCGTGAGGACGCCGGATTTTTGGGTTACGACCACGCCGAGACCTCCGAATTCGCTACGGGTGTCCTCCTGCATGTTTTTGAAGCTTTTCGGCTCCATGAATTGGCTGTGCGGATCGAGATTGTCGAGCATCCCCCGGAGCGCGCTGTAGGTGAGTTCCTTGTAGTCCACTTTCGACTCGTCCACATAATCCTGCCGGATGAGTTGCATGGCGCGGGCCAGGAGTTGGAGTTGCTCGTAGGGTGAGTCTTCGGCTTTTGCGGCGGATGCCGAAGTCGTGGCCTCGCGAGCCTGGGCGCTCAGGCTGAGTGCGAGGATGGCTGAGAGAAAGAGTCGGCGCATGGAGATCAAAGTAGCACGGCGCAGAGCATTTCCAAACGCATCAAAAAATCTCCCAGGCTGGTATCTGAGGTAGATAGTCCGGCAGTTGGGAGCGGTTCTCCCAGAGCTTGTGGAAGACAGGTGTGGCGGAGCCGGACATTGGCGGGACGATCCAGCTCCAGTCGGCCGAAACCGCGCGGCCAGCTTTCATTTCCCGGGCGGCAAATTCCATGAACTCGGAGGAGGCGCGGTGATGATCCACGATGCGCACGCCGGCTTGCTCGTAGGAAAAAATGACGGCCGCATTGAGTTCCACGAGCGCGCGGTCTTTCCAGAGCGGGTCGTGTTCTCGGTCGATGCCCATTTTTTCAGCGATAGCGAGAAGCATGTTGTAGCGGGCCTCGTCGCCGAGGTCGCGGGAGCCGATCTCTGTTCCCATATACCAGCCATTGAACGGGGCGGCTGTAAAATCGATGCCGCCAATCCGTAGTTTCATGTCGGAGAGGATCGGAACGGCATACCACTTTAGGCCCAGATCGGAAAACCATGGCAGGGTCGGATGCGTGATCTGGATTTCCAATGCTTGGGCATGCGGTGGAGGACAAAGCTCGGGGGCGCATCTGCGTTTTTGAATGATCAGCGGCAGGAGGTCGAAGCGGGTGCCTGCGCCTTTCCAACCAAGGGCCTGCGCCTCGCGGGTGAAAGCCAGATTTTTCGGGTCACCAAGGATCGATCCATTCGGCTGCTCGTAGCCGGCATAGCCGAGGAGTTGGTGGTTCCAGATTCTGACTGCCGGACCTTCGCTGGTCGCGGGGGCAAAGACCGTGATGAGGGGCTGGATTTTTCCGCCGTTGGTGGCGGAGTCGAGGTGTTCAAGCAGGGCCTTGTGAACCTCGGCCGGATCGGAGATCTGACGAAGATCCCGGACCTTGAGCGATGGCCAGAACAGGCGGCCGATGCAGCGCGCATTGTTCCGCCACGCCATGCGGGCTCCATGCTCGAGTTCCTCGAATGACGGCGTCCATGTGCCCGTCGAAGCGATTTCTTTTTCCACCTGCAGCAGGCGTGCCGCCTGTGTCTGGGAATCGATTTTTTTCTCAAGAGCAAAGGCCTCGAGAAAATCCAGCGCCTCGCGTGTTGAGTCGTCGGCTACCACTCGATGACAGAGCTGGCGAATGTGAGCCCCCCGCCGAAAACTACGAGCAGGATGGGGTCGCCTTTCTGGAAGCGGCCGGTGCGCGCGGCTTCATCGAGAGCGATGGCAACGGCTGCGGCTGAGGTGTTGCCGTATTTGTCGAGATTGATGTGGAAGCGGTCCATCGTGAGATCCATGCGGTCGGCCATGGCTTCGATGATTCGGATATTTGCCTGATGGGGGATCACGCATTTGATGTCCTGCGCGGTGAGCCCGCAGCGGTCGAGCACGGTGTTCGCGGCGCGCATCATGGAGGTCACCGCTTGCTTGAAGGTCTCGCGGCCATTCATCTGAAGCGTGTTGAGTTTGGCGTCCACATTGTCGCGGGTGATTGGCATGGCGCATCCACCGCCTGGCATGTGGAGGATGTCACCATAGTTTCCATCGCTACCCATGTAAGTCGTCACGACGCCCTTTGATCCGGGGCGGTGGCGCAGAATGGCCGCTCCGGCGCCGTCGCCGAAGAGCACGCAGGTGTTGCGATCTTCCCAATTCACGATGCTGCTAAGTTTGTCCGCGCCGATGACGAGCACGGTCTCACAACCGTGGTTTGAGATGAACTGGTTGGCGATTTCCACGCAGTAAAGGAAGCCTGAGCAGGCGGCATTCACATCCATGCAGGTTGCGTTTTTTGCCCCGATCTGGCGTTGAACCTGGCAAGCGGTGGATGGAAAAAACATGTCCGGCGTGATGGTGGCGACGAGGATCATGTCGATCTCATCGGGTGTGACGCCGGCATTTTCCATCGCAGCCTGGGCGGCTTTTGCAGCCATGTGGCTGGTGAATTCATTTTCCGCTGCGATTCGTCGTTCGTAGATGCCGGTGCGTTCGACGATCCACTGGTGGTTTGTCTCCACTATGGCTTCGAGATCGGCGTTGGTCATGACGCGCTCGGGCACATAGCTGCCTGTGCCGATGATCGAGGCACTGCGGTTAGACCGGGGTGGTGTTTCGCGAAGAGAGTTTTTCATGGAGTGGTTTCATCGCCTCAACGATGCGGGAGTTGATTTGGAGTTCCACCGCGCGGCGTGCGGCCCGGATGGCGTTGCGCAGGGCGAGAGATGACGAGTTGCCGTGGGCTTTGATGCAGATGCCGTTGACGCCGAGCAAGGGTGTGCCGCCGTATTCGTCGGTGCTGGTGCGTTTTTTGACGGCTTGGAAAGCTCCCTTGGAGAGCAGGGCGCCGAGCATGCGGATGGGGTTTTTGCTGATCTCGTCCTTGATCCAAGAGACCATGGATTTGGCGAGACCCTCGACAGTTTTTAAGAAGATGTTTCCAGTGAAGCCGTCGCAGACGACGACCTCCACGGGTTTCTTGAAAATGCCGTGTCCTTCGACATTTCCGGCAAATGTGATCGGGGCCTCGGAGAGCATCTTGTAGCATTCGAGGCAGAAATCCGTGCCCTTGCTGGGTTCGGTCCCGATGTTCAGGAGGCCGACGCGTGCTTCGGGGGTGCCAACGATGGCTTTGTAATAAACGCTACCCATCACGGCGAAGCCTACGATGTGCTGCGGACTCGGGTCGATATTGGCGCCGCCATCGATCAAAAGAAAAACTCCACCGTCAGCTGGAATCAACACGCCAAGTGCGGCGCGATCGATGCCTGGCAGCGTGCGGAGTTTGATGGTTGAGGCGGCCACAAGGGCCCCGGTATGTCCGGCGGAGACGACCGCATCGGCTTCCCCGTTTTTCACGAGGTCCACCGCACGACTCACAGATGAGTCTTTTTTTCTTCGAACACTATCGAGCCCGCTATCGGTCATGTCCACAACCTGTGAGGCGTGGTGAAACGAGAAGCGGGATTGAATATCCGCCGTGGAATGCTTGCCGAGTTCGGCCCGGATTTTTGCCTCGTCGCCGACGAAGATGATCTCCACATCCGGGAAATCACGCAGCGCTTGAACGGCTCCCTCCACGGGATTTTGCGGGGCGTGATCCCCTCCCATGGCGTCGAGGGCAATTTTCATCCGGGGAAAATCCGACCCTCGGAACTATTCTGCGCCGATGGTGAGAACCTGGCGTTTATTGTAATATCCGCAAGATGGGCAGGCTACATGGCCTGGAACGGATGCGCCGCATTGAGGGCACTTGGCCAGCTTCGGGGCTTGCCAGCGGTTCGCGGCCTTGCGTGTGCGAAGGCGCATTTTCGATGTTTTGCGTTTAGGAACTCCCATAATTTTACTTTAGTTTTGGTTTTAGCTTGTCCAGCGCGTCCCATGCCGGCACGGACTTTTCGACCGGCCGCCCAAGGGCAATCCGGGAGTCATCGCGACGCGCGGGGCATTGCTTTTCACCGCCGCTGTCGCACTTGGGGTGCGCGGGCAGGGCAAGGTGCATATCCTCCCTGACCTCGGGGGTCAAGTCAATCAACTCAGATTTCGGCAAATCAATTTGCATCGAAAAGGGATCGATGACCAGAGACTGCTCGAAATCTTCCAGGCAGTTGACGCATTGCATTTTTCCCTGAATAGACAAGCTACCGGTGGCAAAAAGACCGCCCCCGCTCAGGCCGATGTCGAGCGAGTAGCTCAGAGGCGTGGTTGGTGTGAAGCCGCCTTGTTCGAGTTCCAAGGGGTCGGGGTTTTCCTCGCCCTCGATGTGCAGCGTGTCCCCTTCCGGAATGTGGTGAAGGTGCACTTTCATGGAAAAAAAATATCACCGTCCGCAGGGGCGGTCAATGCAGGCGAGGCTGCCGCTAAGAATAGTCGTCAGTATGTGATTATAACTTCAACTCACGCGAACAAATCGCTGTGGCTACCCAAGCGCACCAATTGGAGTTCTTCGTCCGTTTGGATATAGATGAGCAGTAGATCCGGCTTGAGATGGCACTCGCGGCATCCCGCATATCCCCCCTTGAGAGGATGATCGCGGAGACGCACATTCAATGATTGCCCTGTCGATAGGAGATCGATGACTTTTTCGAGTAGATCATCCAGACCTTTCTCGCGGGCCCGCTTTTTGTAATCCCTCTTGAACTGGCTCGTGAGTTTGATTTCACGCATCAGGTTTTGAGAGCCCGAAGAGTCTCAGCGGCAGATTTGAATTTCCGGGTCGGGCGCTCATTCAAGGCTGCCGAGGTTTCCGCATTGAAAGTGCGATCGGCATAACGCGCTTCAATTTCCTCGAGGCTGGCATTGTCGAGGTTGAGGTGAGGGCGGGTGGTTAGCGTGAAAGGGATGGCTTTCTGTATGCACACCTGTGAGAGAAAAATGTTAATGGCATCACCCACAGTGATTCCGAGTTTGGAGAAAATCTGCTCGGCGGCGCTTACTTTGTCGCAATCGACCCGGGCGCGTAATATGGCTGTTTTAGTCATAACACAAAAATGCTACATTTGTGCTTCACCGTCAACTTGCGTATCTCAAATAAATGAATTTTAGAAGTGCCTGCAGATACCCTTTGTCGAGAGTGTTTAACTTTTATTGATCACCAAGCTGCGAGGTTCTGTCATTTCCTCCATGGCGTAGCGGACGCCTTCGCGGCCGGAGCCGCTTTCTTTGACTCCGCCGTAGGGCATGTTTTCCACGCGGAAGGTCGGGACTTGATTGACCATTACGCCGCCGACTTCGAGTTCCTCGAAAGCGCGAATAGCATTTTGAAGGTTGTTTGTGAAAACGCCGGTCTGGAGGCCGAAGCGGGAGTCGTTGACCATGGCGAGGGCTTCCTCGTAGCTCCCGTAATGCTGGAGCACAGCCAGCGGAGCGAAGGCTTCTTCGCGGAGCACGGGCGAATCGGATGGCACATTTTCCAGGAGCAGCGGACCAAGAACGGAGCGGCCCGAAGTGTTCAGCGGCGTGAGGAGGGAGGCGCCGGCATCGGTCGCCTCTTCGACCCAACGGACGACCTTCTCGCGGGCGGCGGCATTGATCATCGGGCCGACCATGGTTGAACGATCGGAGGGATCTCCGGTTTGGATTTTTTCCTGAATCAACGAAACAAGCGCGCCACGGAATTGGGTGAAAATTTCGCGATGCACGAGGATGCGTTGAACACTGATGCATGACTGGCCGGCGAATCCGTAGGCGGCGGCGGCGATTTTTGGGATCGCGGCGTGCCAGTCCGAGTCGGGCTCCACGATCACAGCGGCATTTCCGCCAAGCTCGAGGGCGCATTTCATTTTTGCAGCGTGACCCTTGAGGTTCCACCCGACATCGACGCTGCCGGTGAAGCTGAGCATTTTCACTCTCGCGTCGGGAAGCAGCGGAGGAACGAGAGCGTGGGCGAAGGGGACAATATTGATCTGGCCTGCCGGAACGCCTGCCTCATGCAGAACCTCGGCGAGCAGAAGTGCTGAGAGCGGGGTTTTAATCGCAGGCTTGAGCAGCATCGTGTTCCCGGTGGCAATGCAGGGAGCGACTTTGTGGGCGACAAGGTTCAGCGGAAAATTGAAGGGTGTAATCCCGAGAATCACTCCCATCGGGAAGCGGCGAACGATTCCAAAGTGGCCATGTCCCGGGGCACTCGCTTCCATATTGATGCCATGGCCGTCGTCGCCGAGCGCGAGTGCTGCTGCGAATCGAAAGGTCAGGCAGGCCCGGTCCACCTCGGCCTCGGCAAAGGTCACCGGTTTTCCAGCCTCGGCGACGATCACATCGACAAACTCTTGACGCCGCTCGCGGAGAAGTTGGCTGATCCTCTCGAGTGTGGCCGCGCGGGCTTCGCTCGAAGTTTTGCGCGTTTTTTGAAATGCTGAGTGCGCGCTGGCTATCGCGGATTCGACATCCTGCGAGTCTGCCGTGCAAATATCGGCGAGTTTTTCACCGGACCAGGGATTGTGGACCGCCTCGGAGGTTTGCGTCTCCACCCAGCAGCCGTCGAGGTAGAAGGGTTTCATGGTTTTTTAGATGCGTTCGACTTCGCGTTTCTCGACAAAGGTTGGCAGACCCTCGCGGGAGAAGCAGCTCATGAGTTCCTCGGGGTCGAGAGCTTCGGGCATCATGACCCCGCGCTCGGTGATTTTTCCGGTGGCGAGAAGTCGGGCGGTGATGGCGGGCGGTATGCCGGTTTGCACAAGGGTGAGCGAGTAGCCGTATTTCTCGTAGGTGTCGCGGTGGCTGTCCATCGAATACACGAAATACTCCACGCGCTTGCGGTCCTTCGTTCCCCTCACCTCGGTGCCGACACAGGAGTAGCCTTCTACCGTCGCGCCGAGTTGGGCGGGCTTTGGCAAATGGGCGCTCGCAACGCGCACGGGGGCGACCTCCACACCATCGACACGCACTTTTTTCCAAGTGTCGAGGTTCAGAAGTTGGAGGCTCTTCGAAATGTTCACCACCTTGTCGGGGATGCTGTATTTGAAGACCGAGTAGCGGACGCCTTTTTCCACGAACGGAGGATGTATGCCCAAACTCACGCCCTCCTCGTGTGCGACGGCGTAGGTTTTTTGAAGCCCGATCGGCTCGGGAAAACGAACCCACTCGACTTCGGTCTCCAGCGGCTTGCCGCTCACCACGCGACCGTCTTTCACATAATAGGGCGGCGCGCCGAGTTCCTCAAAAAATGTCTCCGGCGAGAAAAGCACGGCGAACCGGTAGCCGCGCACCTCGGCATTATCGGCATCCAGCACGCGGATGCTCGATGCCGTGTCGAGGCGGTCCATCGCCCAGCGGGCATAAACATTCACCGCGCCCGGATCCATGCCCATGCAGAGAATACCGGCCAAGCCGCGATCGAGGAATGGTTGGTTGAATTTCTCGATTTCCGCCTCAAAGGAATTCTTGCCCGGCTTCTTCACGCCGGGGGCCGAGTAGATATCCGCCGCCATGTCGATGTAGTGCGATCCCGCCCGGAGGCAGGCCTCGAGCACGGAGTAGTTCGTCTGGCACACGCAGGCGTTGCAGGTGACGGTGATCTCGTGCTCGCGCATGAGCGCCGCCAGCGCATCGGTGTGCATGGCGTTGGCCTGCACCACAAGAAACCGGCTCTTCGGAGTTTTTGCCGCCAGTTGGTTTGCAAAAACGGGGTCCAAATCCGCGAGAATGATCCGGTCGAAACAATCGTATTCGTGCAGTTTTTGGCCGATGACCGAACCGACACCGCCAATTCCAATGACCATTGCGTTTGCCATAAAAATAAATGTTTAGCGGCGAGCAGTCCGCAAATGACATTTTCATCGGCGGCATTCGCCGTGAAAGTATGAGACACCTGAGGCTCATTCCCCGTTCAAAATCCCCCCCCCGGAAGCCGAAGTCGCAGAGTCGCCGACACCCTCGTCGGCAGCGGAGTTCATTGGCTTGTTCTAATTATCGATTCCAGAGTGCATAAGCCACTCCAGCAATAAGTAGTAAAATGAGCAGTCCTCGCGCAATCCAAGCAGTCTGGCGGTCGATTGGAGATTTTCCGACAATAGACCGATCATCGCGATACGAGCCCCACGGAATGAGCAAGTCAATGAGTAGGTCAAAAAGCCAGTGCATGGTTATCTACTTAGCGGAGGCAGGCCGATATCGCGCACGAGGTGGCCCGGAACGATGCGGGTTGTGATTTCAGGGAGCGAACAATACTTTCTGATATTCGCGAGAAAAGTCACCATGCCGAATGCGCGGGCCTTGGCTTGATACAGGGCCAGGCGATTCAACGCCCGTTGGGATGCATAACCATGTTCGGGCAAAGCTTGGTGCAAAAGCCAAGCTTGGTCCAACAACTCGCCCAATTCTCCCGTTGAATCGGATGGGTTCTTCTGCACTTGTCGCCAGGCCATGTGCAATCGCGGCGGGTAAAAAGCCAGCTCGTAAGCGGTTTGCAGGCGTTCCCGGGGTGTCATGGGCGCACCCCCCAAAGACTCGCATCAATCTTGAAGTTGGCCAGATTTTCCCTCACCAAGGCGTCTTCACGAAATGCTTCCGGCAGATCACCAACGGCGGCCTCCACGGCGTCAATCCGCACTGGAATTTGATGGCAAAGGTATTGGATGTCGCTGCGATCAATCTCGTCATAGCGGATGAGTTTGCTGGCAATGAGCTGCGGCACGGATCCAGTTTTAACCAATAAATTTCGGCCTCGCCAGAGAACGATATCTGTTCCGGCATTCGGCTGCGCGAGGCAGAGTCGCACAGCCGAAATCCACTCCAGATGGTCGGATGAATAATCGTCGGCGGGATTGAGCGGAATGCCGGCCAGACCGGCGGCCCGACGGAGTTCACTTTCGTCCACTACGGAATATGGGGCAGCCACATCAATATCGAGACTTGTCCGCTCCGGTTCATCCAAGAGCATGAACGCCGCACTTCCATAGATATGCAGGATTGCGGTGGACTTCAGTTCGCCATCTATTTTTTCCAAATAGCCAAGCAATTCAGCCTTGTTCACGCGGTCAACTATATGGGTGCAGGCGAAGCTGGCAAGGTGAAGCGGCTTAGGAAATGTTCAGCGGCTACAATCGCCGCTTCTAAAATCTCTCCCACAAGCCGAAGTCGCAGGGGCGCCGAGACTCTCGTCGGCAACAGAGTTGGGAAGTGGCCTATTAGTAAATTCAAAAATGAGCTGGAGTTGCGCTTGGACTACAGGCCGTAGATCTATCCGATTTATGTTTTTGTCGGGCGTGGAATGTCCAAATCCTTGCAAATCTTTTTTACCAAGAGGTCATCTACTTCCGAATGCCGTGGAACCGACGACCTCTTGTTTTTGGAGGGGTTGCCCCACCATGAATGATTTCCACCCTCTCTGATCAATTCGCAGCCGTGCTGTTGAAGGTGCTGAATAAAGATTCTCCGTTTCACACGGTCACAAGTTCTTCTGTAAAATTATCTTCAGCGGCTTGGCGGGCGTCAGCCCGATTGAATTCAAGTGCTTCTGAAAGAACCTCACGCAAGGAGGAAAGGAGTTCTTCCTTTGTTCTTTCCTGTGCGTTCACGCCGGGCACTTCCTCGATCCAGCCAATCCACCAATCGCCGCTCTTTTTGGTTATTGCAGTAAATGTTGAATTCATGGCGAAAAATTTACCAATAAACGCGAGGCTGACAAGTTGGCATCATATGCCGATATTGGCTTCCCACTAATTTCCCAAAAGCGCGGTTTTCAAGTCCTGCTGGACGGGATTGGATCCGAACCACATGTTCAGAAAGGCTTTTTGAAAATCGCGGCCTTGGATTACGCCTTTCAGTTGGCCGTTGTCGTAGATTTGAGTCTCGGTTCCAACAAGTTGGATCATTTCCGATCCGCCTTGGGCGATGGGGCCGAACATCGTGACAAAGGCTGCCTTGTCTTTCTCGATGCCGGGGTATGTGGAAGTCATGCTGGCTTGAATCTGGCTTTGCCAGGCGTCGGTGACTTGGCCTTGGTTAACGGATTTCAGGAAGGTGAAGGTGAATTGCAACGGTCCCGGCGAGGCGAGCACGGCCTCCTCGGATTTGAGCGGGGCGGGGGTATAGAAGGCGGCGACATAGGCTTTGATGGGAATAAAGGCTATGCTCACGGTGCGAACGCCTGCGCCGTTCAGTGTGAGGGTTTGGCCGTTCACGGTGGCCTGCTGGGGGACATTGATGCCTTGGATTTCAAGGGCGAATGCGGCAGGGATCGCAAGGAGCAGAATAGCCAAAGCGGTGCAGGTTTTTTGTTTCATAGCCCAAGCGCTGGTAATTCCGAATTGCCTCGTGGTCAATCCCACAAAAAAACCGCGCTCTGGAAGCATTGAAGCTCAGAGAGCGGTTTGAATGCGATCGCGTGCTCTTAAAACACGAGGCCGGTCAGGAATCCGAGGACTGTGGCATTCGCGACTTCCTGGGTTCCGTTCGGGCGAGCGAAGTATTGGACGAAGGGCTGCACATAAGACCAGCCGTTGATTTGAAAACGGTATCCGCCTTCGAGCACTGCGGTGTAGCTTTTGGAGGGTGAGTAAACATCGCCCTGGTAGGCGCCATAGGCGATCGAAACCATCGTGAGATCCTTGTCGCGCGCTGGGATCAGGCCCGTGTAAACCAATCCGCTCTGGAAGTAGAACGGGAATTGATTGGCCGTCGCATAGCCCGGGGCCATCGAGATCAGGTTGAATGTATGGAGTCCTTGCTTGGAGAGGGAGGCTTTCTCGACAGGCGCGACTTCCTTGAAGCTCTTTCTGTCCGAGGCAGTCTGCGATTTTGCAGGAGCGGCTTCGCTTGAAGGCTCGCGGTAGAGCATCTGATCCGCTTGGAAGTAAAATCCATAGCGTCCGGGTGCCTCGGTGCCATTCCAGCTTTTGGTTTGTCCCTCGGGCGTTCCATAAAAGTAACCGCCGAAGGCGTAGCGACCCTCGAGCTTCGATTTGCCAATCTTAGGCGTGTATCCCGCCTCGCCCATGTAGAAAAGGCCGTTGAGGTCGGTGTTAGGACCAAAGCCCTGATAGGCGAGTCCGTGGTTGGTGGAGGAGGTCGACTGCGGGTAAGACATGAACAAACCATTCTTCACATACACGGTTTCGTGCAGCTTCACATTGAGCGTGCCGCCCCATGTTGAGAAACTGGAGCCGAAGGGAATGTTTCCACCCACGCCCTTGGCGCTGTTCACGGCATTGTTGAGAAACAATTTCGACAGGGGTTGATCCAAAAATTCCTTCTGGGGTTGCAGCCAACCCGCACGCAGCACCACCATGTCCTTGATCGCGAGCAGTTCGCTTGTCCCGGCTTCGAGACCGAAACTCATCACGCGAAATTGTGTGCCCGATTGCCAGTTTGTCGGGCTGAACATCGAATTCGCTTCCACGAATTGGCTGGCGTTCGATTCGGGAAAGGCGTCGCGGTAGCGAAAATTCGCGAATCCAACGAGACCCTTGAGATCGTCGGAATTGAGGAGTTTTCCAAAGTTCAGCTCCGAGCCGAAATTGATTTGCTCGTCCCAGAACCCGCGCGATCCGTTCTGGCTATCCACCACGCCAAAGAACGCGCCCTGGTAGCTACCGCTGAAGCTCAATCCCCTATCTGCGAGTGAAGCGCGGGCGTCGAAGAGCGGATTGCCGCTTCCGGCAAGCAGGCCTTTCCCTTCCCACCATTTCTTGGTCGCGCTTTCGCCTTTTGTGATGGTTGGTGTGGAGCGTCGCCCCGAGATCGTGCCTGTGGTTCCTGTTAGAACCTGACCGGAGTTGACTTCAATAGGCCCTCTCGGGATCGGTCGCGAGGTGGCGGGGTTGGAAGTTTGAGCTTGGACTGTGACGGGATGGACTCCTGTCAACAAAACGGCAACAGGTAACACATAGGAGACGATGCTTCGCCCCATGGAGAGATGGTTTTTCATGTTTGGTGTGAGAGCTTTTTCTTATGCCGCCTTGAATGGGAGGAAACAAGACGAAAGCTACGAAGTTGTTACAATCGTATTGCGCCGGTCAGCTCAATAAGGAGAAGACCTACTCTTGAAGGAAGACATCCATCTGCTGCCCCACATAGACGGGGAAAGCGGGGTTTTTGAACCGGAAAATGATTTGGAGCACGCGTGTGTCGACGCGCTCGGTGCTTTCGCCGGAGAGGGATTTTTTCGGAAGGATATAGGGTTCGATGCGGACGAATTCGAGCGGGACGGATTTTTCCCGCGAGCCTTTGAGGAAGGCAACGCCGGTGCAGCCTTCGCGGATGGACGGCGCATCGGATTCATCCACATCAACGCGGAGCTGGAGCTGCGAAATGTCGCCGAGGAGGATGGCTGGTTCGGAGGCGTTCACCATCGTGTATTCACCGGGCCGGATATTGACCTGCAGGACAGTGCCGTCGCGCGGGGAGCGGATCGTGAGTAGATCAAGTCGGACGCGGGCGTCGGCGAGGCGGGCGCGGGCGAGGTTCAGGTCGGCCAGCGTGCTCTGAAGTTGGCGGTCGGCCGCCTGCCAGGCGAAGAGGTTGCGCTTCGCCTCGTCTTCGCTGGAGACATTTTTTTCGCGCAGGCGGGTGGTGCGGTCGAGTTGGTCTTTACGGTCGGCGACGATGGTTTGGGAAGTTGCGACTTGGGCTTCGAGCACGGCGACTTGGGCTTCTTGCACTTTCACCTGCGAGAGGGCGTCCCGGTCGTCCATTGCGAAAAGCACATCGTCTTTAGAAACCTTGTCTCCCACTTTTACCGCGACCTCCCGAATCAGGCCGGAGGTGGCCGGTGCGATGCGGACATTTTCATTCACGCTCTCCACGAGACCTCGGCCCCCGATGGAGTCGGCGTAAGGCGATTGAGGAGGAGGGACGAGTGGTTGAGGCGTTGGGCCGCTTTCGCGCAGGCGCAAAACGAGGAGTGTAACGGCAATGATCCCGGCGAGTGCGATATAGAAGGAGAGGCGCTTAGGCATGCTGGAGTTGGGTATGGTCGTCGAAGTGGCCGATCACATGTCCATCGTCCATCTGAACGATGCGGTCGGCAAATGGATAAATGCGGCTGTCGTGAGTGACAATAATGACGCAACGGTCGGGTTTCAGTGCGCTGGCTTTGAGGAGTTCGAGCGTCTTGTGTCCACTCACGGAGTCGAGCGCGGCGGTGGGCTCGTCGCAGATGATCAGGCGAGGTTCGTGCACAAGCGCGCGCGAAATCGCGACGCGCTGCTGCTGTCCACCGGAGAGTTGGTTGGGATAGGATTTGAATTTGTCACCCAATCCGACCTGCTCTAGGACGGAGCGGGCTTTTTTCTCGGCCTCGGCAGTTGGCCTACCCTGCAGGATGAGCGGAATCGAAACATTCTCCACCGCTGTGAGTGTGGGGATGAGATTGAACTGCTGGAAAATGAAGCCGATGTTCTCCCGGCGGAAGCTGGTTATTTCGCCGTTCCTCATTTTTCCAAGGTCTTTGTCGAAGACTGTGATCCGGCCCTCGTCGAATTTGAGCGTGCCGCAGATCACGCTCAGGAGCGTGGTTTTCCCACAGCCCGAGGGGCCGACAATCATGAGAATCTCGCCGAAGCGTGCTTCGAGACTGGTTCCCTTCAGGGCAAAGACACGCGAGTCGCCGCCACTGAAGGTTTTCACCACATTCTCGACCCGGACGGCGATTTTCGGCGTTTCGCTCATCGGAAGACGACTGCGGGCTCGAGACGCATCACTTTTGCGAGGCCGATGAGGGCGGAGAAGGAGCAGATGAAAAGAATCACGCACGCGACGAATGCGGGCACCTGCCAAGGCATAAAAAAGGGCGGTGCCTCTTTCGCGAGAACGGTGTTTCCAAACCACGCCGCCAGCCCCACGCCGATTCCATAGCCGATGAATCCCACGGAAAAAGCCTGCGCCAGCACCATGCCGGCGAGCGTTGTGTTGCGCGCGCCCATGGCTTTGAAGGCGGCCAGAAAGCGCAGATTGTCGTGGACGAAAAGGTAGAATGTCTGCCCTGCTATCGCTATGCCGACGATGAGGCCGAGGATCACCACCGTGCCAAAGGAAATGGGGATGCCGGTATTTTTGATATACCATCGGATTGTCATCCAGAAGAGGTCGTCGCGCTCGATCGCCCGCACGCCATCGAGCTTGTCGATGCGAGCCGCGAGTTCCCGGTCGGTCACGCCTGGCATCGGCGCGGCCAGCACATAGCTGAGCTGTTTACGCGAGGGTTTCGCGTATTGCAGGGCCCTGTCATAAGTCGTGTAGATGTATGGCTGTCCAAGGAAACTCCGGCTGACTCGGCAAATGCCAACGACACGGGCGGCTTTGTCATTGATCTCAAATGTCGTCCCAAGCTCGATTTTGATGCCCTTGCGGCGGAATTTTTCCACCGCGACCTGATCCACCACCACGGAATCCGGCAGCCTCAAATCCTCGATGCGTCCAGCCGTCATATTCATCGGCCTTCCGGTCAGCGTGCCTGTATCAAGGCCGACGACTTGCACATTTTGAAAAGATCCGTCGCCGAGGCGAGCCTGCTCGATGCCTATGTAGAGAGGCACGGCCCACGCTACGCCCTGGACACTCCGCACGCGATCAACCTCGATCTGCCGCATTGGGATGACCTCGTTAGCCTGCTCGACTTTGGCATCCACCACCCACACCGGCGCTCCGATGTTTCGCACCGTCGCCGTCGTCCACATCATCAATCCGCAAAAGACCGAAGACTGCTGGCACATGAGCAGCGAGCAAAAGGCGAGGCCGCAAACGAGCATCGCGTATTTCGCTCGATCGCGAAACAGCATCTTGAGCGCGATATTCAGCATCGCAGCGGAGATTCTTTATTCACTTATCGGCGCGATCCCATGAAGAGACGCAGCATATACCAAAACATCATCGCCACAGCGGCGAAGAGCTGGATGGCGGCCGAGAGATCCGCATTCTCGGGGTAGTCACGCATAATCGACGAGGTCGTGTAGAGGATCGATGCCCCGGCCAGCGCGACCATTCCAACCGAAAACCATGTGCCTAGGTTGAATTGGAAAAGCACCGCACAAACGATCGCCACGAGACCGAGCAAGCCACCCCAGATGAGGAATGTTCGCAGGAACGAAAAATCTTTCCGGGTTGTCACCACGACAGCCGTCAGAAGAAAAAAACCACCCAGCGTGGCCTGCGCCGCGCTGGCAATGACTCCCGGCGCAGTCTGGTTTGCAATGTCAAGAAGCGGGACCGTGATTACCGCCTGCAGAAAAACATAGAGCACCAGTCCGAGATATTGCAGCGGCCGTGAGATCGCGGGATTCGCCAGAAAAGTCGCCAACCAGGAAAGCACCATGAACCCGCCAAGCACAATCAGCCACGACACGCTGTCGAACGCCTGCACAATCGTATTCGCGATCCCAGTCTGGAAAAACCAGACCTCGATTCCCACAAAAAGGGCAATCGCCAAAGCCAGATGGCTATATGTTCGGACAAGAAAAGCCCCGCGAGCCTCCGCCGGAAGTTCACTGACAGGCATTGTGGTGGGTGAGTTCATAAGCAATTTGATTTCTTTGTCGTATAGTTCCCTTGTGCGGAAAAGCAACTCCGGGGGACACCTATGACCCGAAGACCAGGCGGCAGATAATGATAGAAGCAGCGACGCCGAAGAGGTCTGCGACGAGGCCGGCGGGGACGGCGTGGCGCGTGCGGCGGATGGCCACGGAGCCGAAGTAAACGGCGAGGACATAGAATGTGGTCTCGCTGCTGCCGAGCACGGTCGCGCCCATGCGGGTGATGAGGCTGTCGGGGCCGTGGGCCTGGACAAGTTCGGCGAAGAGACCATTCGCTCCGCTGCCGCTCAGGGGGCGAATGAGGACGAGCGGCAGGAGTTCGGTCGGGAACTGCACCGCATTCAGAGCAGGGCCGATGAATCGCGTGATGACATCGATACCGCCTGCTGCGCGGAACATGGCCACGGAGGAGATGATGGCAACAAGGTAAGGAATGATGCGGATTGCGACCTGAAATCCTTCTTTGGCACCCTCCACGAATTCTTCATACACCTTCACGCCGCTGAGTGAGCCGTAGAGTGGAAAGAATGCGAGCAGGAAGGGAATCGCGAGGTAGGAAACGGCATCGACAAGATTTACCAAAGGGCCGCGTGTCGCGCCTTGGGCCTGGATGAATTGCCAGCCAAAAATCAGGAAGCATCCTGCAAATGCCAAAAGGATGAGCGTTCCCCACCATTTTGGTTTCTGGAAGGACTCGGCATTTTCAATCGACTCCAACTCCGTCGCAGCCGTTGGATTCTCGACTTTTGGCAGGGCATACATCGGCAGCCGCTCGAAAAATTTCACGGTAAGGATGGCGGCAATGGTCGAGCAGCAGGTGGCAAAGAATGTGGTTCCAATAATGGCTGTGGGGCTTGCGGATCCCGCCGCAGCCAAAATCGCCACGGTGGTCGCTGGTATCAGCTGAATCGAGCTCGTGTTGATCGCCAAAAATGTGCACATGGCATTCGTGGCCGTGCCGGGGCGGGGGTTCAGCTTTTCAAGGTCCTGCATGGCGCGCAGGCCGAGCGGGGTTGCCGCATTGCTGAGACCCAGCATGTTGGCGGCCATGTTCATGACCATGGATCCCATCGCCGGGTGGTTCGCGGGAACATCTGGAAAAATCCGGCACAAGATCGGGCGGAGAGCGCGGGCGAGGAGATTCACCAAGCCGGATTTCTCAGCGATTTTCATCAAGCCGAGCCAGAGGGCCATGACTCCGGCAAGCGGCAGCGCAAGCGTCATAACCGCCGTCTTGCAGGCTTCAAATGCGGCGGCCGTCACCTCCTGCAGCTTCCCCTCAAAGCCTCCAAGCAGCATCGCCAGCAAAATCAAGCCCAGCCAGATGTAATTCAGCATTTCCCGCAGGTTGCCTTAAACAGCGCCCCTCAGGAAAGGGGGAAAAATTCTCCGCTTGGAATAGCTGACCAAATTGACCGCCAGCAGGAGGCTCACGAACCAAAAATTTGGACGATCGTCCAAATTTTTGGTTCGACCGGAAGATCAAACCCAGCCGAGCCAGCCGATGAGGGCGGCACCGCCGACGATCAGGATGGGGTTGGTTTTTGTGGTGGTGCAGAGGAGGGTGCAGGCGCCGGTGAGAAGCCAGGCGCGCCAGTCGTGGTCGGCGGATTTGCTCATCACCCAACCGCTGGCGAGGACGAGTCCGACGGTGAGGGGCGCGAAGCCGCGCTCGATGGCTGAGCGGAGGGGGGAATCCGCTGAGCGGCTCCAGAGCCGGCTCACAAGATACACGAGGATGCCTGCCGGCAGGATCATGGCCACGGTGGCAAGGACGGCTCCGGTGATGCCTGCCGCTTTGTAGCCGATGAGTGTGACGAGTAGAATGCTGGGACCAGGGGCGGCTTGTGAGATCGCGAAGAGGTCGGCGAATTGTTTTCCGTTCATCCAGGAATAGGCATCCACCGCCTTGCGGTGCATTTCCGGGATGACGGTATTGCCGCCGCCGATGGAAAGAAGCGACAGCGAGCTGAAGAGGATCAGCACATGGATGAGGTTCAGGCCTTCGTCTTTCATTTGACCTTGGGCCAGGCCCAGAGGAGGGCGAGCGGTGCGGTGAGTGCGAGGACGCCGAAGAGCGGCCAGCGCAGGATGCCGTTCAGGAAAAATGTGGCCGCGAAAAGAATCCAGGGAACGGCGCTGAGGAGGCACTTGCGTCCAGTTTTGAAGGCCATCGAGAGGGTGAGCGCGATCGCTCCGGCTGCCGCCCCTTTCAATGCGTTCTGGAGCGCTGGCTCATGGCTGTATTGGAAATAGGCGGCTCCGAGCAGGAGGATCAGAACGGCCGGCAAAAATGTGAGACCGAAGACAGCAGCGATGGCGCCTGGCATACCGAGGAATTTCGCTCCGACAAAAATGGCGACATTAACCTGATTCGCCCCTGGCAGAATCCGGCACATCGTGAGGATGCTCAAAAACTCCTCTTCGCTCATCCATTTCTTCTCCACGACCACGACCTCTCGAGACCAGGCCGAGAGCCCTCCGCCGAAGGAGGCCAGCGAGATGTGGTTGAAAGTGAGCGCCAACTCCGTAAGCGAGGGGCGCGCCTTTGCAGCGTCACTCATGATGCAACTCGGGATCGTGTGGGAAGTCGTTCTCGTTGTGCTGGGCGGGGTCCAGCGGATCCGGTGCGTCGTAGTGGTGCGACTCCTCCCAGTCGTAGTGGAAAGTTTCGATCAGTTTGGAAACGATCTCGCGCTGGTTGAGGGTAATTCCCAGTTCGCGCCGGAGATCGAAGGCGGAGCGGTCGAGGTTCATCGAGCCCAGGAAGGCGCGCTTGCCATCAGCCACAAGGAGCTTCGCGTGGACGCGGAGTTTTTTTTGTTTGTGAATCTTTGCCCCTGCCCGGCGCATGATGCGCAGCGAGGCAAATGTATCGAGGATGTCGCATTCGCTGATGCCGTGGCGCCCTCCGCATAGCACACGCACCTTCACGCCACGCGAGGCGGCGTCCACGATCCGGTCGAGCACTGCGGCATCGACGAATTTCGGGTGCTGCACGAGCAGGGATTCCTTGGCGGCGTCGATGAAGTGCGCCACGGCAATTCGGGAGCCACTGTTGCTCCAGACGAGGCCGGTATCCGTTGAAGGTGTCCAGGCAGTCCTGTTCCAGTCGGCATCGAAGCATTCCGTGATCTGAGCCGCCTGCGCGGTGTTTTCGAAAACGATCCCGTAGTCCCTGGTGCGGGTGAAATACTTTTCGCAAAGATTGTAGGTGGCGACCATGGCCCGCGATCCATCGGCGACCATGGACTTTTCGTGAGTCACATAGAAATCCGGATTCGACCAGTGCACAGGCACGCCCGCTTTTTCCAAGGCGGCGAAGGTTTCATCATTCGCCCGGTCGCCACCCGAGCGCTTGGCGTTCAACATCACGCGCACGGCAACGCCAGCTGCATGAGAATCCAGCAAGGCTTGCAGGATTTCGGGATGCGTGAAGGTGAATTGTTTGAGAATAAGGCTCGTCCGCGCCGAGCGGATGAATTCGATGACGGGTGTGGCTCCCTCGTCGGGTTGAACGATCAGTTTCATTTTTGAACTCCTGCTAAACTAAGTTTGTAGCCGAATGATGGATGTTTCCCTTGGCCTCTTGAAGCAAAAGTTGAGGTCTGCGTTGTATGCGGTGGATTGTTTCTGGAATCCGGGAAGTTGCCCTGCCAAGCTTGCGCCATGAGCAAAAAATCCGCCAAAGCCAACAAGTCCCTTCGTCTTCTCGGAAGCGCATCCGCACTGCCCCAGGAACCTTCTGTCGAGATTCTCGAAACCTTTGCGAACAGCCATCCCAGCCGAGGCTATGTGGTGCGCGTAGACACAGCGGACTTCTCGTCAGTGTGTCCCGTGACCGGCCAGCCGGATTACGCCGAGATCGTCATCGAGTATGTGCCCGCGGCGCGTTGCGTGGAGACAAAGTCGCTCAAGTATTACCTCGCCGCCTTCCGAAACACGCCGTCCTTCAACGAGCAGATCGTGAACCGTATCCTCGACGACCTCGTCGCCGTATGTGCCCCGGAAAGCATGACGGTCACCGGCGCCTTCGCCGCACGGGGTGGCTTAGCTTTGACTGTTACCGCTTCGCACATGGCGAAAAAAGGCCGCTGAGTTCATCAGGGCTTGTGCGCAAGTCAGTCAACCATCGATTCGAGCACTTTTAGTCCAGCGAGTTTGGCCAAGGCGCATTGCCGCTCGTCGAAGGAAATAAATGTGTCCGCCTGAATTTCACAGGCGCACGCCACATGCATCACATCCAAGGTGCGGGTGCCGATTTTCATGCTGTGACGGGAGAGTTGGCGGAAGCGCTCCATGAGTGCCGCCCGATCGAGGTGAGGAAAGACATACAGGCCTCGCTCTTTGCGGGAACGGAAATGAGCCAGCTGCCCATCAGCTTGTGCCGCTGTGATATCGCGCCAAAATACTTTCAACCGCAGAGCGTTTGTCAGTTCCGCCTCCTGCAGTTCCCAAATCGGTAGCGGGTCGCTCTGGGCCTCGACTTGCTCCTGCACCCACTCGGAACCCTGCTCGCGGAGGTAGAGTTTCAGGAGTGCGCTGGTATCCAGATAGAGCATACCTTACCAGCGGCCTCCCCGGTCGCGATCAACCGTCTCCGTTGCGGAGGTCCCCTTGTTGGGAATCGCCGTGGCCAAATGATCGTCCCAAATCACACGCTGACGCCCGCCCGCCGGAACCAACCGAACCCTGGGCTTTCCCCGGTTCAACACTTCTATGATCTCGCCATTGGCCACCAATTGTTCGACCTGCGACCAGTGGGCCTTCATTTCACGGACGGTCATTGTCTTCATTGGGTGAAGTTCGCCTATGTTTTACAAAATGAAAAACAATAATTTCTCACCATGAAAAAGTGCTTTGATACCGCCCAAGCGCGGCAGGCGAACTACTTTTTATAGAAGGAAATCGCCGTCACGAGATCGACGGCGCGTTGCAGGACGGTGTCGCGGAGGGGTTCGCTGTCGTCGTCGGATTCCGCGGTGCTTGAGATTTCCGGGTTGGTGTTGGCGACCAAGGCCGCTTCGTTCATGCGGGGGCGTTCGGTGTCGAAGACGAATTGGCTCACGCCTTTTTCCTTGGTGAGTTCGAAGATTTTATTCTGTGTTTCGGCAGGGAGGCTGATTTCGATGTCGGGTTTTACTCCGGTTGGGAAAATAGGACCTGAGCCTGGGAGCGAGACGCGGGAGACAGCAAGGCGGATTGTTTTGCCTCCTCCGATGGGAAATTCGGAAAATTCTACCGCGCCGCCTGCGGTCTTGGCGCCCACGATCATGCCGCTGGAAATTGCGCGCAGCGTGGCGGCAAGCGCCTCCGCGGCTCCTGAGGTATCGGCATCGGTGAGCACGACAAGTATGCCTTGGAAAACGAACTCACGGTCGGCGGTCAGGATTCGTTCCTGTTTGGCGTTGGGTTTTTCGATGGTGAAAAGGATTTTTCCCTTGGGACAAAAGCGCCGGGTGAAATCGGCGGCGATATCGAATTCCGTGCCGCCC
Organism: Terrimicrobiaceae bacterium; assembly: GCA_044345595.1. Taxonomy (GTDB): domain Bacteria; phylum Verrucomicrobiota; class Verrucomicrobiia; order Chthoniobacterales; family Terrimicrobiaceae; genus UBA967. The sequence goes on from JBIJAV010000026.1 coordinate 33,927, forward strand.
GGTATGCCCCGGAGGTCGAGGATCACGGCGGGGATTGATTTGTCGGCGAAGTTGCCGAGGGCGGAGTCCGTCTGCTTAAGGGCGGCGGCGCTCATGGCTCCGGGACGAATGTAACCGATGCGGCCATCCAGAATTTCGGCGAGAAAGGGAAATGGCGTTGAAGTGGCATTTCCTGCTTGATTCAAATCTGCTCCAGCACCGAGACGAAGGAGCAGGCCTTCCAGAAGTGCTCTCTGACGCGAAGCATTGTCGAGCGCCTCGGGGGAGAGGTAGTTCGCCGCTAAGGCGTCGATGGCTTTTTGGATCTGTGATTCGTCCAAGGAATCCACCGCTTCCCTCAAAGTAGGAGTTGGTATCGGGGATGGCTTTGCAGCGTTGGGTGCATCCTCTGCCAGAGCGGTTGCCGTGAGGCAGGCTGAGAGAACGAGGGGGAGAAATTTCATTAGTGGGTCGGCGTGGCGCCGATGTCGTTCCGACGCTGGACACCTGCGAACGAAATTTTATCAGCCGCCTTGTATGCCAGGCTGCGGGCGGCTTCGAGGGTTTCCGCTTTTGCGGTGACGCCGAGCACACGGCCACCGTTGGTCGCCACTTCGCCATTTAAGGCCTTCGTTCCAGCATGGAAAACCTGCACCTCATCGAGGAGGGAGGCATCGGCGAGGCCGCTGATGGCTTTGTCTTTTTCGTAGGAGCCTGGATACCCGCCCGAGGCGAGAACTACGCAGACGGCGGCTTTTTCATCCCACGCAGGAGTTGTCCCACCGAGCGCGCCTGCGGCGGTGGATTCCAGAAGTGGCAGGAGATCGGACTCCAAGCGCCGCACGAGCACTTGCGTTTCGGGATCGCCCCAGCGGCAGTTGAATTCCAGAACCTTCGGGCCTGAGGCAGTGAGCATGAGGCCGGGGAAAAGCATGCCACGGAAATCGAGTTTGTCTTTTTGGATGCCGGCGATGAAGCGGTCGAGGATTTCGGTGCGGATGCGGGAGCGCAGGGTGTCATCCACCGATCCACTCGGGCTGATCGTGCCCATGCCGCCGGTGTTCGGCCCCTGGTCTCCGTCGTGGGCTTTTTTGTGGTCGCGGCAATCGGGGAAAAGAAGATAGGTGGAGCCGTCCACAAGGGCGTGGATCGAGCATTCGACACCTTCGAGGAATTCCTCGACCACGACGCGGCTTCCGGCATCGCCAAAAGCGCGGTCTTCCATGCAGAGGCGCAGGGCGGCGTCGGCTTCGGAGAAATTGACGGCAATGATCACGCCCTTGCCGAGAGCAAGTCCGTCAGCCTTCACCACGAGCGGGTATTTTGCGGTGCGGCAGTATTCCCTGGCTGCAGTGCTGTCGGTGAATTCGCGGTAGTCCGCTGTGGGGATTCCGTGGCGGATCATGAAATCTTTCGCAAACGCCTTCGATGACTCGAGGCGGGCGGCGGCCGCGCGCGGGCCGAAAATTTTCAAACCCGCATCTTCAAAGGCATCCACGACTCCGGCAGCCAGCGCATCGTCCGGGCCGACCACCGTGAAGTCGATGGCATTGGATTTTGCAAAGGCGACAAGGCTCGAAACATCCTCGGGGGCGATGGGCACATTTTCGCCGATGGCTGCGGTGCCTGCATTGCCCGGGGCGATGAAGATTTTTTCCACGCCAGCGGATTGGCTGAGCTTCCACGCCAAGGCGTGTTCGCGGCCCCCGGAGCCAGTGATGAGAATTCGTGTGGTCACGGATTGAAGAGCAGAGTTGTGGTTTGCTGCGGGAGCATTTCGCGGGTGAAGGCAAATTTCGGGCCCTGCGAGGTGTGAACGCCGCCGGTTGTCCAATCACGCGAGCCAATCGGAATAACCAGCCTCGGCCGGAGCTGGCTAATGATCTGGCTTCGGGTCTCGGGCGAGAGCATTTCTGGATTGAAGAGCAGGACATCCACCGCGCCGATCTGGGAAATTTGCTCGGCATCCAGCGGGCGGGTCGGGACTCCGGCAAAGCAGAAGCGCATGCCATCCATCGTCCAGGTGAACAAGAGGTTCATTCCATCGGATGTCGGCATTTCCGGGTTTCTGTAACTCGGAACGCCAAGGATTCTGATGCCGGTGACATTGTTGACTCCGATTCCCACTCCTCCGCGAAGAACAGACGGTTGACCGTCGACAGCGTTGATGTTGTTAAAATCCGAGCGCTCGGAGGTGATCAAAACGACATCGCTCTTGAGGGGCGCGGGGAGGGTGCGGCCGCTGGTTTTCGCGGCGTAGGGATTTGCCAGAATGGTGGTGCCGATGGATGAGGTAAAGCGGTAGCACTGGTTTCCCAGCCACTCGATCTGTGTTTCGCGCAGAGTCGATGACTGTGTCGGCTTTTCCGGTGTTCCGCATCCGGCGAGAGCCAGTGCGGCCGCTGCCAGGAGAGCAAGGCGGCGCATTCTCAGGAGTTGAGCGCGAGTTCCGTGCCGAGATCTCCGATGCGGCTGAGGGTCAGGCCCTGAAGGGCAGGAACCTCGGATGCCATCATTTTGAAGACCTCCTCGATCGTGTAAACTCCGTTCGAGCCGCCGGTGGCCTGCACGAGGTCGCGCAGGACTTCCCAGTCGTCGCGGGCCTGACCCGGAGGCTGGATGGCTTGATTGAGGCGTTGGAGGCGGCCTTTGATATTGATCATGCTGCCGCGCTTCTCGGCCCAACCACTGGTCGGCAGAACAACTGTCGCACGGCGCGTGGTGGCGTTCGCAAGAATGCCGGTCACCACGAGCGTTTCGAGATTTTTGAGGTGCTCTTCGGAAATGCCGCAATCTACGGCATCCTCTCCAAGCACGATTAGGCCGGTGATTTGGCCAGAGGCCACGCCTGCCGCAATGGCGGGGAGTTTTCCTGTGGCCAAGCCAAGGAGCTTCGCGCCGGTGCTGTTCGGATTTCCATCATCCGAAATGAGGAATCCGTCGCCCTTTTGCGGACGGGGCAAGACATCGAAATTCTCAATTTTCAGGCCGACAGCGAGACGGCGAGCGAGGAAAAGTTCCTCATTCGTCATACGGGCAGAGGCAATGAGTGCGGTCTTCGAGGGATCGCGGCCCTTAAGTTGCTCGGCTGCGGCGGCGAGGGCGCGGGGCCAATGCGCCGGGGCTTCCTCACCCTTAACGACCGGATCGGTGAGGCGGGATTCGCTGTTGAGGTAATGAAAATTCAGGCGATGGCTGTCCGGCATCCAGCAGGAGTTCACGAAATCGTTATCGCGGGGAGTGATGCGGTGAACGGTGTTCTCGCGGCTGGAGATCAGGATGTTCGAGCCCATGCCGCAATTCACATCGATGCTCTTGGTTTCCTTCAAAAACCAGACACGCATCTTGAATCGGAAGTCCTTGCTGGTGAGTGCGCCCACGGGACAGATATCCACCGTGTTCAGCGAGTAGTTGTTGTCGAGTTTCTTGCCCGGATAGACCGAGAGGGTCGTGTGGCTGCCGCGATTCAGGAAGCCCAGCACATCGTCGTGGGCGATTTCCTTCATGAAGCGGATGCAGCGCGAGCACATGATACAGCGCTCGTCGTCGAGCACGATGCGTTCTCCGAGATCTACGCGCTTGGGCTTTTTCACCTTCTCCTCGATGAAACGGGATTCGCCCTTGCCGAACTCGACGGAAAATTCCTGCAACCGGCACTCGCCCGCTTGATCGCAGATCGGGCAGTCGAGCGGGTGGTTGATGAGCAAAAATTCCATCACGCCTTTGCGGCATTCTTCGACGAGCGGCGAGGAGGTGCGAACACCCATTCCCTCGGCGACTTCCATCGCGCAGCAAATCTCAGGCTTCGGTCCCCAGCCGATCTCGGGCTTGCCATTGGCATCCAGCACGGGCTGGCGGTCGGGAGTCATCTTCGGGCGGCCGGTCTCCACGAGACACATGCGGCAGTTGCCGGGCGAGCTGAGTTTGGGGTGGTAGCAGTAGTGCGGAATAAATTTGCCGCTCTGCATGCAGGCCTCGATCACGCGCGTGCCTTTGGGAAATTGTTTCCACTCCCCGTCGATCTGCACATTGACCATCGTCACTGGTGTTGCCGTTTCGCTCATGTTTGAAAATTCTCTGGAAAAATCCCCGTCACGGGGTGTTTACAAGGAATCATCTTATCGGAGGATGCCCCGCCTGAAGCAAGCAAAAGAAGGGAGATGACATGGAGTGCCATGAAGGACTTTAATCCCCCCATGGCAATGTATCGATGGACCCGCTTGAGCACGCAAAGGATGGAGGAGGATTGGTATGCACGGCTTTCTCATATCGACCCCGAGCATTTGGTCATGCTCACGCAGCCGGAATCCAGCTCGCTGAAGATCCAAGTTTTCGGCGACAAGAAAATGGTCGAGCAACTGGCCCGCGACTTTGGAGGAAAAATGGCGCAGCTCGGTCCAGAGGCATGGACTGGCGGAAAGGCCCGCGCGCCGCTGTCGATCCGGGGGCGTTTGAGGGTGCACTCGGATGACGCCACCTTCCGCACTGCAGAAAATACCGGACACGACATTTTCATTCCTGCCGGCATGGCTTTTGGGACTGGCGACCATGCAACGACGGCGACCTGCCTTCGCCTTCTATGCGATATCGTTCCCAATCTCCCCTCGGGCTGGCGGGCACTCGATGCCGGCACCGGCACTGGCATTCTTGCCATCGCAGCGGAAAAACTCGGCGCCTCTGCCGTGGAGGCCTTCGACTTCGATCCCGTCTGCATTCGAGTTTCCAAGGAAAACGCCAAGGCCAACCGATGCCGAAAAATCGCCTTCTCGATCGGGGATTCTCGCCGCGTTGGTGCATTTCAGAAAGCCGATGTCATCCTCGCCAATCTCTACAGCGAACTCCTCATCGCCTCTGCTCCCGGTCTCGCAAAAAAACTCAAGCCTGGTGGGCATTTCATCTTCTCCGGCGTCCTCGTGAGCCAAGCCGCCGAAGTCAGCGCCGCACTCGAAAAATGCGGCCTGGGCACCCCGCGCCTCATCAAGCGCGGCAAATGGTGCGCCGGCATCTGCCCGGCCTGAAAAGGGCCTCCTTCCGAAGTCCCATTAAAAAAAGAGAGCCGTCGCGCAATGGCGCCGGGAATCCCTTTGGAGGGCGCAATCCACAACGCTTAATGGGCCCAGAAGTTGGTATTATTCGATGGGCCCGAGGGCTTGGGGTGAGGATTGGATTTTCAGGGCTGTGAGCGCTTCAAGCGCACGCGGGGAAATGGTGCCGTCGGTGGTGAAAAGAATGGATCGGATGTCGGTGTTGGATTTTTTCATCTCCAGAAATTCATTGGCTCGCGATTCGACCAGCGGTGTCCACAAAACGAGATCGGCGCCGACAGACACGACGAGGGTTCCGTCGCGGTCGAGACCGCAGGGGATGCCGTCCATGGCGAGGAATTCGGTGATCGGAGCGCGGACGGTGTGGTGTTTTTCAAAGAGGCGGGCCATTTGGACAAAGTAGACGGCGTCCTCGCGGGATGCCGCTTGCGAGGCCTGGGCGAGGAGAGGATCGGGATTGCAACCGATTTTGGCGATGAGTGTGGTAATGGAGGATTTTTGCCAGGGTGTGAAGGAGGGGTTGGCGAGAAAAGCGTCGATGTTTTGTGATGACGCGCCGAGGGATTTGAGGATGCTGCGGTTTTTCGCTGCGAGTTCAGCGGGAGAGGATTCGACGAGGGCGCGTTGGAAGGTGTCGTTCATGTTCACGACCGAAAGCGCGGTGCCGACACCTCCTCCAACAAGGAGTCCGGAAAAATTCACCAAAGAGGCCCCGGCGGCCATGGCTCGGGCAGCGGCATCGAGTTCCGACTGCAACTCGCGGTCGGTGGTGAACGGGCTCACGCCGAGTTTGAGGGCGAGTTCGGCTTTTTTGCGGTGAACGCCAGCGGCGGCTTCGACGGCCTCGGTTGCGCCCACTTTGCCCTCGCCCATACTTTTGATCGAGGTGCCGACGCGGCCGAAAAATTTCGACGCGCCTTGCGGGAGGTTTTAACAGTTCCAACCGGGTCCTTCACCGCGTTGCCGACGCTTTGGATTTTCTCTCCCCCGGTCTGGAGAAGTGCCTTGCCGAACTCGGCGGATTTGTTCATCGCGCGCAGGGCGGCGATGGCCCGGAGTTCGCGAATGCGGTTGGCGAGGAATTGCGTGCCGGTGATTTCCTCGGCACCGGAGTCCGAGGTGATTCGGTAGGTGGCGTGGAGCCCGTCGCATTCGGCCTCGGGGGCGATGGTGCAGGGGCTGAATTGTATCAGCGCCGCAGGGAGAATCTCGGAAACGGGAACCGGACCAGGTGTGTCAAAAGTCGGGGTCTCCGAGCCAAGTGAAGTTTGGAGTAAAATGAGAAGGAGCGCTAAGGATCGCATCATGAGAAATTCAGTTCAAAGCCAGCCACAGGACCGAATGTGGTAACATCATAGGAAAAACCAGCCTGTTCGTAGTCGTAGCCGATCGCGCGATAGCCTGCAATAAATGCCGCCCATCGACCTCGGCCCCCCGAGCCTGATCAAGCGCGGCAAATGGTGTGCTGGCATCTGCCCGGCCTAAAACAGGCGCTCAGTTCTTCCCTCACAGTTCATTCCTCTTCCGGGAAATGCCCTCAACCACTCCCGAGGCGATGCGCTCCGGCACCTGATTCTTCTCCAGGTATTTTTTTGCGGAAGAAACGACTGTTTGAATTCGCTCTAAAATTTCCCCGCCATTTTGGACATCCATCTTTCGAGCAAAAGCGAGCAAATCCTTGTGCGAGGGAGAAGGATTTCCTGACACTGGCATGGCATGTCCCAAGGTGGGGTTTGGCGAAAATGTGAGATCGAATGCAGGTGCGAGTTTCCACGCTGTTCCGTCAAAAAGAAAAGCATGCTGCTTGGAGTGGTCGTCCTGATTGCAGGAGAGAATATTGAAAGCCATGCGGCCAAAACACTCGGCCAATTCCTGGGCATTGCCTGTCAGTCGCAGCACGGCCCGGTGCAGGAATTCGTAGTCATGCATCCGGCTCCCAGCGCTCGCGTGCGCAAGGCCCCAGAACGAATGCAGGTGCAACGCTCCCTCCAGGGTCCGGTCGAAGCGCTGCAAAACCAGATGATCCCGTCCTTGGCGCGAGACCAATTCAAACTCCGGCACCCGCAAACCGCAGTCTCTCGCCATATCCAAATAGCTGGCCTCGATTTTCGTTTCATGGTCGATGCGGCCGGCGAATTCGCCTGTGCAGTCAAATTTCACAATGCACGCCACGCTTTCACCTGCTTTTGCCGGAGTGCGTCTCACGCGAAATGTGCCATCCGGAAACCGCTCGCAGTGAACCTTGGGACGGGTTCCTCCTGCCGTGCCCATCGCGTGGGCCAAAGGATTCGCCCAATCGATTTCCAGTCCCTCCGCCACGCTGCGTGCCTCTTTGAACATCTCCTCCAAGCCCTCCACCTCTGCATCGCCTTCCGAGAGGCTTGGTTTGTAGGTCAGGCAGCCTCGTCCTCCCTCGCCGATGTAAGATAGCAACTCCAATGCCCCCGCTTCGCAACCGGCCTGCGCCACGCTGCGTCGCGCCACCGCCATTCCAAAGGCATCCGGCAAACTATCCGCAAAAAGACCGAATAAACCATGAAAGACACGCTCCTGACCTATTTCAAAACGCGGCACAAATGGCCCTTCGCCCTGCGGCAGAAAAAACGGCGACAACCTCAATCCGGTTTCCAAAAATCCGGCGTCTATCGTAAAACCTATCGCCCCCCGAGAATTTCTGGCGAGCTGTCCCATGAGCTGTCGATGTCCTTGCGGCCCCGTGTGCCAAACTTCCACCAAATCGATCCGCTTCATCGCGCCCGCCTCCTGGAAGGTTGGACGAACTCCTTCATCGTTGTCGCTTGAAATTCAGGCACCACCCCGGCCGCATCCATGGGATGCCCGAGATAGGTCATCAATCGCGCAAGATTCAGCACGGAAATATTCCCGCCCGCCTCGAAGCGGCGGATCGTCGCGATCCCCACGCCCGAGCGCTTGGCCAAGTCCGCCTGCCTCACATTGGCCGCCAGGCGCAATTCCTTGAACCGCCTTGCAATCGCCTCCAGTTGCTCGACGGGCGTTTCAAGCAGGAGTTCATTGGAGATCATATTTGATCTTTTAAATCAGTTTTGTAATTTTACAAATGATTTTTGATATTTTATTAAAATCGCCAAAGGTGCCGAACTCTACATGCTGCTGCGGCCGATTTTTTCTCCAAAAACCTCCCAGCAGGACCTCGCCGTGTTCAAGTGAGCGCGGACGACTTTTTCGATTTCGGGGCAGTATCCCCCGGCAAGCACCCACGCAACGGGGATGTTTTCGGCCTTGGCAAATTCGAAGACCATTCGGTCGCGCGTTTCCAAGTCATCGTGCGTGAGTTGAAGCGGGGAGTAGGGATCGTCGCGCAGTGGGTCGGCGCCGGCTTGGTAGAGCAGGATGTCCGGCTTGCCCTCTTCGATCAGCCAAGGCAGATGGCGCTTCACCGCATCGAGGAGAACCTCGCAGTCGCTATTTCCCGAGGGAATCAAAGGAACGGAAAAATGATTGGGGCCATCCGAGTGATGCCGCTCGCGCACATCGCGGAAGGGTTGGTTGTTCCAATAATCGTTGCCGTAAATCGACAGCGCTCGAAGCCACGGTCGGGATGCCGCGAGGGATGCCGTGCCGTTTCCATAGTGCAGGTCCATGTCGAGGATGGCTGCCGTGCGGATTTTGCCTTCCGCGCGAAGCGCCTCCAGAGCCACCACAAGGCCGTTAAAAGTGCAGAAGCCCTCGCCGTGATCCGCGCAGGCGTGATGGAATCCGCTGGCCAAGGCCGCCGATGCGCCGATCTCCAACGCACTCCGCGCTGCCGCCAGCACTCCTCCGCCGGTGAGGCAAACGCTCGGATAGAGCGCTTCGCTCCACGGAAATTTTTGCGACTCCGCCAATTCACGCGGCGCGCCGGTTTTCACCGCATCGACATATTCGGCGGTATGGACCCTCAACAAATCCTCCCGCGTCAGCGGCTCCGGTTTTTCCATGATGACCTGCGGCAACCAAGCCCGCACCTCGCCGGCCACGAGTGCAAACTTCCGCATCGGCATGATGTGCTCGCCAATCGGCGCCGCAAATCCGGGGTCATAGAAGAATTTCATGGGTGAAAATGACACTGCTAGCCATTTGGCGGATCGGCTTATTAGGCTTTTTTTAGATGTCGTTGAATCCAAGATGGATGTCGCCTGCAATCAACAATTGATCGAATCCTCACAGCATCATCCCACAACTGCGTATTAGATGGCGACCGGGAATCTCAAGCCTCATCGAGTCGCTTGCCAAATTTCCTTTTTCGCCTGTTCCCAGTCGATGAAGTGCGACTTCCCCTCTGCGATTAAATGTTCCCTATGATCCAGTATATTTTTATGCCATTCAGGGGCCTCCACGCTCTCCTCGTTGCCGGCTAAATCTTCCCACAATGCCTCCATCGTGAGGAGTTTCTCGTGAAGGGGCATTTCGCGAATTTTTTCAATCACGCTCATATTTTGGAATTTAGCACTGGTCATGCTTGCGGCAATTCATTTCTGCCGAACATTTTTCGTGAGGCTGTGTGTTAGTGTGTTGCCTCATATTTTTGCAAAAATGAAGGTAAATTAAAGTATCAAATTCAGTCCGTTCACTGCGGAGACCAGCGCGCGTTCGTCGCCGATGGCGAATTCCTCGCCGGCTGGCATTTCGAGCGAGCGGCCATTGGGAAGAACGAATTCCAGGATGAGGGGGCGTTGGCCGGGGTTGGCTTTTACGGCGGCGAGGATTTTTTGCAGGGCGGGTTCATCGAGTCGCTCGCGTGCGAGGCGCAGTCGCACCGGGCGGACGGAGGTTTTTTCCTTAAGGGCGGCGACGGCGCCTGCCGTGGCTCGGATGGCTTCGTCGCGGCGGGTGATGCGTGTGTTGATCGAAACGGCGTTGCCGGCGACAAAGAGTGCGGCGTTTTTGGAAAAGGATTCATCCCACGCGGTTATTTCGAGCGAGCCGGTGAAGTCTTCGAGGATGAGGATGCCAAAAGGTTTCCCGTCTTTTTTGGAAAAGCGCTTTTCGACGGACATGATCAGGCCTGCGAGCTTGAATGTGCCGGGCTCCGTGGCCTCGCGCGCTTGCGCGATGGTGTTGTATTTTCCGGAGTCGAAATTCCCTGCGTAGCTGTCGAGTGGGTGTCCGCTCACATAGTAGCCGAGGAGTTCCTTCTCGTGTTTGAGCGTATCCAGCTGGCTCCAAGGCTCGATCCTGGCGGCATTGGAGGATTTTTTCGGCGGTGTGAGCGGCGTGTCGCCGAAGAGCGAGAACTGCCCGCTCGCGCGGTCGCGCTGGAGCGAGGCGGCGGCGGCCATGGAGGGTTCGATCTCGGCGAAAAGAGCGGCGCGGTTTTTATCCAGGCAGTCGAAGGCGCCGCATTTGACAAGGCTCTCGAGGATCTTGCGGTTCACCGTGCGGGAATCGAGGCGCGAGCAAAAATCCTCCAGCGTGCGGAAGGCGCCGCCTTTTTCTCTCTCGGCAATGGCGGATTCCATCGCGCCCGCACCGACATTTTTGATGGATGCCAGTCCGAAGCGAATGCCTGGGCCGTCGGTCTCGGGGGCGAACTTCAGCGCGCTGGCGTTGATGTCCGGCGGCAGCACGGGAATCTCCATGCGTCGGCACTCGGCGATAACCACGGCGAGACGGTCGGTGTCGTTGGCATCGAAGGTGAGCATGGCGGACATGAACTCGCGCGGGAAGTGGGCCTTCAGGTAAGCGGTTTGGTAGGAAATCCAGCCGTATGCGGCACTGTGGGATTTGTTAAATCCGTATTGGGCGAATTTCTCGATGAAGCCGAAGATGGCGTCGGCGACCTTGGGCGGGATGTTGTTGTGGGTGCCGCAGCCTTCGACGAAGCGTTTGCGCTCCTTCTCCATTTTTTCGGCGTCCTTTTTTCCCATCGCGCGGCGGAGCAGGTCGGCCTCGCCGAGCGAGTAGCCCGCAAGCACGCTGGCAGCCATCTGCACTTGCTCTTGATAAACAATGATGCCGTGCGTTTCCGAGCAGACCTTCTCGAGCAGCGGATGCAGGTATTCGACCTTTTTGATGCCCTTCTTGCGTTCGATGTAGTCGTCGATGAACTGCATCGGGCCCGGACGATAAAGCGCGCCGATGGCGATGATGTCCTCGATACAGCCGACATCAAAGCGCTTGCAGCAATTCGTGATGCCGCCGCTTTCCATCTGGAAGACGCCGAGTGTTTCGCCTCGATTGTAGATATCGAATGCCGGACGGTCGTCGACCGGAATGGTGTCGATGTTGAAATCCGGCACCTTCGCGTGAATGAGTCGCACCGCTTCCTGCATGATTGTGAGAGTGCGCAGGCCGAGGAAGTCCATCTTGAGCATGCCCAGGTCGGTGAGCGGGCCCATGGCATATTGGGTGACGACCTCGTTTTCCTTGCCCTTGCAGAGCGGGATGAATTCATCCAGCGGGCGGTCCCCGATGACCACGCCGGCGGCATGGATTCCTGTGTTGCGGCTCAGACCCTCGAGCACAGTGGCGTAGTCCCAGAGTTGGCGCACGGGTGCCTCGTTCTCGATGGCCGTCTGCAGCTCAGGGTTCTTCTCACGGGCCTTCTCGAGGTCGATATTCAGCTCGTTCGGGATCATCTTGGCAACGCGGTCGCCGTCTGAGTAGCTCCAGCCCAGCACGCGGGCGACATCGCGGATCACGCTCTTTGCACCCAGCGTGCCGAAGGTGACGATCTGCGACACCGCTCGTTCGCCGTATTTTTGACGCACATATTCGATCACCTCGCCCCGTCGCTCCATGCAGAAGTCCACATCGATATCGGGCGGGCTGATGCGCTCGGGGTTCAGGAACCTTTCAAAAATAAGCCCGTAGCGGAGAGGGTCGATATCCGTAATGCCAAGCACATACGCGATGAGGGAACCTGCCGCCGAGCCACGGCCCGGGCCCACGGGAATACCGCTGTCCTTCGCATGGCGAATGAAATCCCAGACGATCAAAAAATAGCTGATGAACCCGGTTTTCTCGATCACTGAGAGTTCGTAGTCGAGGCGCTTGTTCAGCTCGGGGTCGGTATCCACGCGACCGCCGAAGCGATTGCGCAGTCCTTCATGGCATAGGTCGCGCAGGTATTGCTCGCGGCTGCGCGTGTCGGGTGAGTCAAAATTCGGGTATTTCGGTTTGCCGAATTCCATCTTGAAATCACACCGTTCGGCGATGCGCAGCGTGTTGTCGCAAGCCTCGGGAAGCTCGGCGAAGAGGGCGCGCATTTCCTCGGGGGATTTGAAATACAGCTCGGGACTGTAGCGCATGCGTTTTTCATCCACCATGTTGGCTCCTGTGCCGATGCAGATGAGCACATCGTGGGCCTCGTGGTGGGACTTCTCAAGGAAGTGGACATCATTCGCGGCAACCAGTCCGAGATTCAGATTGCGGGCGAGTTTTACCAGCTCGGGATTGATCCGGCGCTGGGCATCCAGTCCGAAATTGTGGATTTCGATGAAATAATTTTCCGCACCAAAAATATCCCGGTAGGCGGCCGCCGTCGCCTGCGCGTCGTCAAAGCGGCCGGCTTGCAAAAGCGTGGCGACTTCGCCCTTCAGGCATCCGCTTAAGGCGATGATTCCCTTCGAATGCGCGGCTAGGCGCTCCCTGTCCACGCGGGGTTTGTAGTAAAAACCCTCGAGATACCCTGCGGTCGAGAGCTTCACGAGATTCCGGTAGCCTTCGTCGTTCGTCGCCAGAAGCGTGAGATGAAAGGCGGCATCCTTCGCGGACGAGGCGTTCTTATCTGTCATCGAGCCCGGCGCGACATACATCTCGCAACCGATGATCGGTTTGATCCCGGTCTTCTCCGCCTGTTGGTAAAAAGGCACCGCCGCATGCAGGTTCCCGTGATCCGTTACCGCCACGGCCGGCATCCCGAATCCTGCGGCCTTTTTGACCAACTCGTCCAACCGCACAGCTCCATCCAGAAGGGAAAACTCGGAGTGGCAATGCAGGTGAACGAATGACATTTCCAGACAATACCGCAACGCGCGCCCGTTTGTCGAATGGTCGGCTCGCGATCTTGTAAACCGGCCGGTTAAAAATAAACGCGGCTCCCCTTTCGGAGAGCCGCGTTGGCAATCTATGTCATTTCGAGCGCGTTACTTATTGCACTGTTTGCACTCGGAGCACTTGCCCTTGCAGCAGGTGGCGCAGTCCTTGTCCTTGCAGCAGGTCGGGCACGAAGTCCCGGCGGCTTGAACAGAACCAACCACTGCGGCACAGGCCAGAGCGATGGCGATAATCAATGATTTCATAATTTTCCTTTCAGAATGGAATTTTTAAGAAGTGACGGCCTGATCGAAAATCAGGCCCCGGCGCGAATTCAGACCGCCGTCCGTGGCGGGGGTGTCGCCGGCTCAGGGCAGAAGCCCGGAGCGGATTCGTTGCTGTTTTTCCAGCAATGCACAGCCAGTGGCGGTGAGAGTTTGAAATCCTGGATCGCAACAACAGCAAGCATATGGGGCGCAAGCGGGCAGACATGACACGCACAGGACGATGCGGACGCCGCTGGTGGGGAATGAAGCCCGGGGCAGCAGCAGGACTCCATCTCCGCCACGGGGGTCGAAAGCATCTCGGTCGGTAATGCAATGCCCAGCACTGATGCGGCTATAAGAGCCATACAAACCATTCCTGCGCGCAGATGCCGATTCACGAATTCAAAATACGGCGGCGATTTTCAAACGCAAGCGGCAGTGAGGGGAAATTTTCGCGAACCGCTCTAAAAATGGAGCTTTGCCCATTCAAACAATAACATTTCGACCTTTGATCTTGAAAGCTGCAGAGGCTTTCAGCAAGTGGCGGTCATTGCTGAAAATTTCCGCAAACCCGTGCACGGATGCGCAAGCAAGGTGCAGGGCATCGGCGGCGCGCAAGTAGGTTGTTGGCTTGATGGAGCGAAAACGGGCTGTTGTCTGCGCCAGTAAATCTGAGGAAACGGGAAGCCAGTTCCAGATATGGTTGGATTCATCGAGATCGATTTGAGCGAAAATAATGCGACTTTGGGCGGGGGTGATTTTGCCTTCCCGAAGGTTTCGATGAATCGTTGCCGCCAACTCCAGACGACCAAAAGCACAGCATGCAACGCGCCCAGCATCCCTCACAAGCGCACGCACCTCATCGCTCCCCTGTTCGTTGAGGTAGCATTTGGCAATATAGGCGGTATCGCAGTAGATCATGCTCTGTCCCGGTCTTCGGAAAGAAAGACGGTCGAATCATCGGGAAGTTTGGGAAGGCTCGAAAAGCCTTTCACCATAGGCCGATCCCCGAACGGTATTCCTTGATCCTCCAGAGTGAAGGGCACCAATTTTGCAACCGGCCGGCGCCGATCCAAAACCACGATGCTCTCCGCATCCGCAGCCTTCCGCACCCATTCACCGGTTTTCATGTGCAAATCCCGAATCGTAATTTGAACCATGTGCACAATGTGACACTTACATGGCAGGTGGCAATGCTGGTTTGCTGGAAACTAGAAATCGCCATCGTCCCGCATGGCCGAAATTCTTTCATGGAAGATGCGGAACCACTCTTCAGACACCATCGGGCTCAACACCGTGCGAACAATGCCTGTATGGGACGCCGCTGCGCGGCTGAAAAATGGGTCATGCGAGACGATGACCCTCCCATTGGAGGATGCGCGCTGTTGCGCGACTTGTGTGGCCTGCGTTATGGGGTGCTGAACTGCAGTTTTGGGGCGTGCGCCGGGGAAGCCGGCAGCCACGTGGGTGAAAGTCCCACCGGTCGAATTAGACGGTTCACGACCGAAAGAGATGTCCGGGAAGAGGCCGCGAGGCTGAACCTGCAAGCGGGGCATCTACT
>JBIJAV010000048.1:0-15634 GCA_044345595.1 Terrimicrobiaceae bacterium
TAGATGCCCCGCTTGCAGGTTCAGCCTCGCGGCCTCTTCCCGGACATCTCTTTCGGTCGTGAACCGTCTAATTCGACCGGTGGGACTTTCACCCACGTGGCTGCCGGCTTCCCCGGCGCACACCTGACCCCAGCGGAGATCACAAACACTCTTGCCGCCACCAGACAGGAAATCGAAATCAGCGACCTTGTCATCCCCTCCCCCAACGATCCCTTTACGCGTGTCATGTCGCTGCGCAGCGTGTTTCTCAAGTTCACCCTCGCGGGGATTCTTGCGAAGGAATTGGAGGATGTCACGGTGCTGCATCCCGTCATCCACATCGGCGAGGACCTCTTTGCCTACATGGAAGCCGCCAAGAAACGGATGGCCACCGGCAACGATACGCCCGCGCCGGGATGGCGTATCAAGAGGTTCGATGTCAAATTCGGCAGCGTTGTCATCGGCAGCGGCGGCCGCACGGAATACGGTCTCCCGCTGAACTTCCGCACCACGGCGGAGAATGTCTCCCTCGACGACCTCGCCTCGCTGACCCTGCGCGGAAGCCTCGAAATCCCCGCTCAGGAATATGGATTCCCCGACTACCAGATCGAAATCAACACCGAGCCCGGCAGCCTCCAGTTTTCGTATCCCCCGGAGAAATCGATGAGCAATGTCGTCGGCACGGTTCGCATCAAAAATCTCCGCTGGCGTCAGTTTCGAGGTGGCGACTCGTGGATCACAGCCACATTCGACCGCCAAGGCATCAATGGTTTTTTGGAGGGAAACTCTACAGCGGAACCATCGCGGGCGGATTCAGCTTTTCTTTGATGACAAATCGCCCTGGATCGGCTGGCTCAGCGGCACGCGTGTCGATCTTGGAAAGCTCACAGGCATCATGGCCCCGCATAACTTCCGCATGACCGGCCCACTCGATTTCACCGGTCAGGTCAATGCCGAGTCGAAATCGATCCGCCGCCTGAAAGGCCGCTTGGAAACCAAGGCCCCGGGACGGATGGAAATCGGCAAGATCGACGACCTACTCGCCCGCATCCCCACAGGCTGGACCAACCTCAAGCGCGATAGCCTGCGCGTCGCCCTCGAAGCGATAAGGAACTTCGACTACGAAAAAGGCTCCGGCGATTTCTGGTTCACCGATGGGCAAGGCGTCTTTGACTTGAAGTTGCAAGGCCCGCTGGGTTCCCGCACATTTGAGACCGTGCTCCATGACGGCGAATCCAACGCGGGCGCATGGAGCCGCACCTCACCACGATGAAACTTCCTTTCGCATTGGCCACTACTGCCACAGGCCTCCTACTTGCCTCCTGCGCCGCGCCAACAGTCAACCTCGCCACGCCGCAACCGATCAAGGTCGATATCGCCGTGCGACTGGATGTTTACCAACACGCAAAGGAAGCGGCGAAAAAATCAGCGCCCACGACGACAGGCACCGATCCGGCCGAGGCCCGGCGCAACCGCATGGCGGATATCCAGACTTTCAAAAACTCGCGCCTCGTCGGCGAGGGCCGCGATGCGCTGCTGGCCATCCGCGTGGACACTCCAGGCGACTACGGCGACTTTATCCGCAAGACGGTGAATGCCGAAAACTCTGACCGCATGGCTCTGATGAAATCCGAAGCCGAAAAGCAAAAGGCATCCCTCCCACAGGTTCAATCCAAGCAAGCCAGTCTCGCCGCGAAGCTCGCCTTCAAAGGCGAGTGGATAGAAATCGTGAAAGACGATGGCTCAGCCGAGTGGATTCAAAAAGAGGAGTGAATCCAGCGATCGCCTGGTTTTTTGATCAGAGCTCGATCGTCGCGCCAATGGCGGGCAGCAGCAATTCAAGGCCATCTTTAGCGAAAACCGCCTGCGCCGCGACTGAGTCAATTTGGATCGGCGGGAAGGTGTTGTAATGCACGCCAACGACCTTTTTCGCGCCGCAGAGTTCGGCAGCTTTCACGGCATCTTTCGCGCCCATCGTAAAGGTGTCGCCAATTGGGAGGACGGCGAAACGAAGGGCAAATTCCTCGGCGATGAGGTTCATGTCGAGCGTGAGCGCGGTGTCACCGGCGTAATAGAAGGATCCCTCCCCCGTTTCGACCACGAAGCCAGCGGGATTCCCGCCGTAGGTGCCATCGGGCAGCGAACTCGAGTGGATGGCATTGACCATTTTTGCTGTGCCACAAGGCAGCGCGACAGAGCCACCGTGGTTCATGGGATGCGTGTTCGAGACGCCTTGGCGGCCGAGCCAGTCTGCGACTTCCCAGTTGGCGACGACTTGAGCACCGGTCTGCTTTGCAAGAACGACCCCATCGGCGATGTGGTCAGCGTGACCGTGGGAGATCAAAATCACATCGGCTTGGATTTTTGTGATGTCCACGCCGGCCGCAAGCGGGTTCGGCGTGATGAAAGGATCAAACAAAAGGCGCGTTCCGCCAGACTCGACCAAGAAACAGGAGTGTCCGAAATAAGTGAGTTTCATAGCACCCACAACAAACCACAATGGCGCGAGCCAAGCAAAAGTTTAGAACAATGCGAAGTTTGCATTCCTACACTCTTCGCTGACGAGTGCGGCGCGAAATCCATTGCGGGCTACAGAGGCAAGCTCGTCTTGGGAGAATCCAAGATGAGTGGCGAGGAAGAGATACTCGTCCTCGAGGGTATTGCCGAAGCTGATGGGGTCGTCGGTGCTGAGAGTGCAGGGAATGCCGGCGTCGAGAAGTTGGCGAATGGGATGCCTGTCGGGAGAAGGCACGACGCCCAGCTTCAGATTGCTAATCGGGCAAACATCAAGGGCTATCCCCCGCTCGCGCAGGAGGTCGATCACCGAGTCGTCCTCGATGGCGCGAACGCCGTGCTCGATGCGCTGCGCTCCCAGATTTTCGACAACATGGCGAATGAAATCCGGTCCGCAGAATTCGCCAGCATGGGCTTTAGTGAACTTCCCGGCATCCCTCGCGCGACGCCAGTAGGTTTCGGCCCAGTCGCCGAGCGGAGCGGGCTCCACACCATGAAGGTCGATACCGTCGAGGCTTGGCCAACTGAGAGCTTGCTCCAAGATAGGGGCCATTTTTTGGGTGTAACCCTCATGGTGAATGCCAAAAAAGATTCTCACTTCCAGTCCCGCTGGCACCGCACTCCGAATAGCCTCGCAAACCTCGCGTCCATCGAGGTTCATAAAGTCGATGCAGCCCGAGGCGAAGCTGACCTCCATGTAGCGGACATTTCGCGCCAAGCTGTTTTTGAAAACCGCCCGTGCGCAATCGTGGTAGCGTTGCGCGGATGTGAAGAAATCCCCCGCGTAGCCGAGGAGTTCGGACTCGAAGTGGGAAAAATCGCGAAAGCGGAAGTCCGGCGCCCATGAGGCGGGCGTGGTCTGGTATTTCCCGCGGTTGGCATCTTGGAGAAGTGCCCACGGGAGGGAGCCTTCGATGTGAAGATGGGTTTCCGTTTTCGGAAGCGAGAAAATGAAATCGCGAAGGGAGCTTTCCATTTTTTAAGAAAGGAGCGAGCGGAGCATGGATTCGAAATCCTCTGCGGCATTTTGACTGGTAGTGGAGGCTCCCGCGATGCGTGCCCGCCTGCATGCGGCGGCATGGACGATAGGATCGGACGCCCAGTCGAGAAGAATGCCAGCGAGATCCGCATGTTTCGAGGGATCGATGACCAGTCCAGCATCCTGCTCCGAGATCAATCGCGCCGCCTCGGAGTCCGCCGGACCTATGAAAAGGCAGGGACGCCCGGCCGCAAGGACTCCATAGACCTTGCTGGGAACAACGAGACCGCACAGGTTCGGCCGCATGGTGACAAGATGGGCATCACCCGCCGAGAGGCTCTCAGAAAGCTTGGCCATGGGCTGTGCAGGAAGGAATCGAATATTCGTCAGCCCCCGTTCGGAAACCGCGCGCTGGATTTCGGAGCGTCTCGGTCCATCGCCGATCATAAGAAAAACGATGTGCCGACCCTGGAGATTCTCGGCGGCATTCAGCACAGCGTCGAAATCATGCGCGAGGCCCATGTTGCCGGAGTAAACGACCACAAAATCCCCCTCCAGATGATGCTCGCGCCGGAACGGATTGTTTTTGCGGTCGATGGGTGTGACCGGCGGAGCCCAGTTCGGGATGTTGAAAATCCGCGCATAGGAGACTCCACGCTGCACAAGTCGAGATGTCATGCACCGACCGATCGACACAACGGCATCGCAGCGCTTGAGGGCCATGGTGGAAATAGACCGCAGCAGACCGACAAGTGGACTTCCCTTCGGAAGCACCCCGATTTCCTCGGCTACCTCGGGGTAAAGATCCTGGGCCCAGTGGATGACCTTGTTGCGCTTAAAAAAACCGATCATCGGCCCCAGCACAGCCAACATGGGCGGATCGGTCATCGTCACCACAAAATCTGTCCTCGGCAGGAGCAAAGCCCTCACAAGAAGCCAGGGAATCATCAGGAAATAACTCGCCGCCCGCAGGATGACACTACGGCGTGAAAGCGCCGCCCCGGCGCGGTGGATAAGCACACCTCCCCGTTTGGCCGTTTTGGGCTCGCCCACCTCTCCCGTGGCGAGCACAGAGACATCCCAACCGCCTTTGGCGAGAGCCTCGGCGATGTCGCGGAGCATTTCGCCGGTGGCGCCATTGGATGGCGGATAGACTCGATTGATGAAAAGGATGGATGGCATGTCAGGTGCCCTTTGGTGCTTGGGGTTGTTTAACCCATGGAGTGATGCCGTGGAAAACCCAATAGGCGGGAATTTTCCACATTTCGATACGGGCCCATTCATCCTCCTGCAGACGACCAGGAGGCGTGTCCCACCAGCCGATACGAGAGGTGGTGACACCAAATTCGATTCCTGGGATGCGTTGCTGGAAAGTCGCCAAGGCGCGGCGAGCATGAAACGAGGAGGTGACCAGCAAGGCCCGGCGCACGCCGGATGCCTCGAGCAGGGGTTTGGCGAACTGGGCGTTTTCCCATGTGGTCTTGGATTCCTTCTCGATCGTGATGCGCTCCTCCGGAACGCCCGCCTGCAAAAGAGCGCGGCGGTTTGTGGGGTGGTCACCCGTGCCGATGATGAAAACACGCGGAGCCACGCCATTCTGGTAGAGGCGCGCGGCGAGAACCGGCCGTGCCTGGGATTCCCCACCAAGAACAACAATGGCGTCGGGCTTTTCAATCGGCGACTCGATGACCAAAGCCTTCCTCCAAACTTTCGAAAACCAAACGGGATATCCCGAAACCACCGCGACGGTCAGCAGCAGGAGGAGCGTGGCGGCACAGAAAAGCAGATTGCGCTGAAGGGGTTTCATCACAGGCGGGAGGCTGCCTCGCGGAGGGTTTCCTCATAGTCCCTGACACGATCCGGCAGGTTGAAGGCTCGGGCCTTCTGAAGCGACGCTCGACGCATGCCTTCCAGGCGCTCGCGATCCTCCAGCATCGTCCGCAGGGACTTGGCGAAGTCCTCGGGTGAGAGATCGGAGAACAGTCCGTTGACACCATGCTCGATCACATCGCTCAAGCCTCCAATTCGGCTTCCAGCGATCGCGAGACCATGCTTGAGGGCTTCGATTCCCGCCATGGGGAGTCCTTCGGAAGTGGATGTCATGAGAAGAACATCCGCCAACTCGAGGCGTTTGGAAACCCCCTCCGCCGCAAGCCAGCCTGAAAAGGTGACACGGTCTGCAAGACCGCACGAATGAACGAGCTCTTTCATCGAAGCGCCCAGAGGGCCCTCGCCGATGACTTCGAAATGCCATGGCAGGTCTTGGATTTGCGCCAGCGCTTGCACCGCAAGCAGGGGATTTTTTTGAACACTCAAGCGCCCCAACATGAGAATGCGCGGGGTGTTTCCAGAACTCACGATCTCCGGGGCGGCAATCATCGGCACCCCGTTGAGAATGACCTTCGCACGGACACCGCAGTTTTTTGCAGCGAGGTCTCCCACAAACCCACTAACGGCCGTTACCGACGCGGCCTTTTTCCAGATGGGTTGGATAAATGGCCCAAGCACGCGAAAGAGGGAATCGGTTTGCTCAGGCACACCGCCGGGAACATCTCCCAAATGAGCGGTGAGAACATAAGGAATGCGCGTCAGGAAATGCAGGGCGAAGGCCAGCGCGCCAGTGGGAACGACAAAGTGGGCGTGAATGACATCTGGCTTCCACGAATGGCACATCTTCCATGCAGGGAAAAATGCCGTGAGAAGATACAGCGCCATCTCAGGAACAGAACAGGTGTCCTCCCGCTTGCGGAAAGACTCGGGGCGGAAAACTCGAACCCCGTTCACCGCCGCCTCGCGAGGCAGATGGCGCAAACCGGCCGAGATGACACGAACCTCATGCCCATTTTTTACAAGCCCCTCGGCGACGGATGCCGCCACACGCCCCCCACCCCCGCCGACCGGTGGATATTCGTAGCAGAGGACGAGGATTTTCATGGGAGAAACCGGTCGTAGATCTCCTCAACGGACGAGGTCATTCGCTCGACGGAGAAGCTGGCTTCGATTTTGGCGCGGGCGTTTTTGGCAATTTGCGAGGAGAGTTCGGCGTCGGCAAGCAGCGCCGCCGTGCGTTCGACGAAAAGCGCGGCATCATCCGAGGGAACAAGAAAACCTTCGCTACCATCGCCGATGACCTCTGCAATGCCGTCCAGTTTTGAAGCCACAACAGGCAGACCCATGGCCATGGCCTCGAGAAGGGTCATGGGCAGGCCCTCGTAGCGCGAAGGCATGAGAAGGACATCAGCCGCGAGATAGACCAGGCGCGTGTCGGCAACATAGCCAGAAAATGTGACCCGGTTTGCAATCCCGAGCGCGGAGGCTTTTTCACGGAGCATTTGTTCCTCGGGTCCGTCGCCCGCCAAAAGAAAATGCAGGCCTGGAAAGCGAGGGGCGAGTTGCGCGGCAATATCGAGGAAAAGGGCGAAGTTCTTCTGGGGGTTCAAACGACCAACTCCAGCGACGATGCGGGAAGCGACTGGAAGCCCAAGCCGGGCCCGCGCCTCATCCCGCGAAGCCTCGCCGGGACTGAAACGGCGAAGATCGATGGCATTGGGAACCAGAGAGATTTTTTCCGGGGGGATTGATTCATGAGTGGTCAAAAAGTCCCTGCAAGCGGCGGCGACAGCGATGATGTGATGGGCGAATCGATTTGTGGATTTGTCGAGGGCGAGAAGGATTTTGTTGTCGATGCGGTGCGGGTCGTTGGTGTGGTCGTGGTTGATGATCACGGGAACGCCCAGCAAGGCTCCGAGCGGCTTAGCAATGATGTTCGACGGGATGAGATGGCAGTGGAGGATATCGGGCTTGTCGGCGAGAATCCGCCAAGGGATCGAGGCGAGGTAGGCGGGGAGGAACTTGTGAGGTGAGAGCGAGTGGACTTTCACGCCGGCCTGCGTGAGGCGGTCCCAATAGATGCCACGCCCATGCATCGTCGCGACTTCATGGCGGAAGCGGGAACTACCACAAGTAGCCAGGTTCAAAACGACCTCCTGGGCGCCGCCAAGGTGAAGGCTGTCGATGATGTGAAGGACGCGTTTCACGAGGGATTTCTCAGCTGCCATTGTTGCCAAACATGTTCGCACCAGAGGTAGAGACGCTCGTCGGATTGCCCCGTGAGATGAGCGGAGAGTTTTTCCCGCAGCAGGGGAGAGTTCGCTTCGGGGGCGATGCGCCCGCTGCGGAGCCAACTCCCCACCGGTGTGCCAAAGCCTTTTTTGCTCCGGTAAATGATGTCATGCGGAAGCAATTCCTCAACGGCACGCTTGAGCAGATATTTCGTAGTCTTGCCACGGAGCTTGTAATGATGCGGCAAGTGACGGGCGAAGTTGGCGACTTCGATGTCGAGAAATGGACTCCGCACCTCCAAGGAATTCATCATGCTGGCGCGGTCGGCTTTCGCGAGGATGCCGTCCTGCAAATAAATCTCGGTGTAGAATTGCAGCGTGCGATCCACGGGATTTTGAACGGAGCAGGATTCCCACGCCTCGATTGCCTCGCTGTAAATTTCCTCGATACTGAAGCGCGAATCGGTCAGGCGGGCGAGTTCCGAAGGCTCGAGGGCACCCAGCCAGACAGGATTCCAGAGGCGCGAAGGATGATCCAACCCGCGCAGGGTGCGTTTGATTTTGAAATCGAGACTGATATTGGCGTGGGAAACAGGCAAGCGGGCCGCGAGGAGGCGCAGGGCTTTGTGCAAAGGCCGAGGGACCATTTTCGAATAAAGGCCAGCCATCCGCAGGGCACGGAAGGGATCGTAGCCAGCGAAGAGCTCATCACCCCCATCACCGCTGAGAGCAACGGTGACATGGCGGCGCGCAAAACGGCACAGCAACCATGTCGGCAAGAGCGAGCCGTCCCCCTGGGGTTCGTCCAACAAATCGAAGATATGCGGCATGACCTCCAAGGCGGCATCGAGGCCGAGCGTGTCGGTGTGATGCTCTGTCTTGAGATAATCGGCAACGCGTGCGGCGAACGAAGATTCGTCGAAACTCGGCTCCTTGAAGCCAATTGTGAAGGTCTGAGGTTTTGCACCCTGGATTTCGCGGGCGGCAAGAGCGGCAATTGTCGAGGAATCCAGCCCCCCGCTGAGAAAGATGCCAAGGGGAACATCCGCCACCAAGCGGCGGCGGGTCGCACGGGTGAGGATCTCCAGCAACTCCGAAGCGAGTGCGGACTCGTTTTTACCCGACTCCTCCGGCTCGAGCGTGTAGCGCCAGTAGCGGGTGAGGCATGGTGATCCACCGTCCGGTGCCAGTGTGAGATGGTGCGCGGCGGGGAGTTTGAAAATCCCCTCGATGGCAGAGTGCGGAGCGGGAATGAGGGCGTGAGCGAGGAATTTGACCCTTGCTATCTCCGACTGGTTGCGAGGGGCCAGCGGATGCTCAAGGAGGGCGGTCAACTCGGATGCAAATGCGAAGGTGCCGTTCCTCTGAAAGTAGTAGAGCGGCTTCTTTCCAAAACGGTCGCGGGCCAGAAAAAGTCGCCCCGTCCGAGAATCGTGGATGGCAAAAGCCCACATGCCATTGAGCCGGGAAAGCATGCCCTCGCCCCATTCGCGCCAGGCGTGGAGAAGGACCTCGGTATCCGAGTGGTCGGTTGCGAAAACATGCCCCTTGCTGAGGAGTTCGCGGCGGAGTTCCGGGTGATTGTAAATTTCTCCGTTGAAGATGATGGCCAACGATCCGTCGCTGGACACCATAGGCTGCGCGCCGCCTGCGAGGTCGATGATCGAAAGGCGGCGATGCCCCAAAAACACGCCTGCATCGGCTTTTTCAAAATAACCTTCCGCGTCCGGCCCTCTATGAGTGAGCCGGCGGGTCATGCGCTGCAAATCCGCGCTGCCGCCCGCGCCGACAAATCCGGCTATGCCGCACATCAGACCGGGCCAGTTTGCGCCTCGCAGTTGCGGGTCTTGCTCACGAGGTAGATGGATTTGTTCTGCGACTCATGGAAGGTGCGAGTGATCATTTCCGCGAGAAGGCCCATCAGCATGCAGATGACTCCCGTCATGAATGAAAAAACCGACATCATCGGCAGCGGAGTTCCTGTGAAAAAATAGCCCTGCGTCCTCATATAAAGCGCCCATGCTCCGAAGAGAAACGAAGCAACGAAAAACATGAATCCCCAAAAGCCGAAAAGATACATCGGCTTGAGCATGTAGCGGTCCATGAAGCGAACAGTGAGAAGATCCATGACCACCTTGAGAACCCGCTCCAAACCGTATTTCGAATGCCCCGTCTTGCGGGCGTGGTGACCGACAGGCAGCTCTGTGATGCGTGCTCCATGCCACTTCGCGTAGATTGGCAGGAAGCGGTGCATCTCGCCATAAAGGCGGACGCCTTTGATGACCTCCGCGCGGTAGGCCTTGAGCGAGCAACCGAAATCGTGAAGCTTCACACCGGATACGGTGGAGATCAGTTTGTTCGCCATGATGCTCGGCAGGTTCCTCTGGAGCGCGTTGTCTTGGCGGTCTTTTCTCCACCCCGAGCAAACATCGAAACCCTCGTCGAGCTTTGCAACGATTCGAGGAATGTCCTTCGGATCGTTCTGACCATCCCCATCCAACGGGATAATGATGTCGCCGCTAGCGAAGTCGAAGCCCGCCATCATGGCAGCCGTCTGACCAAAGTTGCGGCGGAAGTGCACCACCTTAACCTCCGGATTTTTTGCAGCCAACCCGTCCAGTAACTCCGCACTGCCATCGTGGCTGCCATCATTGACGAAAATGATCTCCCATTTCCCGGGGAAATCCCGGTGCATGACGGCCTGAACTTTTTCAAAAAGGGGGCCAAGAGCTTCGCGCTCGTTGTAAACCGGAACGGTAAGTGAAATCATGCAAATGTCGGAAGCCTTCCGTTTTCAATTCGGGAAGGGCGGGCGTCAAGGCAAACCCCGAAAAAAACCCAAACCCTCAGAGGCTCGGATCTTGGCGCACATAGTCGTAGCGCGTCTCAAAGCCCAACTCGGGCGGAAACTCCGAGTAACCAGAATTGATCCAAGGAATGTCGCTGCGATAAGGCGGAGTATAACCGCCTTTTTGAGTAGGAAACGGGAACAGAGCCACCTCGTAAATCCCATAGCCCAGCCTTGCCAGAACACGACCGGTGCCGCGCACGAGCCCATAACTGAAAGCAGCCGCATTGCCCTCCATGTCGTTCACGACCGCCCACTGGTAGGGAATCTCGGTAATTCCAAAAGCGATATTCCCGAGCCCCCGTCCGAGTTTGCGCGTTGGGCCGTAATCCGAAGCCGGCGGAGCTTGAATATCAGCAAACGCGGCAGTGCCAAAAGCCACGACAAGGAGGGAGCAAAGAAGGGATCTCATATCGCAAAGAAAAGCGATGCCGCCTATCTCCTGCAAGCAAAAACCTCAAGCAGAAAACCGGCCGCCGCAGCCACGCGGCGTGAGGCGGTCGATGAGGTTGCCATGCCAGTGAACTGCACGGTCGAGACGACCATGCCCCCCCTCTTTCGCCCTCCGCTCGGCTGTGGGATTTGTGATTCCGAGAGGATTCGCCGTCCTTGCATGGTTACCCGTGCAAATTTCATGACATTTTCGTGCATTTGGAGGGATTCCGAGCAAGAAGAAAACGAAGTTTTAGATGCTTCGTAAGAGACACTCTTAACGAATGTTAAGAGTGGTTGCGGGGAGAGGATTTGAACCTCTGACCTTCAGGTTATGAGCCTGACGAGCTACCGGGCTGCTCCACCCCGCGATTTAAGAATTCCACAATACCCCAGCAGTTTTTGGATGCAAGGGGATTTTTTTATTTTTTATTGGCGCCGGCTTGAGCTGACGGAGCGTGTGGCATTTTTAAACCTCATTTAGCCAGGGAAGGCATGACCTGCTGGGATTGGATTTTCCCATTCTGTCTAAAAACCTTTCCTGGCTTTTAGAACTCCACTTTCACGCCTGCATACCAGTTGCGAGGAGCGGCGGGGTCGATGCCGTCGGCACGGATGCGGGCGTAGTAGTCTTTGTTGAAGATATTGTTCACGCCGGCGATGACGCTCACGGTTTCTTTGTAGACCTTTGCTTCGACAGTGAGGTCCCAGACATTGTAGGCGGGAATGAAGCGACTGGCGGTGTTGTTGTCGGCGGCATAGGTTGAGCCCATGAAATTGCCCATGAAGGCGGCTTTGATGCGGTCGCGCCAGTTGTAGGTGAGGCCGAGGCGGAGGATGTAGTCGGAGAGATACTGGGGAGTTTTTCCGTCGTTCGGGCCGTTGATGAATTGCCCCTTTTGCAGGGTGAGCGCGGTGTAGGCTGAGATGGAACCGTAGCTGTCTACCCAGCCTTTGCCGTCGTCTTTGTTCCAAGCCGCATTGGCGGCGCCCACGAAGTCGACTTCCGTGTAGAGGTCCCATCCATAGACAATTGAGCGTCCGGAATTTTCGATAACAGTTGTGATCTGGCCGTCATTTACAGCGCGGGAGCCGATCTGGTCGGAGTTATCGATGAGGAAAAAGCTCGTGTCCCATGTGATCCAATCCACTGGCTCGCCTTGGAAGCCGATTTCATAGTTCACGATGTTGCTCTCCTGCAGATTGCCAACGACAGCGACATTCGGCGAAGTGGGCACGGCCTGCGTGAAGATCGGTGGACGGTAGGCCTGCGAGACATTGGCGTAAACGGCCACCTCAGGCGTGAAGTCATACTCGAGGCCGAGGCCAAAGAGCGGGGCGAAATTATAAGTCGTCTCGTCCTGGAGCGGCTTGCCGGTCTGGAAGGAGGATTTGTTCACGAGTTCGCGCACGCTTTGCCAGATGTTCTCGAGACGGAATCCAGGAGTGATGGAGAAGCTGCCAAATTGAAAGAGATTCTCGGCGAAGAGGCTGTAGTAAACGCTCTCGCGGTTGCTTTGGTTCACCGTGCTGCCGGTCATCGCCGTGGGCGAGTTGCCGGTCTGATCCACGCGTGGCGACCAGTCGTAGTAGAACATCATGCCGCCGGTGAGCGTGTGGGTGTTATCGAGCCAGTCCCAATTGTAGCTCAAGCGTGGCTCGGCGCCGTAGGTGTAGAATTGCTGGTTCTCAATCTGGTTGGTCTGGGCTTTCGGGCCGGTGGGCAGCGTGCCGAAGCCACCACCATTCTGACGGCGGCTGAAGCGCAGGTAGTAGTCGAACCAAGTGCGGAAGGTGAAGAGCGTGCGGTCCGAAATGTCCCACTCGTTGATCACGGAAACGGCATAGCGGCTCACCCTCATGCGGTCGAAAAAGCGCGAAGTGCCGTCGCGGTCGGTGTTGTAATTGACGGTATTCGGACCGTTTTCCAGCGTGAGTCCACCTGGTTCGCCATGGGTTTCGTCATACGCGGTGGCATTCAAATACCAGCGCACGGGGCCTGTGGCATCGAGAGCGAATGTGCCCCCCCAGGCGTTGAGGAAAAAGTCACTATTCGACTCGCGGAAGCCGTCTGTTTGCTGGTGATCGTAGTAGCCGTAGTAGCCGAATTTCCCGAGCGTGCCGCCAAAGGAGGTGAAATTCGAATACATGTCGAAACTGCCGAGAATGTTTGTGGACTCGACAGTGAATGGCGTGTCGAGCGGCGGTTTTTTCATGACAAAATTGATGGCGCCTGCGGGCTGCGGACCATACATGAGCGCGGCACCGCCACGGACCACCTCGACGCTCTCCACAGCATCAAGCGGCGGCGTGTAGTAGGCCTCGGGATATCCCACCATGTCCGCATGGATCGGGATGCCATCCTCGAGGACTTGGAAAAACTGAGTCCGGTGCGGATCGTATCCGCGATACCCGATGCTCAGCAGCGGCGTGTTTTCCTCCGCGAGGACGAGACCCGGCGTCTTCGAAATAACCTGCCGGTAGTTGTCCATGCTGATGTCTGGAATCTGCTCCAGATCGATATTCGAGGTTTTTTTCCCTGCGTGGATTTTTGTGCCATCGACATCCGGCAAAAAGGCGCCGCTGACCTCACGATCGTAATCAGCGCGCACTTGGACTTCTTCCATTTGCTGCACCGGGCCCTGCCCTTGCAGGCTGGCGAGCGTTGATGCAACGAGGAGGGCTGAAGCCGTTGTTTTCAGGTGAATCAGGTTGTTTTTGAACATATCGATGGCGAGAATTAGTGAGACAGAGTCTCATTAGCAAGTTTTATTTTGAGACTGCGTCTCATTTTCGACATGACGAAGGATAAATTTTCTGCATAAATCAGGCCGTTATGAACACACTGATGGACTATTTCATTCGAGGCGGGGAGCTGATGTGGGTGCTGCTGGCC
Organism: Terrimicrobiaceae bacterium; assembly: GCA_044345595.1. Taxonomy (GTDB): domain Bacteria; phylum Verrucomicrobiota; class Verrucomicrobiia; order Chthoniobacterales; family Terrimicrobiaceae; genus UBA967. The sequence continues at coordinate 13,710 of JBIJAV010000048.1, forward strand.
TTTTCGGTGGTGGGTGCGGCCGTGATTGTCGAGCGGGCTGTGGTTTACCTTTCGTATGGTTTCGGGGCGGATCGCTGGCTGGACCGGGTGATCGTTGAGATGGAGGCCGGACGCACAGCTGAGTCGCTTCAAATGGCGCGAGCGAGTCGGCATCCCGTCGCGCGGGTGGTGCAGGTTTATTTGGAAAACCTCGAGCGCCCGGCCAAGATTCGGGTCGATAATGTGAAGCGGGAGGGCAGCCTCGTTCTGGAAGCGGTCGAAAAACGCCTGCGCGTCCTGGCCTCGATCGCACATCTCTCGCCGCTGGTCGGCCTGCTTGGAACGGTCTTGGGAATGGTGGTGGCCTTTGCAAGCATCGAAACACTTGCGGGAGCACCAAAGCCCTCGGACCTCGCCGGCGGCATCTGGGAGGCGCTACTGACGACTGTTTTTGGACTCGTGGTGGCGATTCCCTGCATGGCGGCCTACCATGCGTATGAGAGTCACGCGGACAAAATCGCCCGCCGCATGGAACTCGCCGTGACCGCCCTGGATGATGCTCTGCAGCCGACTTGCTCATCGGTTTGCGCTGTGAGTGGAAAAACCACACCACTCAGGCCAGAAGCGGCACGCGACATGAACTCCGTAGCCTGATTCGCCATGTTCAGCCGTCCCAAACGCCCCACGCTGTCGATCGATATGGCACCGTTGATCGATGTCGTATTTTTGTTGCTGATTTTTTTCATGCTCACATCGAGCTTCATGCCGCCCTCCGTCCCGCTCACGCTGCCGCAAGCCTCGTCCAAGGACAGTTCAGATTCTGCGAAGGTGGTGGTTTCACTCGATGGGGAGGGGCGGATTTCGATTTCTGAAACGCTGGTTGCCGACGGCGATTTCGAGAACTTGCTGAAAATCGAACTTCAGAAAAACGCAACCACCACCGTGCATTTCCGGGGAGACAAGACGGTGGACTACGGAATTTTTCTTCAACTCATGAGCCGTGCGCGAACCGCCGGAGCACAGCAGTTTCAGTTGGTTCACGATCCGCTGGGAGCGAGCAGACCGTGATTTTTTAACCACGGAGGACACAGAGATCACAGAGTGAGAGGCAAAGGAATGGATGCGTCTTGGGGATTTCGGGCATGGCTTTTCCCCGTGCTGCTGGGCATTTCGGCGCTTGCGCATTTTGTGCTCGTGAGAAATTTCCTCATTCATTCGAGTCCGCAAAAGATCGAGTTCTCAAGCGGAGATACAACGGAGGTTTTGATCATTGAGACAGCCCCTCCCCTGCCAGAGCCAATCCCCGAACCGGCGCCGACTCCAGAACCAGTGCCCGAAGAACCAGCACCTCCGAAACCTGAAGAAATTCTCACAACCACCCAGAGCGAAGAGGTTGCCGCCTCCCAGCCAACTCCAGAGGCAAAGAAGGTCGAAAGAAAAGCCAGCCCGCAACGCCCGACACCCGTGGCGACGTCAAAGACGGCGAATGTTCCGCAACCCGTGGTGATCCGCAATACGCCTCCTATCTATCCAGAGACAGCCAGACGGGCAGGCTGGGAAGGCCGTGTCACCGTGCGCGTGGAAGTCTCTGCCGATGGCTCGCCAATGAGTGTCGCGCTCCAAAAAAGCTCAGGCTATGGCGTATTAGACCAAGCGGCGCTGCGAGCAGTCAAAAGCTGGAGATTCCAACCCCGCACAATGGGCGGCGTTGCCATGGCAGGAACGGTGGATGTTCCCGTAAACTTCACCCTCAGCCGCTGACCAAAAATTTGGACGATCGTCCAAATTTTTGGTCGAAGTCGTGCGGGATTTTTTGAGGGGGGGGCTTAGGCGAGGGTTTTCTCGAGGAGGGCGGTGGCGAGGGGCTCGGTGATGGTGTCGAGTTCGCGGAGGAGGTTTTTGAGATCCGCAGTGGAGCGGGCTTCGCGTGCAGTGCGGATTTTTTG
>JBIJAV010000049.1:0-15434 GCA_044345595.1 Terrimicrobiaceae bacterium
CGCGACATTTCTGCCCAACAAAAAAAACAAGTTCAGCTTGTGCTCGATGGGGAGGAAACCGAACTGGATCGCAACATCGTTGAAAAGCTCGCAGACCCACTTGTGCACATGATTCGCAATGCCGTGGATCACGGATTGGAATCTCCCGAGGAACGCGTGGCCAATGGCAAATCCGCCCTCGGCACTGTGCGACTCTCGGCCTCCCACCAGCGCGGCGGCATTCTCATTCGCATTCAAGATGACGGCAAGGGCCTCAATTCACAAAAAATTCTCTCAAAAGGAATCGAACGAGGCCTAGTTTCCCCTACGGCCGAGCTCACCGAATCCGAGATTTATAACATTATCTTCATGCCAGGGTTCTCTACCGCCGAGACGATCACCGATCTTTCCGGACGCGGTGTGGGCATGGATGTCGTAAAAAAGAATATTGAGAGTCTGCGTGGCAAAGTGGAGATTCAGTCCGTTCTTGGGAAGGGCACCACATTCACTATTCTTCTCCCGCTCACTCTCGCCATCATCGACGGGCTCATGGTGGGAGTGGGTAACGATCGCTACATCATCCCCACTATTTCCGTGCGTGAATCCTTTCGTCCAAAACCAGAAAGTGTCACTACGGTTCACGAACGCGGAGCTCTTGTTAGCGTGCGAGGCAAACAAACCCCTATCCTGCGACTGGGTGAGTTTCTCGGGACAGAAGGCGTTAAAGCCAAAAATTACGAAGACGGCATCATCATTGTTGTCGAGTCTGGCGATGAAATGAGAGGCATCCTTGTCGATGAACTCATCGGAAAACAAGAGGTCGTCATCAAGAGCCTGGGAGAAACATTTAAAAATCAGCATCTTCTTGCAGGCGCCGCCGTGCTTGGCGATGGTTCAGTGGGACTGATCCTCGATGTCGATACCCTTGTAAACCTCTAAAAAAACTACAAATCCACCAACCCCATATTTGCGATGACCACACAACTAACTACCGACACGAAAATCAAAACTGGGCGTTATCTCACTTTTAGCCTTGGCAATGAATCTTATGGCATTCCAGTTTTAAATGTTCGCGAAATCATACGCCTCTGCCCGATCACCCCGGTGCCAAGAATGCCGACCCACATAAAAGGCGTGATCAACCTTCGCGGAACAGTGATTGCCGTGCTCGACTTGCGCGCCAAGTTTCAACTCGCCTTAGGCGATTACTGCGACCGTGCTTGCATTATTGTCGTCCAACTTAATGGAGCAGAGGGAACAAAAACCCTCATGGGAGCTATCGTCGATGCGGTGGAAGAAGTTGTCCAACTCCGAGACGATTCCATCGAACCCCCACCGGATTTTGGCGGATCGCCAGATACTCAATATATCTTGGGAGTAACCACTTGCACGGGATCAGTCAAGACCCTGCTTGATATTGAAAAAATCTTTTTGGACGATGCTTCAATCACGCGAGCCCTTCCCGATGGCATGACGAGAGAGGGGGCTCGCCTCGGCGCAGGCAATACAACAAACGCACAACTCACCTCAGAAAAAAACCTTCTGGGAGATCGTGGTTAAGTCCCAAACCCTAGGCAAACGCAAATAGGCATCGAAAAATGAATCTAAAAGTTAAATTTGCCCTCATATCAGGGCTCCCTTTGCTGGGATTGTGCGTTGCCATCCTTGCCAGTTACCTGCTTGCACAAAGCATCGAGCATAAAACCCGTTTGGCCCGGGATAAAAATGTCACCTTTGCAGACTGCGCCCGCCGTATGCAGCTTGATGTTGTGCAAGTGCAACAGTGGCTCACCGATATTTCAGCCACTCGCGGACAGGATGGCCTGGATGATGGCTTCAAGGAGGCAGAGGAGAGCTATAAGTCATTCTTAGCCAATTTAAATAAATTTAGAGCAGAGTTCCAACTTGAGCAAAATGAGGAGGAACTAAGAAAGCTCGCTGATCTGGAAAAAAACTTTGAGGCCTACTACGAGAAGGGCCGTATTATGGCGGCTGCGTATATCAAGGATGGACCCACAGCAGGCAACCAGATCATGAGCGAATTTGACGCAACAGCCTCGCTTCTTACCGAGACTTTGAATCCATTTGTCGAGGCCGAGGTCGGAAAATTCCATACTGCGCTCATGGGAATCTCCGACTTCACCCACTCCATGAGCCGATGGATGGCCCTCGGAGGGCTGGTTATCATCCTCTTAGCAGTGAGCTTCACATACATACAAATACGATCGATCACTCAAGCTCTTGGAGAATTGGCCACAAATTTGGACAGCGGATCTCTTCAAACCGCCTCCGCTGCACGCCAAGTTTCTATGGCCAGCAACCAACTCTCCTCGGGTTCAAGCGAACAAGCCTCCTCGGTTGAAGAGACCAGTAGCTCGCTGGAAGAGATGTCAAGTATGATCCGGGCCACAGCAGATAATGCCCAGAAAGCCAAGGCCCTTGCCAGCGACGCCCACAACGAGGCGGCAGTTGGCACTCAAACCATGCTTGAAATGATGGAAGCCATGAAGGCCATTGATTCGTCAAGCGCTGAGGTCGCTAAAATTGTTAAGAACATCGATGAAATTGCTTTTCAGACGAATATTCTCGCTCTCAACGCTGCGGTCGAGGCAGCCCGTGCAGGCGATGCCGGTGCAGGCTTTGCCGTCGTAGCCGACGAAGTAAGGTCCCTGGCTCAGCGCAGCGCAGGCGCCGCCAAGGAAACTGCCGATAAAATTGAAGCTGCTATCGCCAACAGTCGCAGCGGTTCCGCTTGCTCAGCCAAAGTCGGAGACTCTCTCAAACACATCGCTGAAAAGGTTGCCGCCACGGACGCACTTGTTGCCCATATTGCGACCGCAGCTACCGAGCAGGCTCAAGGCATCCAGCAGATCAACAATGCCATGAACCAAATGGATAAGGTCACCCAAGGCAATGCTGCCAACGCTGAAGAGAGTGCCAGCGCGGCGGAGGAACTCGATGCCCAAGCGGAAACCATGAAAGATCTCGTGAGTAAACTCCGCGAACTCATAGGGGGCACACCTTCCAAAACAACAAAATCATCTCCAAAAATTGTTTCCACCCAAGCCGTGCCGGAGCGCTCCCATGCCATCGCTCGACCCAAAAGGGTGGTTTCAATTCCAATGCCAAATGACCCTTCCTCCTCGGACCCAAGCAACGACGACTTTCGTAACTTTTAGGTGAGCAAGCTTCCTTCCATCAATCAAAACCTGATCACCAGTCAAGATACCCCCCTTTCAACTGAAGCCTACAAGGCTATTGTGGATTTGGTTTATCAGCACAGCCGCATCAAACTCGGCGCTGACAAGCAAGCATTGCTTTCCAGTCGATTGGGAAAAAGATTGCGCCATTTGAAGCTGGCGTCTTTTGATGAGTATTGCGACCTCCTACGCTCCCATAGCTCACAAGTCGAAATCGATGAACTCATCGATCTCATCTCAACAAACCATACGCGATTCTATCGCGAACCAGATCATTTTGTATTTCTTACGGAAAAAATCCTTCCTGAATTGCTTCCGGACCTCACCGCCAAACGATCTACTCTGCGAATCTGGTCTGCCGCATCATCCTCGGGCGAAGAACCCTACACCTTGTCCATCGTTTTATCGGAATTTTTTCGATCTCATCCATCTATCGACTGGCAGATCTGGGCATCCGACATCTCAAAAACCATTTTGGAAACTGCCAAACAAGGCATCTACCGCATGGAAGTCGTCGAACCTGTTCCTGCAGACATCCTCAAGCGCTACTTCCAAAAAGGCGTTGACTCCCAAGAAGGGAAATGCCGAGTCAAGGCCGAGTTGCGCAAAAAAGTTCAATTCGAACGCGTCAATCTCTTCCAAAATGAATATCCAATCCCCCACAATCAAAATGTTATCTTTTGCAGGAATGTGATGATTTATTTTGACATTCCCTCTCGAGAATTGGCCGTCAAACGCTTGACACGCTACCTTGCCCCCGGCGGATATCTCATCATTGGTCACTCCGAGAGCCTCATGGGCATTCAACACAATCTCAAAGCGGTAAGACAGGGCGTCTATCAAATGCCATGACCATTGGGAAAAAAATCCGCGTTCTCGTCGTCGACGACTCGGCCTTAGCGCGCAGGGCGATCATGGATGCCCTTTCTCGCGACCCTGAAATCGAGGTTCTCGGTGGCGCGGAAGATCCCTATGTGGCAAGGGAAAAAATCCTCGCCCTTGATCCAGATGTCATCACACTCGATCTTGAAATGCCTCGTATGGATGGGATTTCATTCTTAAAAATCCTGCAAGCACACCATCCAATCCCCGTTGTGGTGATAAGTTCACTGACCCAAGCGGGATCAGCCAAGGCAATGGAAGCCATGGAAGCAGGCGCTATCGATGTGATTGGCAAGCCAAGTGCAGGTCAGAGCTTTTCCGAGATGGCGAAATCCCTTGCCTACCATGTGAGAGGCGCAGCTCATTCTCGCAACCGTGGAAAATTGCAAAAAGCCGAGCGGGCCAGTTCTTCCGCGTCAGTTGTTCAATCCGCTCCCGCAACCCAGATCGCTCCATTTTCTCCCCGCAGTATCATTGTGATCGGATCTTCGACGGGCGGTGTGGAGGCACTGCGCTACCTCCTGCCCCGCCTCCCCAATGGACTCCCTCCCATCGTTGTCGTGCAGCATATTCCGGCGAATTTCTCAAGAATCATGGCTCATCACCTCGACGAACTATGCCCTTTTTCAGTGCGGGAAGCAAAGGACGGCGAGGAACTCAAGTCGGGCCACTGCTTGGTTGCACCCGGAGATTTTCATTTGAGCCTCGTGCCCTTTGGCATGGGCTACAGAGTGCGGCTCGGTCAATCTCCGCCCGTCCACCATTGCCGCCCAGCGGTGGATATTCTTTTTCGATCCGCAGCGACACACGCCGGTTCTCATGCCGTCGCCGCCCTCCTCACTGGAATGGGAGTCGATGGCGCAATGGGTCTGAAGGAACTCCAGTCTGCTGGCGCAGAAACAATGGCTGAGTCGGAGGAAAGTTGCGTTGTTTTTGGCATGCCACAGGCGGCCATCCGCTTGGGCGCTGCCAATAAAGTGCTCCCACTCTCAAAGATGCCACAGGCCATTCTTTCGGCGATCGCCGCCAAGTCGGCAAAAAAAATATGACAACATCTGGCCAACTGCCCATCTCTCTTAAGGATACTGCAGAACGCGCATTAAAAGAGATTTTTTCAAAGCAACTCAAGCTCTCTCTCGAGCCCGCCGAGTCGTCAGATGAAACTCATGATTTCAAAACATTTCACGCCTCCGTATCGATCACCGGAGATCGCGTGAAAGCATCCGTTCTCCTGCAGATTTCAGAAGCCTTCGCCGCTAAAGCCACCAAGATTCTCATCGGCTGCGAAGGCCAAGGCGAGGAAATCGAGGATGCCACTGGCGAGCTTTGCAATATGATTTCCGGGCGCATCAAGAGCGAGCTCACCGCGGCGGGATTTCCTGGAGTTCTTGGCACTCCAATCATCACTTTTGGCTCTCGAATTGATCTTCGAGGAGCAACAGGCTCGGATTTATGCCGCACCGAGTGGACTTGTGGGACGGATCGAATCAATCTTCAAATTCTTATTCAACCATGACCCTTCCAAAAATACTGAGTGTCGATGACAGTCGCACGATACGGCTGATGCTTAAGCGCGTATTCCGTCCTTTTCATTGCGAACTTTTCGAAGCGGCCGATGGCATGGAGGGTTTGGAAGCAGTCATAACCCATCAACCCGACCTCATCATGCTGGACTACAATATGCCAGTCATGGACGGCGTCACGATGCTTCGCAAAATGCGTGAACATGATAATATCAAGCGCACTCCGGTTATCATGCTCACTGCTGAAGACAGCAACGAGATTATTTCTACCGTAGCGCGACTGGGCGTCCGAGACTACATCATCAAGCCGTTTGAAGACGAAAATCTCCTTTCTAAAGTATCCCGAATTATTAACCTAGAACGCAAACCAGAACCTGACCAACCCGAGGCAGTGTAATGCCCCTATGAACAACCAACTTTCCACAGAATCCAATTCCGTAGCCGAAATCAAACCAGAGGAAGTCGCCGATTCCTTAAAAAAATCGGCAGTTCTAGTCGCGGATGACAGTCGCCTGATGCGAATGGTGCTCACGAAAGCGCTTCAAGACCTTGGCTTTAATAATATCGACACGGCCGTGGATGGTCGTGATGCCATCAACAAGCTCTTGGAAAAACCCTACGACCTCATGCTGCTGGATATGGAAATGCCTGAGATGAATGGGCTTGAGGTGTTGACGAACATGAATTTCGACAGCCGCATCAAGGGGACTCCCACGATTGTCATTTCGGGAAATGAGCAGATTGACCTCGCCGTGCAGTGCATCGAAGCAGGCGCCGAGGATTATCTCATCAAGCCGCCAAATCCCACCCTCCTCCGGGCACGCGTCACGACCTCCCTCGAAAAGAAACGCCTCCGCAATCTTGACAAGCTTCGTTTTGCCCAACTCCAGGCGGAGAAGGAACTCGTGGAATTTGAAAAAGAAAAATCCGAGCGCCTTCTGTTGAACATCCTGCCCGGAGCCATCGCAGGCCGCTTGAAAGGCGGCGAGAAAACCATTGCGAATGGCCACCACATCGTCTCTGTGATGTTCGCCGACCTGTGCGGCTTTACCGCGCTCTCACGCAAGACAACCCCCGATGATCTCGTGAGGATGCTTAACGAAATATTCACCGCTTTTGACAACATCGTGGAAAACCACCGCGTCGAGAAAATCAAAACCATCGGCGATTGCTACATGATGGTCGGCGGCCTCCCCAACCACCGCGATGACCATGCCCATGTGGTGGCAGACGCCGCAATCGAGATGGTCGAAGCCCTCAAGAGAATAAACGAAAAAAATGGCACCGAGCTTGCCATGCGCATAGGCATTCACTCCGGCCCAGTCGTGGCGGGCGTCATCGGCAAGATCAAATTCACCTACGACCTCTGGGGCGATACCGTCAATGTCGCAAGCCGCATGGAATCCTCGGGCATGCCGGGCAGAATCCACCTTTCCGAGCAAACACGGGCCACGCTTGATTCGCATTTCATCCTTGAAGAACGCGGCATGGTCGAATGCAAGGGACTCGGTCAAGTGAAAACATTCTTTCTCAACGGACGCTCCTGAGCCGACCAACTGTGGATCAAATCAAGGACAGAAAAACTTTGCCTTAGAGTTTGACACACTACAGCAGTTTGTTCACTCTGCCCGACTCTCAATTAATCACGATGAAAACATTCTCAGCCAAATCCGAAGAGGTGAAGCGCAACTGGTGGGTCATCGACGCCGCCGGCCAGCCTCTCGGCCGCGTCGCCGTCAAGGCCGCCAACCTCCTTCGCGGAAAAAACAAAGCCATCTTCACTCCGCATGTTGACACCGGCGACTTCGTCGTTGTCCTGAATGCTTCCAAAGTGACCATCGGCGGCAAAAAGGAAATCGCCAAGACCTACATGAGCTTCTCCGGATTCGTTGGCGGTCACAAATCCGAAACCTTCCGCGCACGCCGTGAGCGCCGTCCAGAGCTCCTCATCGAACGCGCCGTCCGTGGCATGATCCCTCACAACCGCCTCGGCCGCGCCCTCTATGGCAAACTCAAGGTTTACGCCGGCGCCGAGCACCCTCACACCGCACAGAACCCACAAGCCGCCTGATTTTTAGTATGAGCAAAGCAGAACCCATCCAAACCACAGGCCGCCGCAAGACCTCCGTCGCCAGCATCCGCCTGCAACCCGGCTCCGGTGCCATCAAAGTCAACGGCCGCGACTTCACCGACTACTTCCCTAGCCTCTCGGTTCAAAACCAGATTCTCCGCCCGCTGGAAATCGCCAACGCCGTGCACACCTACGACCTCACTGTCCGCACCGTCGGCGGCGGCGTCAATGGCCAGGCCGGCGCTCTGCGCCTCGCCATCAGCCGCGCTCTCATCGAGATCGACGAGGCCCTGCGCCTTCCGCTCAAGCAGGAAGGTCTCCTGACACGCGACCCTCGCATGAAGGAACGCAAAAAGCCCGGCCAGCCCGGCGCCCGCAAACGCTTCCAGTTCTCGAAGCGCTAATCCGCTTTCCCTTCCTACAAAAGGCCACTTCGCGAGAGGTGGCCTTTTTTTCTGGGAACAAACGCGGGTTCAAAAGCCATCGGGAAAAGCGACCCGCAAATTTTAAAAATAAAAACTTTCGCAACGGGGGTGCTTAAACATAGCCTTGCGCACAGAAGGTTTCTCTCCCCCCCCAATTCCACACCGCCAAATGCCAATCGACAAACAGACTGACGCGCATTCCCAAGCATGGGCGCGTTTCTGGGGCGTCCGGGGCTCGATTCCCACACCGGGGCACTCGACCGCCCGCTATGGCGGCAACACCACCTGTGTGGAATTACGAATCCAAGGTCAGATCATCATCATCGACGCCGGTTCTGGAATCAGCCCACTCGGAGGAGCTCTTCTCGATGAATTCGGAGCCTCACCCTTGTCACTGACCCTTCTCAACACCCACACCCACTGGGACCACATCCAAGGGTTTCCCTTTTTTATTCCAGCCTACATCAAAAACAACCGCCTTCGCGTCCTCGGGCGCGATCCCAGGCCCGATTCGCTGAAGTCGATTTTTGAGAAACAGATGGATGGCGACCATTGCTTTCCCGTGCACCTCGAAGCCATGCAGTGTGAAATGAGCTTCGAGCACCTTGATCCGGACGGACAAGCCGACCTGCAAATCGAAGATGTGCGCGCTTCGTCCTGTCCCACAAACCATCCTGGGGGCTGTCTCGGCTATCGCTTTGACACTCCGAGCGGAAGCTTTGTGTTCCTCTCCGATCATGAAACACACGGCCAAGACGAGGCGCGGATTGTTTCTTTTATAAAAGATGCCTCCATTCTCGTCGCTGATACGCAATACACGCCAGAGGAGGCCGAAAAACGCCGGGGCTGGGGCCACGCGTCCTCGAAAGATGTTGTCTCGCTGGCACTAAAATCAGGCGTTGGCCGTCTCTATATGACGCACCATGATCCCTCCCACAGCGATGATTTCATCGACCGCATGCTCGCGGACGCCAGAAACATGGTTCCCAAATCGAGCGCGCTTCAAGTCTTCGCAGCGACGGAGCGGGAGAAAATTTCCTTTTGATCAGGCGGCGGATCGAAATGTTTTTTGGGATTTGACATGGGTGGGAGCCTGATTCAGCTTCGCCGACTCTCAATATTTAACGAATGAAAACATTCTCAGCCAAATCCGAAGAGGTGAAGCGCAACTGGTGGGTCATCGACGCCGCCGGCCAACCTCTCGGCCGCGTCGCCGTCAAGGCCGCCAATCTCCTTCGCGGAAAAAACAAAGCCATCTTCACTCCTCATGTTGACACCGGCGACTTCGTCGTTGTCCTCAACGCCTCCAAGGTCACCATCGGCGGCAAAAAAGAAATCGCCAAGACTTACATGAGCTTCTCGGGATTCGTCGGTGGTCACAAATCCGAGACCTTCCGCGCACGCCGTGAGCGCCGCCCGGAGCTTCTCATCGAACGCGCCGTCCGTGGCATGATCCCTCACAACCGCCTCGGCCGCGCCCTCTATGGCAAACTCAAGGTTTACGCCGGTGCCGAGCACCCGCACACCGCACAGAACCCACAAGCAGTCTGATTTTTAGTATGAGCAAAGCAGAACCCATCCAAACCACAGGCCGCCGCAAGACCTCTGTCGCAAGCATCCGCCTGCAGCCCGGCTCCGGTGCCATCAAGGTCAACGGCCGCGACTTCACTGATTACTTTCCCAGCCTCTCGGTTCAAAACCAAATTCTTCGCCCGCTGGAAATCGCCAACGCCGTGCACACCTACGACCTCACCGTCCGCACCGTCGGCGGCGGCGTCAATGGCCAGGCCGGCGCTCTGCGCCTCGCCATCAGCCGCGCGCTGATCGAGATCGATGAGGCCCTGCGCACCCCGCTCAAGCAGGAAGGTCTGCTCACACGCGACCCTCGCATGAAGGAACGCAAAAAGCCCGGCCAGCCTGGTGCCCGCAAACGCTTCCAGTTCTCGAAGCGCTAATCCGCTTTCCCTTCCTACAAAAGGCCACTTCGCGAGAGGTGGCCTTTTTAATTTTCGAAGCGCACTAAAGCTCCGGCATGATCTGTGGCACCAACTCCGCGATGGCGGCCTCCACACGCTCGTTTGTTTGTGCCAGATTCTTGCCGCCGGAAACAAAACCCTCCAGCACTGGCGCGTTCACAATTACATAGGCCCAGCGGTGGTTTGTGTTGTGCAGCAGCATGTCGAGGTTCGTCTTCAAAACCCTCACAAAATGGTGCGGCGTTGTGGCGTGTTTGCCGATGAACCAATAGCAGAAGACCGAGGTCAGCTCGCGCTGCGCGCCGTTGTTCAGCGTAACGGGACGGACGACTGTGAGTTTCATGACCTCGAGTGTTTTTCCATCAGCCAGCTTCACGGGCACGACTTCGCCGGATTTGATCGTCCACCCCTGCGCAGGCAGACAAACCTCGGGGCGGTGGATGCTCCGTTTTTCCGCACCGGCGAGAACAATCTGGCAGTGGATGTCGTTGCCAAGGCCGTCCGAGTAGATTTTTTTTGCGAACTCGGTGTCGGCGGGAAGAATGACTTTTTCCGACTCGGAAACAGGCTGGTCGCTACCCCACAAGCCGGTCAACGAACCCGGCAACTCCATCACGACGCCCGGCTCGGATTTCTTGGCGGGAGGACTACCCCACAAACAGGCCACAAGAGTCGCGGCGGCAAGCAGCACGATCACAACGCCGCGCCAGACAGGAATGGAGCGCTTCTCCGCAGGCAAAAGAGTGGTCGATGGCGATTGCATGGCATCTGCTTTACACCGGGTATCCTCTTAGGGCAACAAACCAGAAAACCTCCAGACCGGCGCACGGCCCTCGATGAATCCTTGCAACAAGCTCCACTTGGGAGAAGTATGACCGCGTGATATCGACAGGTAATTCCCCCCAGTGGTATCTCCGCAAACATGCGGATGATGAAATTTTTGGCCCGGTTTTTTTTGACCAAATCCGTGAGTGGGCGATGTCCGCTCAAATTCATCCGCAGGATGTCGTTTCCAATGACGGCAGGACTTGGAACAAGGCCCCCATGCTTGAAGAACTCCACATGGACTGGCTGGTGGAGGTGCCTGGGCAGCCGCTTTACGGGCCCACCACGGCAGGCACACTACTCGAATTCCTGAGCCTCGGAGAAATCTCGGGCGACACGAAAATCCTCAACTGCTGCTCGGGAGAAAAAATGCGCCTCGGCGATGCTTCGTTTTTCCCGAATCCCGCAGCCCAAGGCGACGATTCGAAAAATCAGGACCACGGAGTCAAAGAGAGCCTGCAAAACAAGATTCAGGAACTCGAGATCACACTCCTGCAGAAGCAGGCCGAGCTGAACTTCGCCCTCGATGCAATCACCCGGCTTGAACGGCGCGTGCAGGAATTGGAAGCCCTTGAGCGTTGACCGAACCGCTCCGCACGGAAATGTGACAGACAGTTCGTTGCGCAGGAGGGCCGGTTTGCTACAGTCGGAGGCAATGTCCCGCTTTTTTTTGATTGCCGCTGCCCTGCTCCTCCCGTTGGCCGCACTTCACGCCGTGGAAATTTCCAAGAGCCTCGTCCGGATCGAGGCGACTTCGCAGGAGCCAAATTATAAAACCCCCTGGAGCCCGGGAGATGTCACCTCCGGAGTCGGAGCCGGGTTTGTTGTCGATGGCAAACGCATCATGACAAATGCGCATGTGGTCAGCAACGCGCGCTTCCTCACGGTATCCAAAGAGGGCGACCCAAACCCCTACCTCGCACAAGTCCTGCACATCGCCCACGACTGCGACCTCGCCCTGCTTAGTGTCGAGAATCCCGACTTCTTCAACGGCACAGCGCCACTCGAATTCGGCGGCATTCCGCAAATCGAATCCGTCGTTTCAGCCTACGGCTACCCCGTCGGTGGCACCCGCCTCTCCGTAACGCGCGGCATTGTGTCTCGCATCGACTTCCAGCCCTACTCCCACTCCGGCATGGATTCCCACCTCGCCATCCAGATCGATGCCGCCATCAATCCCGGCAACAGCGGCGGTCCCGTGATGCAAAACAGCAAGGTCGTCGGAGTCGCCTTCCAAGGCTACAGCGGCGATGTCGCCCAAAATGTTGGCTACATGATCCCCACTCCGGTCATCCACCGTTTTCTGAAGGATGTGGAGGACGGCCGCTACGACCACTATGTCGATCTGGCCCTGACCTACCGCAACCTCTTCAACCCCGCCGCCCGAAGCGCACTCGGCCTGGAGGACGAGAACACCGGAGTCCAAATCTGCAGCGTCTACAGCAGCGGCGCCTCCGATGGCATCGTCAAACCCGGGGATGTGATTTTGAAAATCGACGGACACACCGTGTCGAGTGATGGCACCATCCCGCTCGAAGACGAGGCCGTGCCTCTGGAAGAGGTCGTGGAGAGGAAATTCAAAGGCGACAAGGTGCATCTCGACATCCTGCGCGACGGGAAACCCATGACCCTCACCGTGCCACTTCGGGAACCCTGGCCATTCAAGCTCCAGAGCAACCTCTACGATGAGAAGCCCCGCTATTTTGTCGCCGGTGGATTGGTTTTCCAGCCGGTGGATCAGAATTTTATGGAGGCCCATGATCCCTCCGACCAGCGCCTAAACTATCTTTTTGATTTTTTCATCGCCGACGGATTGCACGCCACACGCCCGGAGATCGTCGTTCTGAGCAACATCCTTCCCGACCCCGTGAACGCCTACGCCGACGAATTCCGCTATTCCGTGGTGGACGAGGTGAACGGACGCCGCATCAAACGCATCGAGGACATCGCCGCCGCATTCGATGAAAAGGCAGACTACTATGTCATCAAATTCGCCGGCGGGGGACGCCCGATCGTTCTGGAGCGAAAAGCCATCGAGGAGGCGCGTTCGCGCATCAGCGAGCGCTACGCATTGACTGCCGAAAAAAACCTCGAGAAATGAAATCCACTCCTTCCCTACGATCGTTCTGCCTGGCCCTCTTGCTGGCACTTGCCATCCCGTCCGCTCGCGCAGAAGACACCGCACCGGAATCGACATCCAAGTCCCTGCTGCGCGTCAATTCCACCAATCAGGTCTACGAATTTTTCCAGCCATGGATCAAAAAGCCACCCTTCAGCAGACGGGGCATCGGCGCGCTGATCGACGGGGGCCGCATTCTGGTCACAGCCGAACTCGTGGCGAACTCCACATTCATCGAACTGGAAAAACCGGCCACCGCCGAGAAATCCACCGCCACCGTGGAGCGCGTCGATTACGACTGCAACCTCGCCGTCCTGCGCCCGGGCGACCCCTCCTTCCTCCAAGGCATGCAACCCCTCGCCTTGAACGGGCCTCTCCAAGTCGGCGAGGAGGCCACCATCCTCCAACTCGAGCCGAATGGAGAGATCGCCAAGACCCTCGGCCGCATCACCTCCATCAGCGTTGCAAGCTATCCCTCCGAGTCGGGAGCACTCCTCCTCTTCAAACTCGGAGCCCCCCTACAGCAAAGAGACGGCAGCTTCACCTTGCCAGTGATCCGCGACGGCCGCCTCATCGGCATGGTCATGCGCTACGATGCCCGCAACCAGTCCGCCGACATCGTTCCGACCGCCGTGATCCGCCACTTCCTGACCGAACTCGACTCCACCACCTACCAAGGTTTCGCCCGCCTTGGCATCGCCTTCGCACCGCTCCGCGATCCCCAACTCCGCCGTTACATCGGACTCAAGGAACCCGGCGGCGTCTATGTCTCGGACATCACCCCCCGGGGATCCGCCGATGCCGCAGGGATCAAAAAAGGAGACGCCATTCTGGCGGTGGATGGACTCCCGCTCGATCAGGACGGCAACTACGAGGATTCTGACTACGGCCGCATTCTCTTCAGCCATCTCACAAACACCATCAAACACCCCGGCGCCGTCGTTCGGTTCAAAATCCTCCGCGACGGCAAGACGCTCGAGATTCCCGTGACCATGCAGGTCGCCAACCGAGACCACGCCATCAGCGAGCCCCACATCTCAGATACCGCCCCCAGGTATGTCATCCTCGGGGGACTCGTCTTTATCGAGCTTTCGCGCCCATACCTCAAGGAATGGGGAAGCAAATGGACATCCACCGCACCCCAGCGCCTCGTTTACTACGACGCCTTCCAAAACGAGCTCCCGCCCGACCGTGGCCGCATCATCATCCTCTCCCAAGTCCTCCCCACGCCCGACACAATCGGCTACGAGGACCTCGAAAATATCGTCGTCACCAAAGTCAACGGCCGCCCGGTCAAAAGCCTCGCCGACTTATCCGAGGCAGCGAAAAAGCCAGTCGATGGATTTCAAAAAATCGAGTTCGAAGAAGACCCAAAACTCCTCTTTCTCGATGCCGCTTCAATCGAAGCCAACGCCGATACACTCAAAAAACACTACGCCCTTCCCGGCTTGGAACGGCTCTGATTTTTATGAAAAAAAGCATCGCCCTCCTCCTTCTCCTCTTCGCTGGATGGACGCTTCATGCGGATGAGGCCCTGCAAACATTTCCCGGGGCCACGCTCGTTGAAGCGGACTGGGCGGACGGCGACAGCTTTCCGGTCAAGTTACCCGATGGACGCCAGGTCACTGCCCGCCTCTACGGCGCGGACTGCATCGAGTGGCATGTGAACGACGAAACGCTCGCCCGCCGTCTCCGCGCCCAGAGGCGCTATTTCGGCATCGCTGACACAGACGCCGCCTCCTCCATGAAAACAGCCCGCGATTTTGGCAAGCAGGCCGCCCTCCGCACCCGAGAACTCCTCGCGAAGCCCTTTACCATCCACACCGCCTTCGCAGGCGCCCGGGGCAACGGCGAAAAAGAACGCGCCTACGCCTTCGTCACGACCGCCGAAGGCAAAGACCTCGCCACACTCCTCGTGGAAGAGGGCCTGGCACGCGCCTTCGGCCTCACCCGCCAACTACCCGACGGAACATCCGGCAATGAATACCGCGAAGCGCTCGCCGACCGCGAACTCACAGCCGCCGCCGCCAAAAAAGGCATCTGGGCCGTAACAGATTGGACCCACCTCGCCGCAGACCGCGCCGAGGAACGCAGCGAATCCGCAGAACTCCAAACAATCCTCAAAGACTCCCAATCCACCACCGCCATCAACCCAAACACCGCCACAGCCGAGGAACTCCAATCACTCCCCGGCATCGGCAAAAAACTCGCCGAACGCATCATAGAGGCCCGAACCAAAACCCCCATCCGCTCCATGAACGACCTCCTCCCCATCAAAGGCATCACCCCGAAACTCGCCGAAACCCTCGTAGAGTAGGGAGACCCGGACGGGGTTAGAGGCGCGAAGGCCAATGACCGCCGGGGTCTCCCCCTCATCGAACCGGACGTGCGGATTGCCCGCATCCGGCTCTCGGAGTGCCGTTCTTCGGTTTGC